>DASPXS010000439.1:0-3349 GCA_035637175.1 Haliangiales bacterium | reverse complement strand
GCCTTTTTGCCTATGAACGACCTCAAATTCGCCGTCCGCCAAGTGCGCAAGCACCCTGGCTTCTCCACGCTCGTTGTGTTAATCCTCGGACTCGGGATTGGGGCGAACACGGCGGTCTTCAGCGCGCTCGAAGTGCTCGTGTTGCGTTCGCTGCCGGTGGGTGCACCTGAGCAACTGGTGATTCTTCGTACTGTCCGCACACAGAGTAGTGCAGTTCCGCTCGCGAACAACTGGGTTTCGTATTCCACTTACGAGCATGTGCGCGATCAAGCGCATTCGTTGTCCGGTGTGATTGCGCTGAACGGAAGCCGAAATTCGCGCACGTTGGTCGCAACCGGCTTGGGCCGAACGGAGCCGATGCGGGTGATGACCAGCGATGTTTCCGGAAATTATTTTCCGGTGCTGCAGGTCGTGCCATCTCTCGGCCGCTTGATCGCGCCCGAAGATGATTGCCGAGATGCGCCACAAGCGGTCGCGGTTCTCAGCCACGCATTCTGGCGGCGCGAATTTGGCGGAGACCCCGGCGCCATCGGGAAAGCCGTGCGGATTGAGAATGTCGTCTTCGAAATCGTCGGCGTGGCGCCGGCGGGTTTTTCCGGCGTGAAAATCGGCGAGGCGATCGACGTTTGGACGCCGCTCGAAATGATGCCGGCGGTAAGCCCGCGTATCGGCGGCAATCTGCACAAGCCGGACTGGTTCGGTTTGATCGCGATGGGGCGGTTGCGCCAGGGTATTTCACATGAGGCGGCAGCGGCGGAAATAGACGTTCTCTACCAGCAGCAAAGGGCGGAAGTGCGCCCTCAGGATTCGCCCGGTGAGCGCGCACGCTTCTGGGGCACGATGGAACTGGAGCGGGGGGCGAGCGGATTTGCCAGCGATGTGCGGAGCAAGAGCCGTCCGGTCCTGGGCATTTTGCTCGTGGTGGTGGCGCTCGTGCAAATGATCACCTGCGCGAATGTTGCCAGCCTTTCACTGGCTCGACTGGCCAGCCGGCAACGCGAGTTTGCCGCCCGCGCCGCACTGGGCGCTGGTCGCGGCCGGTTGCTCGGGCAGCTTGTCACCGAGAGTCTGCTGCTGGTTGGCGGCGGCGTGTTGCTCGGGTTGTTGATAATGCAATGGGGCTTTTCAATCGCGCGCTCGAACGGCATCGACGCGCAGGCGAGCGGAGGGATCTTTCTGTTTATGCTACTTATTTCCGCCCTGACCGGCCTGATTGTTGCCGTGGTCCCGGCGCTCAAATCCAGCCGGATCGATCTCGCGTCCGCGCTGAAAAGCCAGACGGCCAGCGCGAGCGGCGGCACCAGGCAAACGCTGCAAAAAGCGCTAGTCGTCGTGCAAATTGCAGTGTCGGGTTGCCTGCTCGCTGGCACGGGACAGTTTGTCCGCACAGTTCAAAATCTGCAAAGGGTGGACGTTGGTTTCCCGACGGAGAACTTGTTGTTGGTCGAGGTCGAATCACCCCGTGATTCCGCCGGCGCGCGGCAAACCGCGCTTGGACACGAATTGCGTCAGGTGATTGAAGCACTGCCTGGCGTGCAGCATGTGACGTTTTCCGAACACGCGCTGTTGAACGACATGATAACGCAGGCGCGCATCAAAGTGCCGGGCTACATCGATGTTCCCGGTGAGGACATGAGTGTGCAGTTCGTGTCGGCGGGGCCGGATTTTTTCGAAACCATCGGCATTCCCCTGCTGCGTGGCAACGGCCTATTGGCGGACCGCTCATTGGACAGCCCCCATGCCGGGGCAAAGGCGGTGATCAATGAAGCGGTCGCGCGACGGTTCTTTGGAGCCACCGATCCGATTGGGCGGCTGATTCAGCGGGGCGATTCGCAGTATGAAATTATCGGGATCGCGAGAAATACGAAGTATCGCAACCTACGGGAGGACGCTGAACTCGTGTGCTACATCCCGCAAGGCGGGACGCCAGAGCGAAGAATTGGATTTCAAATCCGCGCCAGCGGCGATACGCAGGCACTCGCGAGCGCGATCACTTCGATCGTGCGGGGAATGGACCCGAAAATGCGAATGCGACGCGTGGAAACCATTGAGGCTGCATTGAGCCGCGCGACGCGGGAGGATCGGATGATTGCGGCGGGTGTGGGCGGATTCAGCATGCTAGCGCTGCTGCTCACGTCGCTCGGCCTTTACGGGATGCTGGCCTACGACGTGGCGCAGCGGACGAAGGAAATCGGCGTGCGGATTGCGCTGGGTGGGCAGTCCGGAAACATCATTATCCTCATCTTACGACAGGGCCTCCAGTTGACGGCGGTGGGAGCGGCATTCGGCCTCGCCGCAGCAATCGCGCTCATCCGGGTCATCGAGCACCGGCTCTATGGCGTCTCCGCCGTTGATCCCGTGGTTTTCAGCGCGACCGTCGCTGCGCTCGTCCTCGTCGCGTGTGCTGCTTGCTGGTTGCCGGCACGACGCGCGACCAACGTCGATCCAATGGAGGCTCTGAGATACGAATGAAAACACCAATCTCCAAAATCCAAACACCAAAGAAGCTCCAATTACCAAACTCCAAACTCCGGCGCGCGCAGTTGATTCAATGTTTGGAATTTGGGGTTTGGGATTTATTTGGAGTTTGGAACTTGAGATTTGGAGCTTTGGCTTACCACTGACCACCGGCAACTGACAACTGACAACGAACCATGAACGACTTCAAATTCGCCTTCCGCCAATTGCTGAAAAACCCCGGCTTCACCGCCGTGGCCGTGCTCACGCTCGCGCTCGGCATCGGCGCGAACACCGCCATCTTCAGTCTGGTTGACGCCGTGTTGCTGAAACGGCTGCCCGTCAAAAACCCGGGGCAATTGGTGCTGCTCAGGCACGCCGACAGCCGTGCGACAATTACCCAATTCCCGTACGACACCTACAAACAATTTCGCGATCAAAACCAGGTTTTCTCCGGCGTGCTGGCCTACTACCCATTGCGGCTGACCGTGAGTGTGGGCGATCAGCCAGAACCGGCGGTGGCGGGCCAACTCGTGAGTGGGAATTATTATTCAGTGTTGGGTGTGAATGCGGCGGTGGGCCGGACGATTGTCCCGGACGATGACCGCGCCCCCGGCGAGTCGCCCGTCTGCGTGATCAGCTACAACTATTGGCAACGGCGCTTTGCTGGCGACCCGGCGATTGTGGGAAAGACCGTTCAACTGGGCGGCGCGTCTTTTACCATCGTTGGTGTGACCCCGCCGGAATTCTTCGGCCTGGAAGTTGGCAGCTCAATGGATATTTCGATTCCGCTGATGATGCATTCACAAGCCACGCCGGGGGTCGAGTCCGTCGCGAATTCCGGGAGGTACGTGCTTACGCTCATGGGGCGGTTGCGGCGGGGCGAAACCAT
>DASPXS010000438.1:0-2634 GCA_035637175.1 Haliangiales bacterium | reverse complement strand
TCACGACGAACCTGGACTCGCCCACCAGTCTGGCATTCATCGGCGCCAATGATATGCTCGTGCTCGAGAAAGCAACGGGGCGAGTCCAGCGGTTTGTGAACGGCGAATTGACCTCGACCGTGCTCGATTTGCCGGTCAACTCCAACTCCGAACGCGGCCTGCTGGGCATCGCCCTCCACCCGGATTTCCCGTCCAACCCGCGCGTTTACCTTTACTGGACTGAAAGTTCGACCGGCGCCGACACGTCCGTGGTCACCAACACTCCGTTGTTGGGGAATCGCGTGGACCGCTTTGCCTGGGATGGCTCGGCGCTCAGCCTCGAACAGAATCTCATCCACCTTCACGCCTTTCAGGCCGACGCCGGCCAGACGCCGCGCGGCAATCACAACGGCGGCGTGATCCGCTTTGGCCCCGATCGCAAGCTCTACATCGTCATCGGCGACAACGGGCGTCGTGGCTCTTTGCAAAATCTTCCTTGCGGTCCGGCCGAAACCTGCCCCGGTCCGATCGTTCAGGACGACCAGTTCGGCGGACCGGAACCGGATAACGCGCATCTCACCGGGGTCATCCTCCGTCTGAATGACGACGGCACAGCGCCCGCCGACAATCCGTTTTTTGCCGTGGGCGCGTCCATGTCGGGCGAAGTCGGGGCGAACCTGCAAAAAATCTTCGCTTACGGCATCCGCAACACCTTCGGCATGGCGTTCGATCCCAGGTCGGGGCAGCTCTGGCTTCAGGAAAATGGCGACGACTCGTTCGACGAACTCCGTCGCGTGGATGCCGGACTGAACGGCGGCTGGATACAAATCATGGGCCCGGTCAGCCGCGTGGCCGAGTTCAAGGCGATTGAGACCGACCCGGCCTTTTTCGGGCTGCAACAACTCCGCTGGCCGCCCACGCTGCTGGCCGACACACCCGAAGAAGCGTTGTCGCGGCTGTTCATGCTGCCGGGGGCGCATTATCGCGACTCGGAATTCAGTTGGAAATACGCCGTGGCCCCGGCGGGAATCGGGTTTGTGAACGGCAAAGGGCTCGGACCCGAGTTCGAGGGAGATTTGTTTGTCGGCGCTGCGCGGCCAACCCTGGCCAATGGCTACCTCTTTCGTTTTCGATTGGCCGGCAATGGCCGCACGATTGTTCCCACCGATCCGCGCCTCGAGGATGGCGTGGCCGATAACACGGCCAAGTTTAATATCACAGAGAGCGAAAGCCTGCTCATCGGGACGGACTTTGGTGTCGGCACCGACATCGAAACGGGACCCAACGGCAATTTGTTTGTCGTCTCGCTCTCGAATCACGCGATCTACGAGATCTTCCGGCGACTGCCCTCCGGGAAGGGGTAGCCGGCAAATTTCCCGCCGCGGCGGAGACACAACCGAAGGTACGCGTCGAGAAGCACGGCGAAAGCCAGTGAAGTCTTCCTTTAGGGGTCGGTCAGCAATGGGCCCGCATCGCCGCACCGCCCGGCGCGGCGGCTGAGAGCGCCTACAAAGCAAGACCGCGACCCCGACAACCCGACAACGCCCCGCGGCAACAGGGTTGCTTTTTCTTGTTGGACGGAATTGGCGGTCTTTGCAAAATTCCGCAATGAAATCTCCCCTCCAATTCCCTTTTCCGGTTGTCCTCTTCATTGGACTTGCGCCGGCGGCACCGGCCGTCAGCGGCGCGGAACCGCCGCCGGAGGCGAGTGCCCTGCGCGCGGGCACAAATTTTATCGCCACGCGCGTGTATTCGGCCGACGAAGATCAAAAGCTGCTCGAGGCATTCCAGGGCTTGCGCGTCGCGGATGTCTGCGACGGCATGGACGCCGTGGGTTTGCAGAACGTCGGTTTGATGGACGCAGACGTTCACCCGCTCTGGCGCGATACAGAAAAATTCGCCCACCGGTTCATCGGCATCGCCGTCACGGCTCGTTACGTCCCGACTCAGGAAGCGCCCGCCGGGCAACGCAGTGTGGAGGATTATGATCGTTGGGCATCGGAATGGTATCGCCACCGCTCCGGCGAACCATTCAAGTCCGTGCTGCGGCCGGGCAGCGCTTTGGTGATCGAAGACACGTCGAATGCCGACGTGGGGTCGATTGGCTCGAACAACATCATGACCTGGAAACTCGCCGGCTGCGTCGGAGTCGTCACCGGCGCCACGGCGCGCGATACCGATGAAGTCACCACCGAGAAAATGCCGCTCTACTTCCGCCGCCCGGGCCGCGGCATTCGGCCCGGTCGCAATGAAATTGAATCCATCAATCGTCCGGTGGTGGTGGGCGGCGTGCTGGTCCGGCCGGGTGACGTAATCGCGGCCGATGGCGACGGCGTTATTGTTGTGCCGCGTGAAAAGGCCATGGCCGTCGCCACCTACGCCCGGAAAATTCTCGAGACCGACAAGGTCGCGCGGCGAGGTCTCTACAAAAAACTCGGCCTGCCCGCGGATCCGTCCGTCAAGTAGGCGGCGGGACGGATTTCCGGAGTGAACAAGTGTTTGGCCGGACTCCGTTCCCGGGACTCTGCTCCCGGGTCTGAGTCCGGGACTGCACGATAGCAAATCAAGTCCAACAAAGTCGGAGTTCCCGTTTTGAGGGTGCGAGAAACGGAAATGAGAGGTTAGCTTGTCCAGCAGCCTGAGTTTAGCCACCGG
>DASPXS010000437.1:0-14262 GCA_035637175.1 Haliangiales bacterium | reverse complement strand
AAGACCGGAGTCAATATGTGGAAGGTATGGTGGCAGACGAGCACCGACAATTTGAAGACGGAGCGCCGATTTGCAGAGGAGATCCGACGATTTCCCGGCTGGCATTTTGTCTATCAGGTTGTGAAGTGGGGCACATTGGCCGTAGCTCTTGGATACCTCACTTGTGTTTTTGTATTTTTGTCTCGACGATGACGTGGCCTAAAAAAAATCGCTGCAGCCAACGCCGGGGAGCGGTGCTAGTTCCGCTGCGCGGTTCACGTCTCTTGGCCCGGCGTGGCTGAGCTCGTTAGGCCACTTCGCGCGCTTTTATGAAGACCCGCACCGTTCTTATTCTGGCTGCCGTTGTCGTGGCCGCGATGATTGTCGAGTGGCAGTTTGTGGCGTTTATGACTGAGGCTCGCATCGTTCACGGCTACCACGGCACTTGCAACGGCGGTGTTGGACAGCCATACGCTGACTTTGTCCGCGAGCTTCGCAAGATGGCCGATAGTGGTGACACTAACAGGTTGGCGATAGTTTTACGTCGTGCCGATGAGCGTAGCCGCGACATCTATGATGTTTGGCTTACTGACAAGCGGGACGCATATCAGGAGAGCATTCATGAGATACTCAAGTAACTGGCCTAAACCTATGCGCTGCAGCGAACCCGGCGAGAGCGTCGCGGTTGCAATTCGTGCGTCCCGTGTGCCGGGTCGCTATATTGGGTCGTTCGGCGGAATTCGCGCGTTGGGTTTGACTGGGAGCGTTTTCGCTGTTGTCCTTTCTTTGCGGTCCCTGCGTTCTTTGCGGTTCCTTCCTGCAAATCTTGATGCGCATCAGGAAATCCTTCTTGCCAAGAGCCTCGTTCGCCTCGATGTAATTCGCGCCCACGGAACCTGAAGCGCGGATAAGCTGCCGTGCGTCTTCAATATTCCCCAAAGTTCGCTTCAGGCGCTTGACGAACGCTCGGACACGCCTCCCAAACTCATAGGTTCGCTCTTCGAGATCGAATCGCCTTGAATGTTCTCCTTCGGACATTTGAATTTGTTTCGAATTTCGAACTTCGGATTTCGAATTTGCATCCTACGATATCTCGAACACCGCCTCGATCTCCACCGCGATGTTCCCCGGCAGCGAACCCATGCCCACCGCGCTGCGCGCGCCGATGCCGTTTTCTTTGCCGAACACATCGGCGAACAGTTCACTGCAACCGTTGATGACTTTCGGATGGTCCAGAAAGTCCGGAGTGCAATTGACCATGCCCAACACTTTGATGACGCGCTTCACCCGGTCCAGGCTTCCCAGTTCACCGCGCAACGTCGCGAGGATCGCCAGGCCGGTCTGTCGCGCCGCGGCCTTTCCCGCGTCCAGATCGAGGTCCGCGCCCACGCGACCGGTGATGAGCGTTTTGTCCGGCTTGAGCGGGCCGTGGCCGGAGAGGTAGGCCAGGTTGCCGCAAACCACCAGCGGCTTGTAAACCGCCACCGGTTTCGGCGCGGGAGGAAGTTCGAGTTTCAGTTCGTCAAGCCGGGATTCGGGATTCATATTTAGCGAACCACGAATTAACACCAATTAACACGAATGGAAATGTCAAATAGCATTCAGTTGCCCTGGGGGCACATCAGCCTCTTTTTTGACAAGAGCCGCAATCCTGGAAAATGAGCGTTCGGCGCGCAAAGGACGCCACCGGTTTTTGATGGCCGTCGAACCATCCTTTGGTTAAAAAGAAGAACCAACACCATGAAACTCACTCGAAGAACTTTTTTCGCCACCGCCGCTTGTGCGGCCGCCGCGGCCGCCTCCGGCGCCGAATCCACACCGTCCGCAAAACCGGCGAGCGACAAACGCATCAAACTGGGCATCTCGACCTACTCCTACTGGCACTTTCGTCCGCCCAAGATTTCCATCGAAGCCGTGATCGAAAAATCGGCCGAGCTCGGCGTGGAAGGCGTGGATATTCTCCATCGCCAGATGGACATCGAAGAGAAGGCGCCGTTCGACAGCGCGGGGCGCACTTACTGCAATAAGTTGAAACGCCTCGCCTTTACGCAGGGCATCGATCTGATCTGCCTTTCGACCCACCAGAATTTCGTCAGTCCAAAGCCGGAAGTTTTGACTGAAAATGTCCAACACACCAGGAAGTGCATTGAGATCGCCTACCAACTCGGCATTCCGTCTGTCCGCATCAACACCGGTCGCTGGAACACGGTTGATTTCGACACGCTCATGGCCAATCGCGGCATCGAGCCGATTTTGGCGGGTCACACCGAAGAGGAAGGTTTCAAATGGTGCCTCGACGGTATTCAACGTTGCTTGCCCAAGGCCGAGGAGTGCGGCGTAATCCTCGCGTTGGAAAATCACTGGGGCCTGGCGCGCACGCCCGAGGGTTTGCTGCGCATCGTCAACGCGATCAAGTCGCCCTGGCTCGGCGTGCTGATGGACACCGGCAACTTTCTGGAAAATCCTTACCCCAAGCTGGAACAAATCGCGCCCCGGACCGTCTTCGTGCAGGCCAAGACCTACTACGGCGGCGGCGAATGGTACACCCTCGATCTCGATTACAATCGGGTCGCCAAAATCCTCGCGGACGTTAATTACCGCGGATACGTGTCGCTCGAATTTGAGGGAAAAGAAAACCCCGACGTGGCCGTGCCGAGAAGCATCGAGATGCTGAGGAAGGAATTCAAAGCGTGAGCGAAGTGAGGGAGTATTGGAGCGCTGTCAAAACCCCGTCACTCCACCACTCCATGAGAATCAGCCAAATCATCTGCCAGAATATCAACCAATCAGCAAACCAGTTCTCCACTCGGGAATCGGCGCCGACGAGTGCACTCGAGGTTGAGTTCGCGGCCCCTCATTCGGTTTTGAAAGCTTGCATTTGCTTCCCGACCGCCCGCATCACCGCCAAGCGGGCTTTCCAGGCATCACGACCCGCATAGCCGTCCGGCAGGAGCGAGTTGGGCAGTAACGGATCGTGCCATAATGCTCCCGTCCAGGCTTCGCGTTCCTCCCGAAGCCAGTGGTGAAACGCCTTTGCCGCTGTTTCGTTGTTCACCCGGCCGCGCGGACGGCGCGCCAGGATTTCCTGATACCTCGTGTAGCGCTGGTTGATCCCGGCGAAGTCCCACGCGCCAGCGACGATTTGGGCGTCCCTTTCGCCGGCGCAGGGGCGGGCCTCGAGCAGGATAAGCGATTCGACATCCGCCGGTCCATCGGCAAGTAGGTCACGCTGTTCGGTCACGGGGTACGGGGTGATCCAAACACTGTTTTGGAGGTAGCCGAAGCCGCGGTCCCGGAGATAGCGCCTCAGCCTCGTCCTGGCGTGGCGTCTGACTTCGGGTACGTCGAACAGGATAAGCCGCCAGCGACCGTCCCATTGCCGGCGCCAGCAAGCCTCCGGGTCACGTCCACCGAGCGCTTCGAGGCGACCCGACTCCGTAAGGCGGTACAAGCGTTCGCCCGCGGGCCCGGAACCGCGTTTCAGCCACCGCTTGTTTTCTAGGCGCTGGAGTTGCCGAAGCAGGCCCTTTCGGTAAGCCCAGCCTTCGAAGGACTCGGTCATATTGCGCCAGGTGGGCCGGGAGATGGTCTCGGCGGTCCAGAGCAGGAAGCAGAGCAATTCTTCGGTCTTGGCGCGCATGGGATCATAGTGCCGAAACGGAAAAATCGTGCGACAAAAAAGTGATCCGATCGGATCATATAAATGTCGCAGCCGTTTCAGCCGGCTGGACACCCTCCTGGAGTTCCGGAGCGAAAGACACAGCGCAGGTCTCCGACCCGACGCGAATCGCCCCCGTCCATCAGCGAATGCGTCTCGCATCAATTCATTATCTGGACAAAACCGGCCGGGCCCACTAATCAATCTGCATTTCATGAACAAAATGGATCTCAACGGAAGGAAGGCCATCGTCACCGGCGGCGCGCGCGGCATCGGCCACGCCATTGCGGAACGACTGCTGGCCTCGGGCGCGAGTTGCAGCTTGTGGGACCGCGACGTCGCGCGACTCGAGCAGGCCGAAAAGAGCCTGTCGGCGGCGGGGAGGCTCCATACCGCTGTTGTGGATATCACCCGGCCTGAGTCCGTCGAGGCGGCGGTGGAAGCCACGGCCAGGCACTTCGGGAGCATTGACATTCTCGTCAACAACGCCGGCATTGCCGGCGTCACCAAACCGTTGTGGGAAATCACGCCCGCAGAATGGCGTGACGTGATCGAAGTCAATTTGATCGGCCTCTTCCATTGTTGCCGCGCCGTCGCGCCAAGAATGATCGAGCGAAAATACGGCCGCATCGTTAACATCGCCTCCATCGCCGGCAAGGAGGGCAACCCCAACGCCAGCCACTACAGCGCTTCCAAGGCCGGCGTGATTGCGTTGACCAAATCGCTGGGCAAAGAACTGGCCAGATCCGGCGTGCTGGTAAACTGCATCACGCCTGCCGTCATCCAGACCGAAATCCTCGACACCGTCCCCCAGTCGCACATCGACTATATGCGGTCACGAATTCCGATGGACCGTTTTGGGCGCAAGGAAGAAGCTGCAGCCCTGGTCGCGTGGCTATGCTCGGAGGACTGTTCGTTCAGCACGGGTGCAGTATTTGATTTGTCGGGCGGACGGGCAACCTATTGACGAGGACTTTTCAGGGACAGCCTCGCCCACGTCAGCGCCGGACGACATTCAGCCCCTTGGCCCATGAGCGCAGTCTCAGGCTTCCCACGGGCTATTTGGACGCCGCGTTCGGGCCAACGCCCTCGCTTTGCAAGTAAGCGAACAAATCCATCACCTGTTGCGGCGTCATCGCTTCCAGCAACCCCTCGGGCATGAGCGACACCAGCGAGGCATTCAGTTCTTTGATTTGATCGCGGGCCAACACGTGCCGCTGGTAGTTGCGATCGAGAAGGGTCACCGCGGTGGGGGACGATTCGACCAGCAAACCCGCAAGCGACTGATCGTCCATGGTGATCGCGTCGTAGCCGACGTATTCCGGCCGGATGTAAGCGCTCGGATTGACGATATTGAACAGCATCACCTCGGTGTTCCTGCGGTCCGCGCCGCTCAGGTCGGGGCCAATCGTATTGCCTTCGCCAAACAGCCGATGACACACCGCACAATTTTGCTGGAACACAAGCTTGCCCGCGGCGATGTCGCCTTTGCCGCTTCGCCCCGCCGCGCCGCTGGGACTGAGAGTCAGCCGGAGCCGGTTCACCGTGTTTTGTTTTTCCTCATCCGATGCCGGCTGAATTCTGCCCCACCGCTTCTCCACGCGCGCGGTCAATACCGGGTCCTTCAGTGCGGCGATCTGCCGCAACTGATCGAAACCCAGGTCTGCTTGAGCGATCGTCCCCGCGTCCACGGCGTCCAGCAACACCGCCGTCCATGCCGACCGGCTGCAAAGGGCGTTGCGCCCGCGTTGTCGCAGGTCCGCGCCCCATCCGGGATACAACCGCACCAGGGCTTCGGCGATGTGTCGTTCCGGAAAATGCCCCAGCGCAGACAACGCGGCATTTTTGAGCGCGGCAGATTTTGATGTTTCAAAAAGCGCGAGCAGGTTCGAAACACTCCCCGGTTCGCTGATCTCACCGAGAATCTCAATCAGCGCAACACGATCTTTTTCCGGCGTCTTTTCGTCGGCGATCAGATTCAACGCAACGGATGTCGCCCCGGCATTGCCCAGTCGTAATCCGGCCCGAATCAAAGCCTGGCTCGGATTCGGACGTCGCCACGCCGCGGCAAACCACGACGCCAACGACGCGGGAACCTCGTCCAGTCGCCGGCCCGCGAGCGCCAGTTCCATTCCCTGGAGCAGCCGTTCGGCGTCGCCCTCTGTCGGGGCCAGCGACAACAGCCGCGCGCAGGCTGAATAACCGTCACCGGTGCCCTCGGCCGCGTAACGGCGGGCGATCCGTTCGGCAATGTGCCGACGGACGAGCGCACTCTGCCAGATTCGCGTCGATGCGAACAGCGCGACGACCGGGTCGCGATCTGAGACCGCTTTGCTTTCGATGGCCCACCAGATGAGCAAAGGAATCTGCGGGTCGCTGGCGTCGTCGTCGCGCTCCAACAGTTCGCGAATGATGGGCAGCGCGTCGCGTCCCGGCAGTCTCCTGGCGCTGCAAGCGAGTTGATTGCGAACCACCGGACTGGCCTCCTTCCGCGCGAGAACCATCAACTGTTTCCGGATCGGCGGCGAAACTTTTTTGGCGTCGCCGAGGAAACGAATCGACCAGGCCCGCACATCATTGGCGCGATGCTGGAGCAATTCTTCGGCAACGCGGTCGTCAAACCCGCCGCTGACATAGAGAGCCCACAGACTCTCCAGCGCGAGGTGATTGTCGGTCGATTCACGAATTTGCTTTCGCAATATTGGAATGACTTTCGGATCGCGGCGCTCGGCCAGAATCCGTCGCGCTTCGCGGCGGAACCAGTCATTCGAATGCGCGAGCAATCCAACCAACGCTTCGCTCGAAGACCTGGAGAGGTCGAACGAGGCACGAGGGCCGCGCGCGTCCTTCTGCCATTCAATTTTGTAAATGCGCCCGTTGCTCCGGTCCCAGGTGTCCAGCGGGTCAACGTGCGTCGCCCGCTTGTCATACCAGTCGGCGACGTAAACCGCGCCATCCGGGCCGACGGTCAGATCAACCGGCCGAAACCAGATGTCGTCGGCGGTCAACAGGTCGCCGCCGAAATGGCCCAGGAAACTGGAGCCGTCGGGTTTGAGCACATGCCAAAAGACTGCGTTCGCCAGCAGGTTGCCCGCGATGTAACTGTTGTTGAACCGCGCGGGAAACGCGCCGCCCTGGTAAATGATCCCGCCGCAGGTGACGTGTCCGCCTTTGAATCCGGTGTAGGGAATGTGGTCGAAGTAACCAAACGTGTAAGGATTGTGCAACGGGCCGTGTTTGCTGAAGCCTTTGATGTAATAACCGCCCTGCACCTGATGCAGCCCGATTTGCTCGCCGAAATTGGTTCCCGCAATGACGTTGCCGTGCTCATCGAAATCGAGTCCCCACGTGTTGCCGCCGCCCTCGGCGAACAGTTCGAACTCACGCGTGATCGGGTGGTAACGCCAAATGCCCTGCTGAAATTCAATGCCCCGAATGTGCGCCGTCACCGTGCTCCCTTGCGCGCCGTAAAGCCAGCCGTCCGGCCCCCAGGTCAGCGAATTGGCCACCGCATGCGCGTCTTCCAGCCCGAAACCGCTGAGCAACACTTCCGCGTCGCCATCGGGAATATCATCGTGATTCCGGTCCGGATAAAAGAGGAGGTAAGGCGGTTGGACAACGAAAACGCCCCCGTAACCAATCGCCAGACCGGACGCAAGGTTCAGCCCGCCCACAAAGTCCTTGAACTTGTCCGGCACACCGTCGCCGTCGCGGTCTTCACAAATCGTAATGCGATCCGCGCCTTTCGGTCCGCGCGGGGGCGGCTCCGGCACATGGTCGTATTTAGTGCGGAGATATTGATCGACGCTGACCGGTTGCAAACCGGCGGGAGTCGGATACTGCAAATATTGGATCACCCACAGGCGACCGCGCGCGTCGAAGCCGATCGAGAGGGGTTGGCGGATGTCCGGTTCGCTGGCGACGAGCGTCACCTTAAACCCCTCGGCGACTTTCATGTGCCGGAGGGCGTCCCGCGGTGAAAGCCCTCCGACACCGGATAAGACTGCGGGAGCGAATAAAATCGCCGCACTGACGCAGTGGATGGCGTGATTGAAACCGCGGGTCATAATTACTCACAGAAATCTCCGGCTCCCCCACCCTCCGGGCGACTTGACTCGACAAAGGAGCCGGGCCGTCGAATACTTCCGACGAATCA
Source organism: Haliangiales bacterium (assembly GCA_035637175.1). Taxonomy (GTDB): domain Bacteria; phylum Verrucomicrobiota; class Verrucomicrobiia; order Limisphaerales; family AV2; genus AV2. The sequence continues at coordinate 6,469 of DASPXS010000437.1, read as the reverse complement.
TGCGCACAAAACATTTTCCCGCTTCGCGTCTCATGCTGGCGATTGGGGTTTGCGGGCTGACTCTATCGGAAAGCGCGGTCGCCTCGCCAGAAACAAATTCGCCGCCGCCACTCATTCGCGCCCACGCCCACAACGATTACGAGCACGCGCGGCCGCTGTTCGATGCCCTCGACCACGGATTCTGCAGCGTCGAAGCGGACATCTGGCTCGTGGACGGCAAATTGCTCGTTGCCCACGACCGCAGCAAAGTAAAACCGGAACGAACGTTGCAGGCGCTTTATCTCGATCCCCTGCGCGAGCGCGTGCGGCAGAACGGCGGCCGGCTCTATCGGGACGGGCCTGCGGCCATTCTCCTGATTGATGTGAAATCCGACGCGGAGACAACTTATGCCGCCTTGCGCGAAGTGCTGAAGCAATACTCCGATTTGTTGACCGCGTTTCGCGACGGAAGTGTCCGGACCAACGCCATCACCGCGGTCATTTCAGGCAATCGCGCCTCGAAAACCATGGCGGCGGAATCGCTCCGTTACGCGGGTGTCGATGGTCGCATCGAAGACCTTGATACCGCCGCAGCGAGCGCTCTGGTCCCGCTGGTCAGCGACGATTGGAGCAAAGTTTTCAAATGGCGCTGGAATGGCGCCATGCCCGAGGACGTGCGGCAACGACTCGAACAACTCGTCGCCAAAGCTCACGTTCGAGGGCACAAAATCCGGTTCTGGAACACTCCGGACAAGCCTGAAGTCTGGAAAGCGTTGTTCGACGCCGGCGTGGATCTGATTAACACCGATAATCTGGCGGGATTGCAGAAGTTTTTGCTCAAGCCAACCGCACCGTAGCGCTGCGCGATTCCGCCGCATTGCACCCGTGAACCTATCCGGTCAAGGGATCAGAGCGGCAAGCTGCTACAGCCCGCCGTCTTTGCCTTGCCTTCTGGAAGCGGAATTTTCGCGTTTTCATTAACCCAGGGAACTGTAACATCCCTCATTATTGAATAGTGTCATGCAATTTCAATTCCTGTTGATCGCCCAAGCGTCGGTCATCCTGCTTGGAGCGATCGCGCGCGCTGAAATCAAAACTGTCTTCGCGCACAACGAAGACGCGACTGCCGCCTTCAGGTTCAAGAACGTGCCTTCACCGTCCGCCAGCGACGCAGCGGCAGCGGCTGTGTTCACGATCGTGGACGGGAGGAAGGACATCAACAGTGGGGACGTTGATAAGCTCCACGACGGCAAGGTTCCCACCGAGGAAGACCAGCCGTCCGATAATTTCTTCTTCAACCCGGGCAGTGAGGGCGGGCGGCTTCTGGTGGACCTGGGCCGCGCGATTGATATCAAGCAGGTCAACACCTACTCGTGGCATCCCGGCGCGCGCGGTCCGCAGGTGTACCAGCTTTACGCCAGCGACGGGGGCGCCGGCGATTTCAATGCACAGCCGAAGAAAGGGACCGACCCGGAAAAGTGCGGGTGGAAACGGGTGGCCAATGTCGATACGCGGCCGAAGCAGGGTGAAGGCGGCGGGCAGTATGGCATCAGCCTCTCCGATTCCGACGGTGCCCTTGGCCGCTATCGCTATCTCCTGTTTGCCATCGCCCGCACGGAAGATGCCGACCCGTTCGGCAACACGTTCTACAGCGAAATCGACGTGATCGACCGCGATGCACCGGCGGTGGCGGAAACGCCCGCCAGGCAAACAATCGAAAAAACCTTCGCCGCGGCCGGTGGAACGTATCAGATCACCATTGACACTTCCGCGGCGCCGGATTTGACGGAATGGGCGGAGCAGATGCTGGCCCCGGTCGCGCGGGAGTGGTATCCGAAAATCGTCGGGTTGCTGCCCAGTGGCGGCTATGAAGCTCCGGGACGTGTGACCATCGCGTTTCGAGAAGGGATGAACGTGCCTGCGGCCGCGAGCGGGAACCGGATCAATTGCAACAGCGGCTGGTTCCGGCGCAACCTGAAGGGCGAAGCCAGAGGATCGGTCGTGCACGAGATGGTCCACGTCGTGCAGCAGTACGGCCGGGCGCGGCGCAACAATCCCGACGCCACGCGCACCCCGGGATGGCTGGTGGAAGGGATTGCCGACTACATCCGCTGGTTTCTCTATGAGCCGGAAACCAAAGGCGCCGAGATCACCAGGAAAAACCTTTCCCGCGCGCGCTACGACGGCAACTATCGCATTACCGGGAATTTCCTTAATTGGGTGGGCGGCAAGTATGACCCGGACATCGTCAGGAAGTTGAACGCGGCGGCCCGCGAGGGCAAGTACGACGAGGGCTTATGGAAGAATTACACGGGCAAGACCGTGCAAGAGCTCGGTGAAGAGTGGAAAAAGGTCATGGAAGAGAGAGTCGCTGCGACGACAGCCGCCAGCGATTAAGCGAGCATCAGCAACTTCCGGCAAAGTCGGAGGCTTCCAATGTCCTTGTCAGCGATTATCAGCGCTCCTTGGTGGTGGAGCTGAATCGCTCAGGAAGCGGCGCGGTGGACGATGTTTGGGCGGTAAAATCCCGTCGCGCAAATCGAAATTGGTAAATCGAAACCGGCTACACCGTGTAGGTCCCGGAAGCGGTGGTGCCGCCGCGACCGGTCCAGTTGGTGTGGAAAAATTCGCCGCGCGGTTTGTCCACGCGTTCGTAGGTGTGCGCGCCGAAGTAATCGCGTTGGGCCTGGAGCAGGTTGGCCGGGAGGACGGCGGCGCGATATTGGTCGTAGAAGACCAGCGCCGTGGTGAAGGCCGGTGCCGGTATGCCACGCTTCATCGCGGCGCTCACGACGTTGCGCCAGCCCTTCTGGCAACGCTTGATTTCCCCGCGGAAATAGTCGTCGAGCATCAGGTTCATGAGCTTGGAATTCTGCTCGAACGCTTCCTTGATCTTGCCCAGGAAACGGCTGCGGATGATACAACCGCCGCGCCACATGAGGGCGATCCCGCCATAATTGAGGTTCCACTGGTATTCCTGAGCGGCCGCGCGCATCAGCATGTAGCCCTGGGTGTAGCTGACGATTTTGGAAGCGTAAAGCGCGTCGCGAACGTCATTGATGAACTGCTTCTTTGCCTCCGGCTTCCTGGACTGGGCAAGGGCCGGCCGGGGGCCTTTGAGTTTCCTGGCCGCCTTCACGCGCTCGTCTTTGAGGGCGGACACGCAACGGGCATAGACGGCTTCCGCGATGAGCGTGATGGGAATACCGAGATCGGCGCTGTTTTGCACGGTCCATTTGCCCGTGCCCTTCTGGCCGGCGGTGTCGAGGATTTTTTCGACCAGCGGCTGGCCGTCGGTATCTTTGAACGCGAGAATATCGCGGGTGATTTCGATCAAATAACTCTCCAGTTCGCCCTCATTCCATTCCTTGAAAACCTGATGCATTTCCTCCGCGGTCATGCCCAGACCCGTTTTCAGGATGTGGTAAGCCTCGCAGATCAGTTGCATGTCGCCGTATTCGATGCCGTTGTGCACCATTTTTACATAATGACCGGCGCCGTTTTCGCCGACCCAATCGCAACAGGGGGTTTCGTCGGCCACTTTGGCGGCGATGGCCTGGAAGATGGGTTTGACGTGCGGCCACGCAGCGGGCGAACCGCCGGGCATGATGCTCGGACCGTGACGCGCTCCTTCCTCGCCACCGGAGACGCCCGTGCCGATGTAGAGCAGGCCTTTCGACTCGACGTACTTCGTGCGGCGGATCGTGTCTTCGAAGAGCGAATTGCCGCCGTCAATGATGATATCGCCCGCTTCCAGGAGGGGGATGAGTTGCTCGATGAATTCGTCCACCGGTTTGCCGGCCTTGACCATGAGCATCACGCGGCGGGGCTTCTTGAGGTGGCCGACCATTTCTTCCAGGGAATGGGCGCCAAGAACGTTGGTGCCTTTGGCTTCCTTGGCGAGAAAATCGTCCACTTTGGCGACGGTGCGGTTGAAGGCGACCACGGTGTTGCCGTGGTCGTTCATGTTGAGGATGAGATTCTGGCCCATGACGGCCAATCCGATCAGTGCGATGTCAGCTTGTGGTTCCATGTTAAAAATTGTCCAAGAGAGAGCTACGATACAAAAGCGCGCCGGTTGCGCCAGAAGTTTTTTTGCGCCACCCATCGGATAATAACCCGGCTGGTTGCCGTGTGGCGATGCTTTTCGCCCGTTGTTTCCATTCCGTTGCGGTCGTCCGACCTGCATTTGGCGAAAATGTTGGGGTCTTCACCCCATTGGCGAACGGGGGCAATCCGGCACTAAACTCGAACAATAGTGCCGAGGCCGCTCGCAATAAAATGTTTTTACCAGCCGCGGCTCACCATTGTCCACATGTGCAACAGAATCATCACGGGTTTCGCACTTGGCCTTTTGTCCGGCGGGTGCGCGGCGGGCCTGCCGATCACCAACGAACTGTCGCTCGCCATCCCGCAGCCGGGATCGTATCAGTTGCGCATTCTTGCGCCCGATTTGCTGGAGCTTTACCTGATAAACACCAAGCCGCCGACCCCTGCACGCGTGGATAGCTGGGATTTTGTGGATGCCGCCGGTTCGCCGCAGTTGCCGGTGGCGCAGGACCTGGCGGTCACGATCGGCGCGCAAACGGTCGCCATCCAATCCCTGGGCTTCAAACGGCGCGTCCTTTACGCGCCCCTCAAACAACGCGACCTGCGCATCGGGAACTCTCTTTATCTGCAACTCGCCGCGCCGATTGCCGAAGGACAGACAGTCCAGGTCAACAACCTGACCGCGGCCCACTGGCCCACCAATTCACCGTTTGTGGCGACGATGGATCCGTTGCGATTCAGCCCGGCCCTCCATGTGAACGAGGTCGGCTACGCGCCGGCGTTTCCGAAAAAGGCGATGGTCGGCTATTACCTCGGCAGTTCGGGCGAGATGAACATTCCCGCGTCGTCCGGATTCAAGCTGATTGACGCCAAAACCGGCGCCCAGGTCTATCAAGGATCGCTCGTCCTGCGGCCTGACGTCGGCTACTCCTATACGCCGACGCCCTATCAAAAAGTTTACCAGGCCGACTTCGGCGCGTTCACCAACGCGGGAGAATACAGGCTGGTCGTGCCCGGTCTGGGCGCGTCGCTGCCGTTCCTGATCGACGACGGCATCGCCCTGGCGTTTGCGCGGACGTATGCGCTGGGGTTGTATCATCAGCGTTGCGGCACGAACAACGCGCTGCCGTTCACGCGCTTCACGCACGGCCCCTGCCACGCGGCCCGGGCCGGCATACCCTCGCCGCAGACGTCCTTCGCGTTCACCTGGAACACCGTCTCGAACTACGCGAGGCAGATTAATTCCAATAATCCTTTTCAGACCGCGCCGTTGCTCACCAACGAATCGGCGCAACTTTACCCGTTTGTGAACCAGGGGACCGTGGAGGTTTCCGGCGGTCATCACGATGCGGGTGATTACAGCAAATACACCATCAACAGCGCGGCATTGATTCATTATCTGGTTTTCGCCGCGGACGCTTTCACCGGCGTGGGCGACCTCGACAATCTCGGCATCCCGGAAAGCGGCGATGGCCGGAGCGATCTGCTGGAAGAGGCAAAATGGGAGGCGGATTTTCTGGCAAAAATGCAGGATGCCGACGGCGGTTTTTATTTTTTGGTTTATCCGCGCAACCGCGAGTATGAGGACAACGTGCTGCCCGACCAGGGGGACCCGCAAGTGGTCTGGCCGAAGAACACCGCCGCGACCGCCGCCGCAACCGCCGCGCTGGCGCAGTGCGGTTCCTCGCCGCTGTTCAAAAAACAATTTCCCGAGAGCGCGACCAACTATCTGGCGAGGGCGCAACGGGGCTGGCAATTTCTGACCAACGCCATCGCCCGATATGGCCGGGCGGGCGCGTACCAAAAGCTCACCCATTACGGGGACGAGTTCACGCACGACGACGAATTGGCCTGGGCGGCGTGCGAATTATTCCTCGCCACCGGCGAAGATTCGTACCATCAGAAGTTGAAAGATTGGTATGATCCCGCGGATCCGAAGACGCTTCACTGGGGTTGGTGGCGATTGTTTGAAGGCTACGGGTGCGCAGCCCGCAGCTACACGTTCGCGGTCAAGACCGGCCGGCGCCAATTGAACGAGCTGGATCCGCTTTACCTGACCCAATGCCAGAATGAAGTCATCAAAAGCGCCGAAGACCAGCTCCGCTGGGCGCAGAACAATGCTTACGGCACCAGTTTTCCCGCCGAAACCAAGCGCGTGCGCAACGCGGGCTGGTACTTTTCCAGCGACCGGGCCTTCGACATCACGGTCGCCTACCAACTTTTTCCCCGCTCCGACGTGCTGGCCGACCCGCGCGGCGATTATCTCGACGCCGTCCTGAGCAATGTGAATTACGAGGGTGGCTGCAATCCCGTGAACGTCACCTACCTCACCGGCCTGGGCTGGAAGCGGCAGCGGGAAATCGTCCAGCAATACGCACAGAACGACCGGCGCGTCCTGCCGCCGACGGGCATTCCGCTGGGCAACGTTCAATCCGGATTT
>DASPXS010000436.1:0-10651 GCA_035637175.1 Haliangiales bacterium | reverse complement strand
TTGAATGTCCACCAGATGCACGCTGGCGACGTTTTCCGGCCAGTCCGCAAAAGCGCGCCGGGCGAATCCGCAAGGGCACGGGACTGGGGCCAGTTCGTCGAGGTGAGCGATCAAGTAGTTGGCCATAAGCGTAAGGGCTGCACGTTGGTCCGTCTCAACCATATCGCATATTGGAAAGACTAAGACCGTCCGCGCCGCTGGCTCAGCAGATGCAACACCAGGGCGGCGGCGAGCGTGATTGCGCTATACCGGTGCGTCAAGTAAAGCACGCGCTGACCGGTGGTGCCGAAAAGCGGTGTCATCGGCACGACGCCTGAGAGGATGACGACCAGCCCACACGTCAGAATCAGCCAGAGGAGCGCTTTGGCCGGACCGCTCTGTCGCGAGTCCGCGCGTCCGAACCGGCAATGATCCGCCCAGGTCACCGCCACGAATGCCAGGCCCACGGCGAAAAGGGGCGCGGCGGTCACGTGGGCCATCAGCACCCAATGGGTCATCGGCGCTTTACCGAGGACAAAGGTGCCAATGCCCGTGGCGGCCAGCACGACCGCTCCCGCCAGCATCGCCAGGTAAGCCAGTTTTCCCCGGGAGGGAATGGCCGGCGGCGGCTCACCCGCGACCGGCTGTTCCGACATCTGCTCGGTTGTGATCATGCCAGTTATTTTTCTCGTCCGGACAGGTTTTGATTGGAGCGCGTTTTACCGGTGATCGCGTTCAAACCCAGGAGGCCGTAGTTCAGCAGCACACCCAGGACAATGAACGCGGCGGCAAAAGCGATCCACTTGAGCAACGGGCGGAAGACAAAACTCGACGCGAACGTCGAGACCACCAGTTTGTCGTCGCCGCGCAGTTCCCAGGCGGCTTTGTTCACGCCGCTGCCGGTCTCGACCGGTCCGCGCGCCGACACCATGGCAAAGTAGAGGGGCGAATCGTTGCTGTGGCAATCGGCACAGCCCCTGGCTCCGAGCGACTGGCTGGCCGGGCGAACATCATGCGCCAACGCCCAGATGTAAGGCCTGGCTGCTTCATGCTCTTTCGATTTGAGTTTGCCTCCCTCCAGTTGATAGATTTTGCCCGCGGCGACGAACACCGCCTCGCCTTTGGACTTGTCGGCCGAGAGCGCCTCCAGCACCGGCTGTATTTGCGCGTCGGTCAGAGGTCTTGTGTTGTAGGGATCGCGCGCCACGTCCTCGGCCGGTTGTGCGGGCAGTTTTTCGGTCTTCGCGACCTCCTCCGGCAGCAGCGGTGTAACTTTGCCATCCTTGAACCGGCCCCAGTAGCTCGGCCAAACCGCCTTGTTCGGGGCAATCCGGCCATCGTCGCCCCACAGGAAAACCGGCTGCACAATGACCGGCGCAGTGTTCGCCCCCCGCGCCGGTCCCGGCAGACCCAGTTTGTGGGCCAGCGAGGTGTGGACGGCGCCCGGCTCCTGGCCCGGGAAAGGTCCCGAGTGGCAGGCTGTGCAGGTCATCTTTTCAAAATGGATTGGCGGCAGCCCCTTGTGCAGCGGACGTGGGGCGCCCAGCCGGCCGCCCAACTTCGCGATGGTTTGTTTCGCGTCGCTCGCGCCGTAATGGCAACCGCGGCAGGAAAGGGTTTCAACCATGCCGAGCTCGTCGTTGAGCTGGGTTCCCGCGAGCTGTTTTGCCTTTTCGTCGTTGAGTCCGGCGTTGTCACGGCGGAGGAGCTTTGCCCGCAGTTCGATCATATCCGCGGTCACCGTTCGGTCCTTTACCTCGCCTTCATAGCCACGGACGATCATATGATCCACGCCGTTGCGGTGACAATCGATGCAACTCATGCCGGCGCGGATGTGGAAGTCCAGATCGGAGTGCCAGCGCGCATCGGTGGGTTGAGAATCACTGGTGTGGCAATAATAGCAATTGTTGGCCGAGGGCCGCCGCGTGAGCTGGAACAAGACGTTGTTGTCCGCGTCGAACCTGGCCCGGTCATATTTGATCGCCGGCAGATTGGTCGGCGGCGGACGGCCCGGCCTCCAGGAATCGGCGAAGGTCCTGGCATTTCTGGCCGCGCCGAAAGTGCCCAACCCCGCGCCGATGGTGGGGGCCCACTTGAAGTTCTGGGCGTTCATCGCTGTAAAGCGGCTCTCGTGATTGTAATGGCCGGTCGATTCGTGGCAGAGCATGCAATCGATCTCCATCTTCCCGGTGATCAGCATCCGACCCATTTTGGGGTCTTTGGGATCGATCTGAGCCGGTTCACCCGCGCCGCCGCCCGGCAGGTGGCGGGCGAACGCCGTCAGGAAATCAAAATCACTCATCCCGAGTTCGGCCGGTTTGAACGTGCCCGCCCAACCGCGATAGGAGACTGGAATCTGCGTGCGGGTCGCCGGGTCGGTCAGAATCCAGGGCTCTCCGGGTCGGCCCGGTTTGACGTTGCCTTTGGCGGCGTTGAAGTGCCAACCCCGGCCAATCATCTCGTACTCGTGGCATTTGCCGCAGGTTTCAGCGGTCGAAAACGGATTGGCCCGGGCTTCCTGCGGCTTTCCCTGCTCATCGAATGGCGGCGGGAGGCTGATGATCTGGCCCTCGGCGTCCCGGAGAGGAATATGATGCAGAAAGGGGATGCGGCTCTCCGTTTTGAGGTTCTCACCAGCGCGCGTGTCCGCGGGCCGGACAAACAACAAGAACATCACGCCCAGGAGGATGACCACAGGGGAGGGGATGACGGGAATCCGATGGACCGGTTTGGCGGTGCGCTGTCTCCCGGAGGTTCTCCGGAAGTGCTGCATCGCGTTTCGGCGCTTCAACTGAATCAGTGCTGCCGCCGGGAGGTGCATTGTCAATTGTCCGCGCAGAATAACGGAATGGAATTCCTGAGCAAGCCAAGAAACCGCGCAGCCGTCGAGGCAACCAAAGGGGGACAATGTAACTCGCCTCCGGCGGTGGGCAGGGAAGAGCGGGTCAAATCGTTGGTCTCCGCGCTTCAAACGGTTGACATTGGATTTGTCCGCATAAACAGTATCGTGCCAACGTCAAATCGAACATGAAATATCTGTCGCTATTGCTGGGCCTCGCTGCCGCGACGTCAACGACCGCGGGGTTGGCCGCCGACAGCGCCGATTCCAGCGGACCGAACGAGCTGGAAGTTGTCAAAAAGATTCACCAGGTCATCCTGTCGAAACAGGAGGCGAAGACTGAAGCCGAGATGAAGGTTTACACCAACACGATTCCCGGCACGACGGTGACGTTCGCCCTGGTGCCGATTCCCGGCGGCGAGTTCGTCCTGGGCAGTCCAGACGGTGAAGCGGGGCGGAAACCGGACGAAGGTCCGCAGCACAAGGTGAAAATCTCGCCGTTTTGGATGGGCCAGTGCGAGGTGACGTGGAACGAGTACGAACTGTTCATGTATCCGGATTACGAGAAGCAAAGGGTCAAAGCCGACGACAGTAACAAGAATTCGGATTCCGATGCCATCTCCCGGCCCACGAAGCCGTATGTGGAAATGAGTTTCGGGATGGGGAAAGACGGTTACCCGGCCATCAGCATGACGCAGCATTCGGCGAACAAGTATTGCGAATGGTTGAGCGCCAAGACGGGACAGTTCTATCGGCTGCCCACCGAAGCGGAGTGGGAATATGCCTGCCGCGCCGGGACGACGACCGCCTATTCCTGCGGTGATGATCCGTCCAAGCTGGGTGACTACGCCTGGTTCGAGAGCAACAGCGATTTCAAATATCAAAAGGTCGGACGCAAAAAGGCGAATCCGTGGGGGCTTTATGACATGCACGGCAACGTGGCCGAGTGGTGTCTGGACCAATACACGCCGAGTTACTCGCCCCTTTCCGGAGGCGCAGCGCAGGACCCCTGGGTGCAGCCGACCAAGCCCTATCCGCACGTGGTGCGCGGCGGATCCTGGGACGAGCCGGCGGAAGGGCTCCGCAGCGCGGCGCGGCGCGCCTCCGACAAATCGTGGAAGGCGCAAGACCCCCAACTCCCCAAAAGTATCTGGTATCTCACCGACGCGCAGTTTCTGGGCTTCCGCCTGGTCCGGCCCTTGAAAGTGCCGCCGCCGGAGGAGATGATGAAATACTGGAACAACGGTGTGGAGAAGGAATAAACCGCCCGATGGGGAGCCGCGCGCGCCGGGAGGATTTTGCCGCTTGAAGAGCAATCCGCGAGAAGGAACCCCGCCGCTTTTCCGCCTTTCAAACTGATGGACACGAAACAGCCGGGGCCTATACTGTAAGCAAACCCTGGCAAGCGCCTCCTCTGAATGCGGCGGCGACCCGGGACGTGATAGCAAAGCAACTGAACGACAGGAATCCCATGAACGAATCCACTCAAAGTGATTTTCAGGCGTCGGTATCACGCCGACAATTCATCAAAAACTCCTCGCTGGCCACGGCCGGCGCCGTCGCCGTCGCCGGTTTCCCGGCGGTGCTTCGCGGGCAGGCGAAGCATCCCATCAATGCTGTCATCATCGGTCTCGGCGGCCGCGGCAGTGGCGCCGGCCGCGACTTTCAGGAAGCGGTCAAAGCCACCGGAGTGGATGGAAAGATCGTCGCCGCGGCGGACATTTTCCCCGAGCAGGCGTTGAACGGCCACAAAAACTTTGGCGTGCCCGAGAACAGATGCTTCAGCGGTTTTGATGCCTACAAGAAGGCGATCGAGGTGCCGGACGTGAATTACGTGATCATCGCCACGCCGCCCGGGTTTAAAGCGACACAATTCAAGGCGGCGGTTGAAGCGGGCAAACATGTATTCACGGAGAAGCCGGTTGCCGTGGATGGTCCGGGTTGCCGGATCATGTACGAAGCCGGCGAGTTGGCGAAGAAGAAGAACTTGAAGGTCGCGGCGGGCACGCAGCGTCGTCATCGGCCCAGCTACATCGAGACCATCAAACGGATCCAGGACGGCGCCATTGGCGACATCGTCACCCTGCGCGCTTATTGGGTCAACGGCAGCCCGATCTGGTGGGATGGCGACAAGCCGCGCTATCGTCAGAAAATGGGGAGCAGCGAACTGGAGAAGCAGATTAACAACTGGTACCACTATATCTGGCTTTGCGGCGATCACATCGTCGAACAACACGTTCACAACCTCGACATCTGCAACTGGGTGATGAACGACCATCCGGTGAGGTGCTGGGGCATGGGCGCCCGCCAACAGTTGGACGGCAAAGCCGGCGAAATCTGGGACAATTTTGCCGTCGAGTATGAGTATGCCAAGGGCGTGCGGCTGTACAGTTATTGCGGGCAGATTCACCGGGAATGGAGCGGTATATTCGAAGCCGTTCAGGGATCCAAAGGAACGGCGGAAATGCGCGACGGGCACCCCAATTTCATCAAGCCCAGGAGCGGCGAAGGCTGGCGGGTGTCCAATCTCGAGCACGACAATGGCTACGTGAATGAGCATATCGACCTGATTAACGCCATCGTGCAGGATAAGGAAATCAACGAAATCAAGAACGTCACCGACAGCACCCTGACCGCCATCATGGGTCGCGAAGCCGCCTACAGCGGTGCCGGCGTCGAATGGGATGACATTCTGAATTCGAAATTTGCCTACGGCCCTGAGCTGGTCTATCAGGATTCGTCCAAAATGCAGTTCGGCGCGTTCCGCACTCTGATGCCGCCAATGCCGAGCCGGCACAACATCTTTAAGAATCCGCCGGTGATCGCGTCGGCTTAACGTACGATTCTGCAACGAACGGCGCAGGGGCAATGCCTGCGCCGTTTTGGTTTCCATGCTCGCCTCGAGCTGCGACCCGCTTCACGGACCTTCGCAAAACCGTTTGAATCGGCTCGATTCGCTCGTTTCAATGGTTCGGCCGGGCAGGCGGACGATGCGCACGGCCGCGCCTTTCGTTCCTTCAATCAGCCGTCGTCCCCGCTCCGGCCCCAGCACGCTGACCGCAGTCGCCAGACTGTCCGCCGTGATTGCGTCGGGAGCGATGACCGTGACCAGGCTGTGATCGGACAAGCCGATGCCCGTGCGCGGATCGATGATGTGGGAGTAACGCCGGCCGTCGATCTCGACATGTTGAAACAAATCGCCGGAAGTCGCCAGGCCGGCATTGGCCAGCAGAACGAAACGGGGCACGGGAGCATTCGTCGCGTCGAGCGAACCGACCTCGATGCGCCAGCCTTTTTTGCCGGGCGGCGGATTGCCCGCGGCCATGTCGCCGCCGCCGGAGACCAGCGCGCGACGGATGCCGCGGGCGCGCAGGACCTTCAGCGCCTCGTCCACCGCGTAGCCCTTGGCGATGGCTCCCAGGTCGAGCCGCATGTAGGGGGCGACCAATTGCGCCGTGTGTTGCCGGAGATCGAGCCGCAATTTCTGATAGCCGACAGCTTTCAATGCCTCGGCGAGTTTGGCCGGATTGGGCAGTTTCTTCTCCCGACGCGCCTTTCGCCACAAGCTGACCGCCGGTCCGACTGTCACATCAAAGGCGCCGCCGGTTCGTTCGGCCAGTGCTTGCGAACGCATCAGGACGAACCAGAGGTCGTCGCCGACCTTGACGGTCCGTCCGGAACCGGCGGATTGCGACAGCCGGCTCAATTCGCTGTCGGTGTCATAATCGCTGAGAATATCGTTGAGCTGGCTGATCCGGGTAAAAGCCGCGCGTGCCGCCGGCTCGGCCGTTGCGCGGTCAGGCGCGTAGAGGACGATGCGAAAGGGAACGCCCATCTGCGGTTCGGAGAACTCGAAACGAATTGCCGTCGGGCGGCAAAGAGTGGGGCAGGCAGTCAAAAGCAGGATTGCCAGAAGACCGGTTTGCAGGCCAAATAACCGGCGCAGGTTTTGGCTATCCGTCATGCAATTCAGAATTTAAACACTCCACACATCAAGGGAGAAGAGTTATGCAATGGAAAGACAAGATTTTTGACTTTGTCCTGACACACGGGCCGGCCCTCGTCGGCGCCCTGATCATGCTGGCGGCGGGCTGGATCGTCGCCGGCTGGGTCCGCCGGTTGGTCGAAGGCGCCCTGGAACGAAAACAGTTCGAGCCGCCGGTCCGCATGCTCTTCGGGCGCATTGTCCATCTGCTGGTCGTGGGACTTACGGCGATTGTCGCCCTGGATACGCTGGGATTCAAGATGACGACCATCATCGCCGGGTTGAGCGTGGCGGGCGTGGGCATCGGTTTCGCCATGCAGGGCATGTTAGGCAATCTGGTCGCCGGCCTGGTGATCATTTTTACCAAGCCGTTTCGGGTCGGCGAATATGTCGATCTGCTCAACGTGGAAGGTCAGGTGGACAAAATTGAATTGTTCTCGACCACCTTAAGACACGTGGACCTGTCCCGCGTGGTTATTCCCAATCGGAAAATCATCGGTGAAGTGCTCCACAACTATGGAGCCATTCGGCAGCTCGATTTGACGGTCGGGGTGGCCTACGGTTCCAATCTGACCGAAACACTGGCGGTCATTCGCGAAATCCTCGGTCACAACCCGCGTGTGCTGAAGGAGCCGACGTCCGCCGTCGGGGTGACTATGCTGGCCGATTCTTCCATCCATATCGCGGTCAAACCGTGGGTGGCGGTGGCCGATTATGTGGACGCCCGTGCGGAATTATACCAGGCCATCGTCGAACGGTTCCGTGAGCGCCACATCCCGATTCCGTTCCCGCAACGCGAAGTGCGTATGCTGAACGATTAGGACGAAGCATCGCCTCCGAGCAGCGATCGGATCTGATCCACCGACGCCGTTCCGGTGGTGCCGAGTTGATGAATGATGATCGAGGCGGCGGCGTTCGCAATTTCCAGGGCCTCTGGCATTGTTGCTCCCGCCGCCAACGCGCCCGCCAGATTGGCGGTCACCGCGTCGCCGGCGCCGACAATGTCAATGGGCCCGCGCACGGGCAGGGCGGGGACGTGCGACACTTCGCCGTTGGGTGAGGCGCCGAGGATACCGCGTTCGGATAACGTGACGAAAACGTGGCGGCCCTGTTTGGAGGAAAGTGCGGCGGCTGTCGCGCTGATTTCTTTCAGGTCGGCCTCGCTCGAACTTCCCGTGAGCGCGTTCAGTTCGGCGGCGTTCATTTTGAAGCAGACCGGCGGGTAATTTTTCAACCCGCGCCGGCTGTCGGCAATGATGAACAAATCGGGCCGCGTCTGCGCCAGGTCATGGACGGCCTGCAAGACTTTTGCGGTAATCACGCCGGTCTCGGGAATATCCACCTGGTCCAGCACGACCAGCGCGTCAACGTGTGAGGAAAGATAGGAATCGATCGCATTGATAATCCAGCCTTGAATTGTCGCCGGCGTGGGCGCCCAGTTCTTGAAATCGAACCGGTTGAGTTCCCTCGGCGGTTTTCCGGGCGCGACAATCAAGGGCTTCAGGTAGGTGAAGGTGCGCCTTTGTTCGGTCGCGAAGAAATGGCCAAGGCGAACACCGCGCAGGCCTTTCAAAGCCCGGCAAAGCTCAAACCCTTCGGCGTCGTCACCGGCAAAGCCGACCGGGTAGATGACGTCAATTCCGAGGGCGACCAGATTATTCACGATCGTTCCCGCGCCGCCCGGTTGACTGCGGACGTTGAGGACGTTGTGGACCGGCAGACCGGTTTCAATGGAGATTTCCTGTTTGTCAGGGTCGATTTCCAGATAACGATCGAGACAAAAATCGCCCACCACTCCAATCCGCAACGAGGCGTATCTTGCGGTGATCTCCTGGAAGCGAGCGGGGCTCACAACTTTGCCAGTTGATGAAACAGATGATGCAAAAACAGCACGTTGTCACACTGGACGTAGCGCATGGTGCCGCCCATGCGCGAGTAGCTCTTGCAGAAACGCAGGTAGTACGCGGGATTGTCCTTGGGCGGCTCGCCCTTCGTCCAGTCCCAGTTGCCCCCATCCTGCAGATCGACGACGTAAATCGTGTGGTCGCGGACAATCGGGCGTTCCGCTTGCAGGCGCAGGTTGTTCACGCAGCTCAGGCTTTTTTCAAACACCTGCGGCCCCATGATGGCCGAGCCGACCGAAAGCAGCACGCCGCCGTTGAGTTGCTCCACGGCCGCGCCGAACAGCCGGAAATCCGTTTCGGCCGCGCGCCCGATCGCCGCGCCGTTGAACATCGGATGGTTGGCAATGATGTCGTAGCCGATTCCAGGATGAACCGTGAAAGGGCAGTCCTGGCGGAACGCGTTCGCCAGCACGCAAGCGTTGCGAAACCGATGCAGAACCATGTGCCGGGCCGCCTCGAGTTGGTGCGCGCGCATCGCCCGCAGCAATTCCGCGCGCGCCGGCGCCAGCGCATGCGACGGCTCATCGCGCAGCAGTTTTTCGAGCGATTCGGCGGTGGGAAGGGTCGTGCCGTCTTCGTAGATGAACCGTCCCAGCGCGCGACCAAAACCTTCGCCTCGCAATCCGCCGGCGAGCAGCGCGAGGTGAATGTAGCGGCCCGTTTCGTCCCAGGTGCCGAACGTGCCCGTGGCGACATTGTCGCGGACGCTTTCGGTCGAGCGGCCGAGAAATGAGAATTCCCAGTCGTGGATGATGCCCGCGCCGTTGGTGGCCAGATGCGTGAGCCAGCCGCGTTCGATCATTTGGTTCAGCAGCAGTTGGCTGCCGTTTTTGATCAGGTGCGCGCCGTAGATCAGCATCACGGCGGCGTTGCGCGACAACGCGGCTTTGATCTTGCGGGCGCAATCGCTGACGATATTGGAAACGTCCTCCGGAGCCGGCGGCGGTGTGTCAGCCGGCTCCACGAGAATGTCCTCCAGCCGGCTTTGGCTGTGTCGATCCGCGAGGGGATAGACCTTGAGCTTCTGCAGGTCGAGAGGAGAATGGAAATTCGTCATTTCAACCTACCTGTTGGCCAATATCATTTCCAGCAGCGCAATGGCGTCGCGAAAGTCGGGAATCACGACGTCGGCGCCCACCCCGAGCAAACGGCGGCGTTTCCATTCGTCCATTCTGCCGGAGCCGTTGTGGGATTCGTCGCTGGCCACAGCCACGGCCAATCCGCCGGCTTCTTTGGTGTTCTCGATCTCCACGTAGCCGTCGCCGAACGCGAGCAGGCGGTCGCCGGGAATTTTGTTTTCGCGCAGGATACGTTCGATCACCATTTTTTTGGAGAACTTTTTGTAATCGTCCACCGCGCCATAAACGTGCCGGCCAAAGTAGCGGGCGACATCCAGCAACGCCGCTTCGGCCGTGACGTAGGACTCGTCCGTGCCGCTGGCGAGATAGAGCGTGAGACCGCGGCGGCGCAGGTGTTCCAGCAGAGAGCGCGCGCCGAAGACGAGCAGATCGTCCGGCCGGAGTGAGCCGTCCCGCAGGCCGGCAACGCGACGGGAGATGCGCTGATCGAGTCGTCGAAGGTACTCGTTCTTGTACCAGAGCGGCTCGCGCGGTTCGCCGCCGCGTTCCCGGACGCGTTCGGCGAATTGTATCATTTGATAAATGGTCTGCTTGCCGTTCAGCCGCATGATGTCGTCGTAGAGCAGACGGCGGACCTCCTCCTCGTTCTCTCCCGGTAATCGCGGCAGCATTTCGGCGAACAGGGGCACCATCACTTCCGGCCAGCCTTCGCGAATAAGCGAAAGCGTGCCGTCGAAATCAAAGAGCACGTGACTTACGCCGGGACGCGGGGTGAAGCCGGGATTGAATTCGACCAGGCCGCTGAAGGACCAAACGGGCGACATTTGCCCGTCAGTTATCCGTCTTTTGCGCAAAAGTCAATCGT
>DASPXS010000435.1:0-12472 GCA_035637175.1 Haliangiales bacterium | reverse complement strand
GACGTGAAACGGGCGCTTGAGAAGGAGGGCTACGAAGGGGACGACGCCAGTGTGGTGGACAAAAGCGGGGACAGACCGGAGGCGCCAGTTCAGAGGACATTCTTCCGCCGAGAGTTCAAAACGCTTTACAAGCCGTTTGATGGACGGATTTACCTGCCGCGATTCTGCTTGCGCACCAAAAATGGTGATTATGAGGGACTGGATTACTTTCGACATCTCATCAGCCAGGTGGACATCGAGAAATTTAATTACGCGAAGGCGGGCTGGAACTTGAGCGATGAGATGGAGAAAGCGAAGGATTTCTTTTACCGCGCGACGCTCGGGCAACAAGGCCTGGAACGAGTGGGACAGAAAGAAGCGGATTTTTGGGAGCCCGACGATACCGTTTGCGCATGGTTGGTAGCGAACCTGCCTTACGACCACTACAGCTTCAAACAGCTCCGCTTTGTCGTGGAAAGATTTACCGCGCGGATGATCGAGGAGAATCCGCGGCTCCGCGATCACCTCGGGCTGGTCAAGTTCACCTTGCGAAACAAGCTGCGCGAGTTCATCGAAACGGAAACGGACCGGCTGGCGGAAGCGGCTTTTGACCGGTTATTCCAGTCCGGACAGCTCTGTTTCTATCTTGAATGCGTCGATTGCCGTTTTCAGATTCCGTCGAGTGTCGAGTTGCGCTCAACCAGGCGGCTTGTCCACAATGATAATTCGCCCGTGCAACGGTCGCTGTTCGAGTGGCACGCCGAGTCCCAGTTCAACGAATATGAACGGAAGGTTG
Organism: Haliangiales bacterium; assembly: GCA_035637175.1. Lineage (GTDB taxonomy): Bacteria > Verrucomicrobiota > Verrucomicrobiia > Limisphaerales > AV2 > AV2. The sequence continues at coordinate 11,697 of DASPXS010000435.1, read as the reverse complement.
CGTTGTATCTCGATAAGCACCCGGAAGTGCTCTGGTGGTATCGCAATAGGGTGGGGGAGGAAAACTTTTCGGTGCAAGGCTTCCGCAAGCGCCGCATCTTCCCGGACTTCGTTGTGCAAAATGGAAAAGAAAAACGTCCCGTTGCCAAGGTTGTGGTCGTGGAAAGCAAAGGACAACATCTGGCAGGAAATCCCGACACCGCCTATAAACGAAAGATTGCGGATTATTTTGAAAAGGTTGGGAAGAAGGTAACGTGGCAGAAACTCGGCGAAGGTTTCGATCATCACCAGTTCCGATTTCAAGTGCTTGACGAGGGACTTTACGAAAACTGGAAACACGAGTTGAAGAGACTTCTGGAAGCACCGACTCGAGGCTCAGATGTCCTGACCCGCTGAAGACAAAATCCGCTCGCACGGAAAATTCAGGGCACGGAACTTCGCGACATTAAATGATGCGACCGCATCATTTAATGTCGCGGTAGCCATAAGCGCGCTCAACTTGCTTCCACAGGGAACATGCGTTCCGAGTTTGAATCCTGCGTGGCGACGATCATAATTTTACCCACCGCTTCGCCTTCATTTCAAAGCGCGGCAGACTTCCGGGTCCTACGGCCGTCACCGGCACGCGCAGAGCGAACGCGTCCTGGAATGATTTTTCCAGCCGGTGCACAAGCGCGTTTGAATCGGGGCAACTGGTCGTCGGCTCAATCTTCACCTCCAGTTCCGCCAGCGAATGCGCCTGGCTGAGGGTGACCTGGTATTCCGCCACATCGCCGCAGGCGCGGATGAGGTCTTCGACCGCGCTCGGATAGATGTTCACGCCGCGCACGATCACCATGTCGTCGGTGCGGGCAAGGATGCCGCCTTCGAGCGCCAGTGTGTGGCGGCCGCAGGCGCAGGGTTGCGGGCTGAGGGTTGAGGGTTGCGGGATCGCCTTGACCAGGTCGCCAGTGCGATAGCGCAGCAGCGGCGAGCCGACGCGCCCGAGCGTGGTCAACACCAATTCACCTCGTTGACCCGGCGCGACCGCTTTGCCGGATGTGGGGTCGATGATCTCGGCGAAGTAAGCCGGCTCCAGGACATGCAACACGCCGGGCCGTCGCGGGCATTCGTGTGTAACGGGCCCGGTTTCCGTCATGCCGTGATGATCGAAAACTCGCGCGCCCTGCCAGAGTTGCTGCAATCGGGCACGGAGCGCGGGGATGCTGCCCCCCGGTTCGCCGGCGACGATGAGGGTCGTCAGGCGAGCGCGGCGCAGATCGATTTTTTCTTCGGCCGCGACTTCGGCGAGGCGCAGCGCGTAAGTGGGCGTGCAACAGAGAATGGTGGCGCCGTTGTCAATCATGATGCGCAATCGCGCCGCGCTGCTCAGGCCGCCGCCCGGGATGCACAGGCAGCCGAGGTGTTCCGCGGCTTCATACGCCAGCCAGAAGCCGATGAACGGCCCGAACGAAAAGGCGAAGAAAACGCGGTCCTGGGCGGCCGCGCCGGCGGCGCGGAGAATTTCCGTCCAGTTCCCGACCATCCAATCCCAGCTTTCCGGCGTGTCGAGCCAGCGAAGCGGCGCGCCGGTGGTGCCGCTGGTCTGGTGAAAGCGCGTGTAGCGTTCGAGCGGAAAGGTGAGGTTGGTTCCATAGGGCGGATGCGCGCGCTGGTCTTCGGCGATCTCCCGCCGGGTGGTGAAGGGAAATTTTTCCGAAAACTCGTCCAGGCAGGTCACCGTCGCGCTGAGTCCCGCCTGGGAAAATTTTTGGGTGTAGAATGGATTGGCCGGCACCAGCGCCGAGAGCAAACGGCGCAATTGCTCCAGTTGAGACGACGCGATGGCCGGGCGGACGGGAAACGAGGCGTCGCTGTGCCGCGGATTCATAGGAGGTCCTTGAAATGTTGCACCGTCAGTCCGGCGTCATGAACAGACACTTTCGTCAGACAAACACGGGGTTCAAGACGGTCCGGCCGATCTAACGGGTGGCTGAGTTTTCCGGTGCGACCACGTCGGTCGCCGGTTTCGCTTTCGGCGCGGGCGGATTCGGTTTGTAGAAGGTCACCAGGCAGCCACCCAGCGCAGCGAGCACGATGCCCATGTAAAATTGTGGTTTGATCGAGCCCCAGCCGCCCGCGGGCGGGTGCAGCACAAGCGAGTAAATTGCGTTTACAACCGGCGCGCCGGCAAAGACGATCGACATGACCACCGCCGGCGTGCCTTTGGCGCCGAACGCGAGCAGCACGCCAAAGGCGCCGATGGCGCCGACGATCCCGGCAAACAAAGACCACCACATGCCGTGGCCGGTGTAGCCGCGGAACGCCGCGCCTTTCATCATCAGCAACGCCAGGGGCGCGAGGACGGCGGTGAGGAAATAAGCGATGCCAACGAAGAGAAACGCTTTGTAACGACCATTGACCGGGTCCTGCATGGCGACTTGTCCGGTGTGAAGGAACACCCCGTAAACGCCCCAGGAAACGACGGTCAGCAGCGCAAACGCAAGCCAGGTGAGGCCGGGAGAGTCAGGGTTGGCATTATTCATACGTGTACGGAGAATATCGGCGAGCCGGCTTTACTTCAATGGGAATCGGTTTAGATTTAGTCGCCGAGTGAATAACGCAAACCACCGAACGTCTCAAACAGAGTGAAACGCTCCATTCTCCTGCTGATCGGTTGTCTATTACTGGTCGGGTGCGCCACGAGCACCGTTGAAACGCGCAAGAAAGAGCGGCAGGTTGCCTACAATGCGTTGACGCCCGAGGAAAAGGAGTTGGTGGACAAAGGCCAGATTCAGACCGGCATGAGCCAGGATGCGGTGTACATCGCCTGGGGGCCGCCGGCGCAAATTCTCCAGAATCAAGCGGGCGCCAACGGCGTGCAAACGGTCTGGCTGTACGAAGGCACCACGATGCAGGAGACGCGTTACTGGACATTCCGCCAGGTCCCCTCCAAAGGCCACGTTTTCCTGGAGCGCTACCTCGATCGCGATTACGATCCCCTCGATTACGTCCGGGCGGAAATTGTGTTCGTCGGCGGCAAGGTCGCCAGTTGGCGCACGTTGCCGCGACCGACCTATTGAACGTGATACGTAATCCGTAATCCGTAGTACGTGACCGTTAGTTGACTGGCGCGCCGTCTCACGCATTACGGATCACGCATCACGCATCATTTCAGCAATTCCGCCGGCGCCACTTCAATCTTGTCCGCGATGGCTTTCGGTATTGGCACCGCTTCCATTTTGCCGTCCGCGCCGTGCTTGACGCAAACGACCGTCACTTTTCCGCGGGCCACTTCCATGGGCGGTGAGGCATTCAATTTGCGAATACGAAATAGATAGCTCAGCACCTTGGATTTCTTCTCGCTGACGAGCATGTGGATCTCGACTTCGTCCTCGAAGCGCAGCGGTTGCAGGTAATCGCACTCGGCGTGGACGCGCGGCAAGCCGATGGGCGGGTCGGTCTGCCTGGCCACCACGGAAAAACCAAGCGAGCGAAAGAACCCTTGCTCTGCGGTTTCCATATAGCGGAAGAAATTCGAGAAATGGACGATGCCGGCCATGTCGGTCTCGGAGAATTCCACGCGCCGCACCGCTTTGAATTCGTAGGGCATGTGGATTTGCGATTTACGATTGAGGATTGACGATTTCAAGGGTGTTTTCCGCCATCGGGCGCACCGTAGGTTGCGAGGCGACCTGCTGGAAAACCCGGGCGATGTTCTCCGCCATGCGATCGGCGTTGAAGTCCTGCCAGACTGCTTTGCGGCCGGCTTCGCCGAGGGCGCGCAGCTTTTCGGGGTCCAACAGCAAATGCTCGACCGCGTCGGCCAGCGCCTGCGGATCGCCCGGTTCGAAGAGCACGCCGCCTCCGGTCGCTTCAATCAATTCCGGGAAGGACGCCGCGCGCGGTTGCACGACCGGCACGCTCGACGCGAGTGCTTCGATGACATAGAGGCCGAACGCCTCGCCGTAAAGCGCCGGCACACAAAAAACCGTCAGCGACCGCAGAAACTCCTGTTTGGCGGCTCGATCGGGGTTGGGATGAAACTCCACATCGTGCATGACGCCGTGGGCCTTCAGTCGCTCGCGCAGCGCATTCACGAACGGTTCATCGGCCGGTCCGCAGCCTCCGCCGATGCGCAATTTCAGATGTTTCGTCGACTCGCGACGTTTCAACAGCAGGAACGCTTCCACCAACCGGTCCAATCCCTTCTCGCGGCACATTCGTGCAAAGTAGCCGAGGACGGGAATCGTCCGTTGTCCGTTGTCCGTTGTCCGTTGCGACGGACTGCCGGCCACTGACGCCCGACTCGCCTCATATCCCTCGAGATTGATCCCGTTGAAAACCACCTGCACGCGGTCGGTGGGAAGCTTGAGCCGCTGGCCCATAAGCTCGCCGAAGGAGCGGCTGGGCGCGATGAACAGGTCCACGTCAGCGGCGCGTTCGGCCAAAGTTTTCCAGGCCTGGTCGCGCTGTGTTTGCGGCAGCGAATCGAGAAAATAATCCTCGCCCTGCAACATGCCGACGATCGGCGAGCGCAGTTCCTGTTTCAGCCTGCGCACCAGGCCGACCAGCAGCGCGTTGGACAGGCAAATCACGTCGGGATGCGGCTTCCGGTTGAGCCAGCCGATCAATTCCTCGAGTTCGCGCGCCTGATTGCCTTCCTCGCCGCGGAGCATGGAGATCGTCAGCTCACCGACTTGTTCCGGCCGCGTCCTGGCGGCCCTGCCCGCCGCCCAGTTCAGCAACGCGGGTGACTCCAGCAGGCGGTGCAGCCAGTCGGGCGCGTGGCGGAAGAGCGATGATTTTTGTTCGAGGTAAACGTTGATGCCGCTGAAGAAAATGGGCGTGCCGGCGCTCTGGTCCTCCTCGTCCAGCGTCATGGGGAGGTAAAGCGGCACCATGAGCACTTGATGGCCCTGCCGGCGCAGCGCGGCGACGAGCGCATTGTCGCGCAAACAATTCCCGCAGAACATGCCGCCCGCGCCGGGTGTGATCTGGACGATGTTCATGCTCGTCGTTGAACCGTTAAATTAAACTGTTGAATCGTTGAAGCGTCAAATTATCATCACCGCGAACAGAATCTCCTGCCATAACGATTCAACGGTTTAACGGTTCAACGCTTCAACGCTTCAACGCCATCGCCCGGTCGCGATCCAGTCAATGGTTGTCCATACGGCAACGAGTCCGGTAAGGGCGCGAACTCTTCAATCGCCTTCCACAAGCGCGAGAAGTCCTTGTTCACGTCGCCGCTCAGGCAATCGGTGACCTCACCGGCGAGATCGGGATATTTATTCGTCAATTCGCGGAAGCTGAAGCTCGGGTTATAAAAGGCGTAAACCAGCTTGCGCATGTTCTCAATGCCTTCGCGCAGCTTCGTGGCGTATTCCTGAAAGCGTTCCGGCGCGAAATCACGCGCCAGGAGCGCCCCGTGCACGGCGTCGCCGGCCATCACCCCGCTCTTGAGCGCCAGCATGACGCCGGACGAGAAGACCGGATCGAGGAAACAATACGCGTCGCCGGCCAGCAGGAGCCCTTCGACACCACAGTAGCGCGAGTGAAACGAGAATTCTCCGGTGAGATAGTACGGCCCGAACTGCGTGCCACAGGAGAGGTATTCCTGGATCCAGAGATTCTGTCCGATTTCGCGCCGGAAGATTTTCTCCGGTTCCTTGACGCCGTCGCGCGCAAGATACTTGCCTTCGGCCACGACGCCGACGCTGACGACGTCGTGGTGCAGCGGGATGTACCAGAACCAGCCTTTTTCCTGCACAAACGCCACCGTGGTGGTTCCCTCGTCGATGCCCGGGTCGCGCCTGGCGCCCCGATAGTAGGTCCAGACGGCGACCTTGTGCAGCTCGGGATCGCCCGCGCGCCAGTTGTGGCGCACGGCGGCGAACGCCTCGCGCCCCGAACAATCGAGTGTCATCGGCGCGTGGTATTCGTTGATTCTACCGGTCTTGTCCTGCGCGCGGACGCCGGCGACACGCGCGTCTTTCTTGACCAGTTCCTTCACCGTCATTTCCTCTTTCACCGTCGCGCCCTTCTCGCGGGCATTATCGAGCAGCAGAACATCAAATTCCGAGCGCAACACCTGCCAGGTCTGGGCGATCGTGTCACGGTCATAACGCGTATAAAAGTAAAACGGCTGGGACGTCTTGCCCGAGGGCGCAACGAACTGCACGCTGTATTTTTTGACAAATGCGGACCGGCGCATCTTCTCGATGAGCCCGAGTCGTTGCAGTGGATGGAAGGTGAAGGGGAGCAGCGATTCGCCGATGTGGTAGCGCGGAAATTTCTCGCGTTCGAGCAGGAGCACGTTGTGGCCGTGCTCCGCCAGAACGGCCGCCGCGGCGGAACCGGCCGGGCCTCCGCCAATGATGATGGCGTCGTAATTATTTTCGGTCTTCATTGTTCGGTTTCGCTTCAGATGCCAGGCTCGGGCTGTCCACAGGAACCCACCTCTGACCTCTCCCCGGAGGGGAACTCCGCGGAGCGCGTCCGGCCAGCGATGGTTGATTTGCAAACGGAGAGCAACTGCCGGCCGACGCTCCCCTGCTTTGGAGGGGTCGGTGGTGGGTCACCGATGCTCGCGTTCCCAAACGTGGTTTCATGCTTTGCTTTGCACCGGCGGAAGGATTTCAACGATCTCCGCCAGTGGCCGTTCGTTCGGATCCAGCAGGGTATTGCGCCGGCCGTAGAGCACATTGGCGCCGGTCAACTGCAGCGCCTCATTGATGAACCGGTCCGAGGCCAGCCGCAGATATGCCTTGGGTCGGCTGCTGTGTTTGACGCCGCATTCCCGCATGATGTGGCCCAGCGGACGGAGTTCCTCCAGAATCTGCCGCCGCGCGCGCGCAGAGAATCGGTTGAGGTGAATCTTGATCGCGCCGAACTCCACCGGTTGGTCCGTCCCGTCGAGCAGCAACACCACTTCGCGGAAATAATGGTCGCCCTTTTTCCGCCTTCCAAGCATCCGCAGGTGAATGTCCCGCTGGTGAAATTTTTCCAGCGTCGGGGTCATGTCGCTGTGGTGCACGAGCAGTTGTTTGTAAGGCTCCGGCACGACCTCGCCATCCACCCGTTCCAGGGGCGGCAGCGGCAGGCCCATTTTGGCGTAAAACTCGTCCAGCGGATGCGCGAGCGCAAACTCCGCCTGCGCTCCCCGCAGGGCCGGGGGTGAGGAGGGGGAACTCATGTTGGGACCTGCGACTTCATTGGCTTCAACGCGCGCCAGATTTCGTGGTCGCGCAGTTCGTGCATCGGCAGGACCATCACCCCCCTGCCCATCAGATGCGCGGACTCCGAAAGCTTGCCGCCGAACAGAATCATTTCTTCAAACGTAGCGGTTGGTTCGATGCTGCGGCAGGAAGAACTCGTGCAGCAGCCTGTCCACTTGCAACAGTCCTTCGCGATGGAGCAGCACCTGGTCGCCTTCGATTCTCAGGAAACCCCAGTCCTTCAATCGTTGCAGCGACTCGACGAAACGTTTTTCGGGATCGACGCCAAACTTGGCCCGAAAATACGAGAGGCTGAGATGGCCGAGCTTGAGCTGCAAAATGAATTCGCGGATGAGCCTCTCGTCGTCGTTCGGCGTCAGCGCGCGGTAGATCGGCAGTTTGCCCTGCTGGATTTGTGCGACGTAAGGATCGAAGTCCGCATGGTTCTGGTAATGCACGCCGCCGATGTGGCCGAAGCTGGCCACACCCACCGAAAGCAAATCCGCCCCGGCCCACAATTTGTCCCGATAAACGAACTTCGTCTTCTCCCTGTTTTTCACCGCGGTGTAGGCGCTGGCGACCCTGTAGCCGGCCTTTTCCAGTTCGGTAAAGGCGTAATTGACCCAGGCGCGTTTGGTGTCCCAATCCGCCACAGGGGCGACCAGTTTGCCCTCGGCCTTCATCCGCTGGTAAATCGTCGTGTTGTAAGGAATCTCCATCTCATAGATTGTCACGCTGTCCGGCGCCAGTTCGATGGTCTTGCGGACGTTGTCGCGCCAGTTTGCCTCGGTCTCCTCGACCATGCCGGCGATGAGATCGATGTTGATCTGCGGAAAACCGATCTCGCGCGCGAACGCGTAGGCGCGGGCGATTTCCTTGCTGTGATGGGCGCGGCCGTTGATCTCGAGGATGCGATCGTCGAAATTCTCGACGCCCAGGCTCAAGCGCGTGACGCCCAGCTCGCGGATGGCCTTGAGCTTGTGGCCGGTGAGCGTGCCCGGCTCGCATTCGAAGGTGACTTCCTCGGCTTCATCCCAGGGCAGCAGCGACTTCATGCCGTTGGTCAAATGCCTGAGCTGATCGACGGACAGATACGAGGGCGTGCCGCCGCCGAAGTAGATGAAGTTCGGTTTGCGTCCGCCGATGAACGGTTTGGCGGCGTAGAGGCTCAACTCTTTGAGGATCGCGTCGATGTAAGCCTTGATCTGGGACGAATCCTTGTCCGTGTAAACCTTGAAGTAGCAGAAGTGGCAGCGTTTACGGCAAAACGGGATGTGGACGTAGAGGCCGAGAGCGGTGGGTGGTGGGTGGTTGATGGTTGATGGCGGCCGTTCCATTGCCGCGTACGCCTCGGGCGCGAACTCCGGTTTCCAGAATGAAAACGGCGGATAGTTCGAGACAAAGTAATTGCCGGCCGTGGTTTGCTTTTCCAGCGGCGGGGCTTTCGGAGTTTCGGCGGCCACGGTGGTGGTGCTCATAAAAAGTTCTACGCTGCTTGAATTACAACAAATACGGTTATCGGACTGACATTCATTTCTTCACGCCGAAGCAATAGACACTGCCGTCATCGGAACCGATCACAATTTTTCCATCCACCACCGCCGGTGAGCTGCCGATCGGCTGGCCGATTTCGTAGGACCAGAGCTTCCTGCCGTCGTTGAGCGAAACGACATACAGACGGCCGTCGTCCGAGCCGACCACGACCTTGTCGCCCACCACAACCGGCGAGCTGTCCACTTTGCCTTGCGTCGCGAAGGCCCAAACATTTTCGCCCGAATCGCGTTTTACGCAGTGCAGGCGCTTGTCCCGGCCGCCAAACACCACGCGGTCGCGGGTGACCGCCGGTGACGAGAAGTAAGGGAAGTCGCGGTCTTTGAACGTCCAGGCGCGCGCGCCTTTGTCAAGGTCGATGCACAGGAACTCGTTCTCGTAATGGCCGAAGTAAGCGCGATGGTCCGCGACGGCAACCGAGCCGGCGATGTAGGCGCCGGCTTCGACTTCCTTCACCTTTTCGCCCTTGTCCAGCGAGATGACGTGGAGAATCGCGTCGCACCCGCCGAAAGCGGTCTTCCCCTCGAACACCGCCGGCGAACCATTGATATAATTGCCGGTCTCGTAAACCCAGTTCGTCCTGCCGGTCGTTGCATCCACGCAGTGCAGTTTGAAATCGTAACTGCCCACGAGCACCCGGTTGGCGTTGCCGTCCGGCGATCTTACCCAGTTGGGCGCGCCGAGAATTTTATCACCGGTCACATACTTCCAAAGTTGCTTCCCGCTCGCGACCTCGATTGCGTAAAGCGAACCGTCCGTTGACCCGCAAAACATTTTGCCGTCCAGCAGCAGCGGCGAGGAGTCCACCGGCCCGCCGGTTTTTGCCGCCCAGTTTTTTTTCCCGCTCAGCAAATCCAGCGCGTATATCTGGCTGTCGCCGGAGCCGATGAAAACGCCGCCCTCGACAATCGCCGCGGACGATTTGACCGGCCCGCCGGTCTTGAAACTCCAGAGCAGCGACAATTTATCCGGAAGATTTCCCGGGGCCACACCGGTGAGGGCGGGATTGCCGCGAAACATGGGCCAACCGGCGCCGGCCGCCGATGCCTTGCCGGCCACGCGACTTTCCGACGCGCCGGCCGTGAACGCCGCAACCAAAATTGTCGTGGCCGCCGCCAAAAAACGATTCATTGAATGCGCTGGTTTCATTGCCAAGTCCCTTCAAACGTTTTCCGAGTGCCGTCGTAACTGTCCGACGCTGAAAGGGTTTTCAACCGCTGAAAGTATTCAACACGACCGCGGCTTTGGCAACCCAATAATACCTATACGTATTATTAGGGAAGGCGTCTGCCTTCCCAAAAATTTGAACGTACGTTCAAAATTTAGGTCGAGCCGCAAAGCACGACGTCACTTTCGACGCCCTTTCTGTGGAACATGATGCTGGCGCTGTGTCACTCGCCTGATAGAATGTCAGATGACTAAGCCATGAGACTGCGCCGGTCACTGTTTTGCGCGCCTGGGCTGGTCCCTTTCGAAGGACTGGCTTCCGCTTCCGGACCCCTGAGGACGTCGTTAAGGACTGTTCGATCCGGCGTTAAAGTGTCGCTCGTCGCAAACCGCTGAATAAGTCCCCTGAAATGTGAAAGGATTACGACGATGAATATCAGAAATCCACGGCTGCTTCGCGTCGCGCTTATACTGGCCATCCCGTCAGCGTTCGTCTCGCACGGGGCCGTGATACCCGGTGTCACGATTCAATCGGTGTCGTCGGAATTTGTCTCCGGCACGGACCAACGCCGCGCGACGAACCTGGTCAATGGCAGCGGTTTGTTTGGCGACGCGCACACGAGCGTGGCGCAGGGAGCGATGTGGCTGACATCTCCCACAACCACCAACGCCTTCACCAACGCCTTCGTGACGTTCGATCTGGGCTCGGTCCACACGCTCGATCAGATGAAGGTGTGGAACTATAACGAAGCCGGAACACTCACCCAACGTGGAATACAACTGGCCGATCTTTTAACGGCGGGCGAGGACCTGGTGTTCACGACGAACTTTCCCGGCGTTTTGTTCAATCGCGCCCCCGGAGCGTTCACCAACTTTGCGCAGACGATCAACCTGGGCGGCATTCCCGCGCGCTACGTTCGCCTCAATGTCCTCACGAATCATTACGTCAGCGGCGCGGCCGAGAACCGGGCCGGTTTGAGCAAAGTCCAGTTCATCGACAATTCGGTTGCCCCCACGCTGCTTTTCGCGAGCCGCAGTTTTTCCGGTGACCGGGTGACCGTGCTTTTTTCGGAGCCGATGTTGGCTTCGACAGCGACGAGCGCGACCAATTACTCGATACGGAGCGGCGCCGACACAGCCACGATATTCAGCGTGGCGATGGATTCCTTTCCCGATCGGGTTGTGTTGCAGACGTCCACGCTCGATTCCAACCAGGTTTATACGCTCACTGCCAACAATGTCCGCGACGCGGCGAACATCAGCGGCATTCCCACGGACTCAGAGGTCGCCATCGAGCCGGAGCTGGCCCTCTGGCTCAAAGCGGATAGCGGCGTGACGGCGGACGCAAATGGTTTTGTGAGCCAGTGGACCGATCAATCCGGCAACGGCAATCATGCGTTGCAAACCAATTCCGTCTCCATGCCGACGCTGCTCAGCGGGGCGCTGAATGCAAATCCGGTTTTGCACTTCGATGGCGTCACCAACTTTCTTGAGATTGCGGATTCACCCGGTTTATTGATCCGCGGCGACCTCACCATTTACGCGGTCGCGCTCTTTGAAGATTACGCCAATTTTAACGGGATCATTGCCAAGACATTGGCCAATCAGCCGGCGCCCTTTGATTTTTATTTGAACAGGAGCACCACGGGTCCCCTGCGCTTCATTCGCGGCAATGGGAGCGGCAATTCCACGGTTTCGGGCACGACGACTCCGGTTGCCGGGCAATACTATATTCTTTCGGCGGTCGTTAACGGAACGAATGGAACCCAGTATTTGAACGG
>DASPXS010000434.1:0-2945 GCA_035637175.1 Haliangiales bacterium | reverse complement strand
TGAGTTCCAGCTTCATCACGTGCTGTCCCGCTTTCAGGACCACCGCCGGGACGAGCCACTCGTACCACGGTCCAAACCCTGGACCGCCTTGAATTGAAATTGTCCCCGCCACATCGAGGCCGTCAACAAAGACATGAATTTCCGCGCTTGGGTATGTGCTTGTCACTGTCCCGTGCACGGACATTTCGTACAGGGCCGTCTGCTCGATATTCACGGTGAACTCCAGCCATTCACCTTGCTCAAGCACGACGTAATACCCGTTGCCGGCATTCGTCGAAGCGTAGATATCTACCGCTGTGTTGCGGTAGGCGCCACCTTCATTCGTAACGGTCAAATCATGAAACGACACTCCCTCGCCGCCTTCGTCAAAGTTCTCCACTTCAATCGTGCCCGGAACCGTCCATGCGTTGCCTCCATAAGGGGTTTGCGCGGCGCGAACGTGACCCGGCGCGACAAGAAAAAAAACCACGATGAAGCAGGTGAAAAGAAGGGACTTTGAGAGAGTCCTGCAACGGAAGGTGACATCCATAGTTGACTCTATTGATAGCACATGGGAACCGGAATTTCCAATGAGGTGAATTCCCTACACCCTCAACCACGTTGCTCACGGCCAGGAAACTCCGGACTTGCTCCAGTTCTTGAGCTCGCTGCGTTGATGATCGCAAAAAAGCTGCGAGACGAGGGGTGCAAGGGTCCGTTCACCTTCAGCGCCGGGGATCGGGCGGATGCCAACCGGTTCTCGGATTTCGTTTACCGATGTGCTGAGCGCGGGGTGGATTCGATCCGCCCGACCCGGCGTTACGACTCAACATTCACGCAATCGAACGGGAGTCGCTCCCCGTTTCTTGGCGAAAACTTTGCAAACATTGCCTGTTACTCCGATGGCCCGAGCGAGGGGGGTGCGCCGTCGCGATAGCGTCTTGGACTGCGGCAGTCCACTGCCGCTTTTGCGCCCCCGGACCAGATCGAAAAGCGCCAGAGGACTGCCGCAGTCCAAAACCTGGCGGCCCTTTGGTCGGTTCATGGAGAGCTTGCGCCGGCAATTGAACTGCCTTTAGTCTGGCCCGGTTGACTATGTCTGCACCGAGCCAAAACTCCGCCGGCGCGGCGGCCGCAAAGCCGTCCGATTTCATCCGCGATATCGTCGAGAAACACGTCGCCGAAAAGAAATATCCGCGGATTCACACGCGCTTTCCGCCCGAGCCGAACGGTTACCTGCATATCGGCCATGCCAAGAGTATTTGCCTCAATTTCGGCATCGCGCACGAATTCGGCGGTGTCTGCAATCTGCGCTACGACGATACCAACCCGACCAAGGAGGAGGTGGAATACGTCGATTCGATTTTTGAGGATGTCCTCTGGCTCATCAACGGCTGGGCCGATCATTGCCTGGGTCTGAAACCGAGAGGCAAAACACCCGAAGCGCTGACCGTCCATGGGAAGCCTGATTATTACCTCGCGGCCATCCCATCCACGAACCACGAACCACGAATCACAGAACACAGAAGCGGACCCTCGACCCTCGACCGGGAACCCTTCTATGCCTCCGACTACTTCGATCAGCTTTATCAATACGCGCTGCAGCTCATTCGCATAGGCAAAGCCTACGTGTGCGACCTTTCGCCCGAGGACACCGACAAATACCGCGGCGCACCCGACCGTCCCGGCATGGACAGCCCTTTCCGCAACCGCGCCATCGAAGAAAATCTCGGCCTCTTCACGCGCATGAAGAACGGCGAATTTACCGACGGGGCCCGAACATTGCGCGCGAAGATCGACATGGCTTCGCCGAACATCTGGCTGCGCGATCCGGTGCTTTATCGCATTCGCCATGCCGGGCATCATCACACCGGCGACCAATGGCGCATCTACCCGATGTACGACTTCGCTCACTGCCTGAGCGATTATCTCGAAGGCATCACGCACAGCATCTGCACGCTGGAGTTCGAGGTCCACCGGCCGCTTTACGATTGGATTCTGGAAAACCTCGATCTCCCCCGGCCGCTGCCGCATCAATACGAGTTCGCCCGCCTCAGCCTCGGCTACACGGTCATGAGCAAACGCAAGCTCATGCAACTGGTCAACGAAGGCCAGGTCCTGGGCTGGGACGACCCGCGCATGCCAACCATCAGCGGGCTGCGCCGCCGCGGTGTCACCGCCGGCGCCTTGCGCGCGTTCGCCTACCACATCGGCATCACCAAATACAATGGACTCACCGACGTCGCCGTGCTCGAGCATGCCATACGCGAAGACCTGAACAAACACGCGCTCCGCCGGCTCGTGGTGCTGCGCCCGATCAAAGTCGTCATCACGAATTATCCCGAAGGCAAAACCGAGGAACTGGACGCGACCAACAATCCCGAAGACCCAAACGCCGGCAGGCGCAAGATTCCCTTCAGCCGCAGGCTCTACATCGAGCAGGACGACTTCAGGGAAAGCCCGCCACCGAAATTTTTCCGGCTGCGTCCCGGCGGCGAAGTGCGCCTGAAATACGCCTACATCGTCCGGTGCGACGAAGTGGTGAAAGACGACGACGGAAGGATTGTTGAGCTCCGCTGCACCGCCGATCTCGACAGCAAAACCGGCGGACCGAATGCGGGGCGCAAAGTCAAAGGCACGATTCACTGGGTGAGTGCCGCGCAGGCGATGGACGCCGAAGTGCGGCTCTACGACCGATTGTTCACCGTCCCCGAACCCGACGCCGCGGGCGACTTCAAACAATACCTCAACCCTCACTCCCTTGAAGTCGTGACCGCCAAATGCGAACCGAGTCTCAAGGACGCGAAGCCGGGGCAGCGTTACCAGTTCGAACGACTGGGTTATTTCTGCCTGGACACGCCGAACGGCCATCCCCCCTCAACCCTCAATCCCCGACCGGTCTTCAACCGCACGATTACGCTCAAGGACACCTGGGCGAAGGAAGCGCCGAAGGCGTAGCGGTTTCC
>DASPXS010000433.1:0-28728 GCA_035637175.1 Haliangiales bacterium | reverse complement strand
CCAGGCGCGCAAGCTGGCCGCCGCGCTCGGCTTGAGAGGTGATTTGATCGGTGCCGCCGCAAAAGTGCTGCTCGGCGTTTATAAAACCTGGTGGGAATGCGACGCCGCGCTGGTCGAAGTCAATCCGCTTTGCGTGGTGGCAACCGCCGAGGGCAAGGAGGCCGTCCTGGCGGTGGACGCCAAGATCGGCCTCGATGACAATGCGCTCTATCGCCATCCCAACATCCAGGCGATGCGCGACCTTGCCGAGGAAGCGCCCCTCGAAATCGAGGCGAGCAAATTCAACCTCAATTACATCAAGCTCGACGGCAACATCGCCTGCCTCGTCAATGGCGCCGGGCTGGCGATGGCCACGATGGACATCATCCAGCATTACGGCGGCAGTCCGGCAAATTTCCTCGATGTCGGCGGCGGCGCAAGCCAGGAACAGGTCGCCGCGGCGTTCAAGATTATTTTGAGCGATCCGCACGTGAAAGGAATACTGGTCAACATTTTCGGCGGCATCATGGATTGCAACGTCATCGCCGCCGGCATCGTCGCCGCGGTCAAGGAAACTCATTTAACGCTGCCGTTGGTCGTCCGGCTCGAAGGCAACAACGTTCAGACGGGCCGGAAGACGTTGGCCGACTCCGGCCTGACCATCATCAGCGGCGATTCCATGGCCGACGCGGCGCAGAAGGTGGTCAAGGCGGTGACGAAGTGATAAATAGGCAAACTGTTTCCATGCTCGAGGAAGAAACCCTGGCTCAGATCAACGGCAAATATGTTTGTCCGCCAGATGCAGGTCCGGCCTGGCGGGCGGCGGTGGAAGCGGGATTTGACATGTCTCTGATCGAACACGCGCTGACGTTGGTCCCCGAGCAAAGATTGGCGGAGCATCAGCAGGTGATTGATTTTCTATCGACTGTTCAAGAAGCCGGCCCTTCCCATGCCGCAGAATGACCAGGTCTTGCTCACGAGGCTCAAAGATAACGGCCTCGAATTTGTTATCATTGGCGGTGTCTGCGTCGTTTTTCATGGCGTGCCTTTGGCCACGTTTCATCTCGATATCTGCTGCCGATTTGGCGAGGACAATCTCAAGCTCATTGAAGCTGCTGTGCGCGATCTGCATCCAGTTCATCGCCTGACGGCCAACAAATTGCCATTGGAACAAACGCGGCATCTTTTTGGTGAGTTGAAAAATCTTTATCTCCAAACAGATTTAGGAAAGCTCGACTGCCTCAGCGAAGTCGCGGGGATCGGTCCATACGACAAGGTGCTGATACAGAGCGTTCCGGCAGAATTTTCGTACGACGAATTTCGTTTCCTGAGCCTCGACGCTCTCATTGCCTCGAAAGAAGCCGCTGGCAGAGGTCGCGATTTAGACGCGGTCCGACAGCTCCGCGCTATCAAAGAAAAAAAACGAACAACGCAGAAAGTGATTTCAAATCGTAAATCGTAAATCGCCAATCGTAAATTCTTCATGTCCATCATCGTCAGCTCACAAACCAAAGTTCTCGTCCAGGGCATCACCGGCAGCTTTGGCGCGCGACATACCAAACTCAGCCTCGAATACGGCACGCAGATCGTCGCCGGGGTCACGCCGGGCAAAGGCGGACAGCTCTTTGAAAACAAGGTGCCTATCTTCGATACCGTGGCCAAAGCCGCGGAGCAGACGGGCGCGACCGCGTCCGCCATCTTCGTTCCCCCGTCCTTCGCCGCCGACGCCATCCTCGAGGCGGTGGATGCGGGGCTCGACCTGGTCGTTTGTATCACCGAAGGCATTCCCGTCAACGACATGGTGAAAGTGAAACGCGCGATGCAGGGCCGGAAAACACGTTTGATCGGCCCGAATTGCCCCGGGATCGTGACGCCGGGCGACGGCAAAGATTCGCACGGCGGCTGCCGCATCGGCATCGCGCCCGGCTACATTCACAAGAAAGGCCAGATCGGCGTCGTTTCGCGCAGCGGCACGCTGACCTACGAAGCGGTCTGGCAACTGACCTGCCGCGGCGTCGGGCAATCGACCTGCGTCGGCATCGGCGGCGACCCGGTCAACGGGACGTCCCATCTGGACGCGATCAAACTGTTCAATGACGATCCGGACACACACGGCGTGATTATGATCGGCGAGATTGGCGGAAGCGCCGAGGAAGAAGCCGCCCAGTGGATCAAGCGCCATTGCAAGAAGCCGGTGGCCGGATTCATTGCCGGGGCCACTGCCCCGCCGGGCCGGCGCATGGGTCACGCGGGCGCCATTATCAGCGGCGGCAAAGGCACCGCGGCCGCGAAAACCGCGGCATTCAAAGAAGCAGGCATTGGCGTCGCCGCCACGCCCTCGGTCATGGCGGAAACGCTGATGAAGATGATGTGAGACATGAGGTTCACTTTTCCGGCGCGTCGATGCCCAACCCTTTGAACTCAGCCTTGATGACCTTCTCGTAACAGTCCGGACAAACACTGTGGCTGAATTTGGCGTCGGTGTGCCGCGCGAAATAGTTCTCAACCTGCTGCCAGTAATTTTTGTCATCGCGGATTTTTTTGCAATAGGAGCAGATCGGCAGGATGCCGCGGAGCTGTTTGACTTCCGAAAGGGCCTTCTCCAACTCGCGGACGCGATCGGCCAGCTCCCGCTGCAGTTCCACCATGCGGGCCCCGACGTTCAACCGCGCGCGCAGTTCCGGCGCCTTGAACGGTTTGGTGACGTAATCGTTGGCGCCCGCTTCCAGTCCGGTGACAATTTCATCCGGCTGCGACATGCTGGTCAGAATCAACAGATACACATGCTTCAGTTCGGGGCAGAGGCGGACCCGGCGGCAGACTTCGACGCCGTCCAACCCCGGCATTTGCCAATCCAGAATCGCCAGCGCCGGCGCGTCGTTCGCCTGAAGCGCCCGCCAGGCCTCCGCTCCGTTGCGCGTGGCCACGACCTGGTAGCCCCATTGGTCGAGCAGGAAACCCAGCATCTCGTTGGACACGGGATCATCTTCGGCGACGAGAGTTTTCATGACGCTGTTTTACCCTTCTGCGAATCCCCGCTCAGGTAACCTTCCAATTCGGCGACCAGGCGGTCCAACTGTTTTTCGAACTCCGGCTGGGCCGAGGCAATTCGAGACCAATCGCCGTTCCTGGCCAATTGTTCCAGGCGGCTGGCGGCGGCATAAGCGGGGCCGGATTGGAAATTGCCAATCGCTCCTTTCAGCGTGTGCGCGAGGCGCGCCAACGCGCGATTGTCATATTGCGCTGACGCATTCCGCAGTTGCGCCACCTGCTCCGGAAGCTTCTCCAAAAACATCTGCGCCAGCTTCCCCACGATCGCCTCGACACCGCCCACCTGTTCCCGCAATCGTTCCAGGTCGAGATGGTTCTCGGAAGGCAACGCCCTCGCGGCCGACGGACCGGCGCCGACCGATCCCGGACGCGCCAGTTGGTGGATCGCGTCCAAAAGTTCCCGCCGTCTGACCGGCTTGCTGAGATACGCGTCCGCCCCTGCGGCGAGGCACAACTCACGGTCGCCCTTCATGGCATGGGCCGTCAACGCGATGATGGGCACGCGCCCGCCCGTCCGCTTTTCGTGTTCGCGAATCGAGCGCAGCACTTCCAGGCCGTCCAATTCGGGCATCTGCACGTCCATCAGCACGATATCGAAATGGTGGCCGGTGGCCAGGGCCAACGCTTCCCGGCCATTGCACGCCTCGACGACCCGGTGACCTTCCTGGGCCAGGATGGTGACGGCCAGTTCACGGTTTACCCGATGGTCTTCCGCCAGCAAAATATTCAATCCGCCGGCAGACGAGTGGACTTTCGCCGGGGCGCTTTTCGTCTCGGCCGAGCGCGATTTCGGTTCGCGGGAATCCGCGGCGGCGGGACTGCGCTGCGACCCGCTGCCCGGCTCCAGTCTTACGATAAAATGGAAGGCACTTCCCTTGCCCTCTTGGCTCTCAACCCAAATGCTGCCGCCCATAAGTTCAATCAGCCGCCGGGAAATAGACAGTCCCAGACCGGTCCCACCGTATTTCCGCGTCACCGAACTGTCGGCCTGGGCAAATTCTTTGAAAATGTAATGCAGCCGGTTCCGGGGAATCCCAATGCCGGTGTCCTTGACCACGAAATACAAAAACGACCTCGGGTCAAACGCCGGCGCCGCGACGGATTCGGTCCCGTTCAAGACCCGGTCCGCCCGTTCGGTCGTCGGGGCGCCGGCGCCTTCCAGAGCGACGTGGACCGACACTTCACCGGTTTTGGTGAACTTGATGGCGTTGCCGACCAGATTGATGACGACCTGTTGCAAACGGCGCGCGTCGCCCCGCCAGGAGTCAGGCAGGTCGGGGGGTACGCGCAGCGACAACTCCAATCCCTTTTCGTGCGCTTTGACCGCCAGCGTTTTGATGGTCGCCTCGAGCCGTTCGCGCAGCGAGAATTCCACCGTCTCCAGTTCGAGTTTGCCGGCTTCAATCTTGGAAAAATCGAGGATGTCGTTGAGCAGGCCCAGCAGCGAGTCGGCCGAGTTTTGCACCGTCTCCAGATAATGCCGTTGGGTTTCGTCCAACGGCGTGTCCAACGCCAGGTCGGTCATGCCCAGGATGGCGTTCATGGGCGTGCGAATTTCGTGGCTCATGTTGGCCAGGAATTCGCTCTTGGCCCGGTTCGCCGATTCCGCGACGTCCTTGGCCTGTCGCAACTGTTCCTGAGCGCGCACCCGTTCGACGGACTGGGCGATGGCGGGAGCGACCGCGGCCAGCGCGTCCAACGCCTGCTGCGACAGCGGGCGGCGCGCGAACAGGGCCATGACGCCGACACACTCCTCTCCCACCAGCAGCGGGTAACCGGCGAAGGCGATGATCCCCTCGGACCGGACCCATAGCTTGTCGCTGATGCGCGGGTCGTTCAGCGCGTCGTTGGTCACATACGGTTCTTTTGCCTCCGCGATCAGCCCGATCTTGGACTTGCCGATCGGCGCGCGGCTGTGCAAACCGTCCAGGTGGGTGTACCTCCCGGCGCTGGCCAGTAGTTGCAACATGACCCCGGTTTCATTGAGGACCCAGACCCGGGCGAGGGCGGCAGCGAGGTGGGTGTGCATGGCCACGGCGCAATCCTGCAACATCAGTGGAATGCTGCGGCCCCGGTTCAGCGCCTGGTTGACATCGGCCCGAAAGACATGCAGCCGCGCTTGTTCCTCATGTTCCTTTTCCACCTCCCGACGCTCCGAAATGTCGCGTATGTCCCCGTTGAAGTACAGCAGGCCGCCGCTCTTCGAGCTGGCCAGCGAGAGTTCGATAGCAAACTCGCTCCCATCTTTGCGCAGTCCGTGCAGCTCGACCGTTCTGCCCACCGCGTTGCTTTCGCCCGTGGCCCGAAAACCCGCCAAATCCTGGCGATACCCGTCCCGGTATCGTTCCGGCAGCAGGCGCGTCAGTGCCTGTCCCACGATTTCCTC
This sequence comes from Haliangiales bacterium, assembly GCA_035637175.1. GTDB lineage: Bacteria > Verrucomicrobiota > Verrucomicrobiia > Limisphaerales > AV2 > AV2. Next base: position 23,312 of record DASPXS010000433.1, on the reverse strand, counting down.
CTCGCTGTAACCAAAGGTCCGTTGCGCCGCCTTGTTCCAGGCGACGATATTTCCGACGGCATCGGCAATAACCATGGCGTCGTTGGCGGATTCCATGATGGAGCGATAACGCTCTTCGCTGGCTTTTAATGCGTCCACGGCGCGTTGCTGTTCTTCGGACTGAACTGGGCCGGCAACGCCTTTGAATAATCCGGCGCCGTAGAGGGCGACGCCGACCACCAGCAGCAGGATCGCCCCGGCGAGGATGCGTTCAAATTTCCGGACCGAAGCGGCCAGGGCCAGTTGTTCCGCAAAATGGCCCGCCTGAATGTCCCGAACGACGGCGCGCATGCCGAGCATCGCCGTGTTCAATTGGGCAAATTTCCGGCTCAGGGTCGCCCGGCGTTCGCCCGCCTGAGCGGATTGATTGCGCCGGAAGCGGGCAAAAATCCCCCTTGCCTCGTCGCCCAGTTCATCCATCGCGCTTTGCACCAGGTCCATCTGCGGCAGGAGACGTTTGATTTCGGCGACGGCCATCTCCGAGTTCACTTCGGCCCGGACGGCGCGCATCTGTTCGTTGAACCGTTCCAGTGCGGATTCCATCTTGGCCGACTCCCCGGCAATGTCGTGTGAATGGAACACATCGTTGCCGGGGGCGTTCACGGCAACCGCCAATTGGCTGAGGTCCCAGTAGCCGGCCAGCCGGCGCGACCACGCGTGGTTGGTCCGGATTGACCCGGCGTAAGCGGCCAGGAGCCGGTGACGTAGGTAAAAACCGGTGCCAACGGTTAGCAGGACCAGGGCTGCCAGCGCAATGTAAGGATATGGCCGGCGCGTCCGCTTCGCCGCGGGAACGGCCGCCACCTCGGACGAGGGGTCGGGTCTCGATGCGGAACAATTCATGTTCGGGCGGCGCTGGCCACGGTCGATTCGCTCTTTGCCATTGCCATCATTACAACAAGAAACGGGGCGATTTCCAGAGCGTTGTTGAACGGGCGAATGACTTTCCTGCCAAAGAATCCGTGAGGCTCCAATACCGGCCCTGAAATGGTACAAAATTTGTTATAGCTATAACAATAATTGCACCAATTCAAGATCAGGCCGGGTCAGCGACGTCGGCGACCGGCGCTCCGCTCAGGCGCACCCGAGCGACATGAAAATTCCGCCCTCGGCCACTACCGACTCTGCAGGACGGCGTGCAATTTGGACAACAGCTCTTGCGCCGTGTACGGCTTGGTCAGAAAAGCCTGCACGCCGGCGGGGCTGATGCAAAACTTGTCGTCCGCAGTCAGGCCGCTGACGCCGACGATTTTCAGTGTGGGAGCGATTTCCCGGAGCGCGTGTAGCGCGGCTGCTCCATCCATGAACGGCATCATCGAATCCAGCACCACGGCTTTGACCTCGTCCTTGTGCTGCTTGTAAATCGCCAGGGCCTCGACGCCGTTATTGGCGTTGAGCACACGATAACCGAAGTTCTCCAGGGTCGCGCGGGCGATCTGCTGGACGGCCTCTTCGTCGTCGACCACCAGAATCAGTTCACCTTGTCCGGCCGGCAGTTTCGCCGGCTTCGTATAGGTTGCTTCAAACGACTCGCGTTCCACGGCCGGCAGATAAATCTGAAAACGGGTTCCCTTGCCGACTTCGCTTTGCACTTCGACGAAGCCGCCGTGATTTTTCAAAATACTGCGCACTCCGGCCAGGCCCAGGCCGGTCCCCTTGCCGGGTTCCTTGGTGGTGAAGAACGGCTCGAAAATCTTCTCGAGCAATTCAGGCGCGATGCCCGTGCCGGTGTCGGCCACGCTGATGGACACGAACGCGCCCGGTTTTGCGTCGGCGTGGGGCTCCGCTTCGACGCCGGTGAGCCGCTTGTTCCCGGCGGCGATCGACAGCGCGCCGCCCTGGAGCATGGCGTCGCGCGCATTGACGCAGAGGTTGAGCAGCACCTGGTGGATTTGTGTCGCGTTGCCGCGAATGGACCACAGTTCGGGATCGATATTTTTCCGGAACCGGATGGATTTGGGGAACGTTTCCAGGATCATCTTTTCCAGGTCCGCCAACAGGTGACGGGGCTGGAGGAGTTTGTGCCCGCCCTCGGCGCCCCGCGCAAAGGAAAGAATCTGCCGCACCAGTTCCGCGCCCCGCCGAACGCTTCGATCAAGCATGTCCAGCAGTTTGCGGTCGGCCGGATTATCCACGCGCTCGCGGAGCATCGGCACCGCCATCATCATTGGCGCGAGCACGTTGTTCAGATCGTGCGCGATGCCGCTGGCAAGCATGCCGATGTTTTCCAGTCGTTGCGAACGGAAGAACTGGGTCTCCAACGTTTTTTTCTCGGTGACATCGGTGTTGATGACCAGGATGGATTTGGGTTTCCCCGCGCCGTCCTGTACGAGCGTGAAGTGGCTTTCGACGATGATTTCCGCGCCGCCTTTGGTGACCTGGCACAGTTCGCCCTTCCACTCGCCCCGGGCAAGCAGGCTTCTGAGCGCCTCCATCTGATGGGAGGAATCGTTCCGGAAAAGGAGATCGTTGGCCTGCTTGCCGGCCGCTTCGGCGGCGGTCCAGCCATACAACACCTCGGCGCTCCGGTTCCAATACAGTATGCGCTGCTCCATGTCGGTGACGCAAATGGCGTCTTGCGCCTTGTCGAGCAGCGCGGCCTGCTCCCGGATTTGTTCCTCGGCCTGTTTGCGCCCGGTCACGTCGCGGGAAACGATGATCACATTGGCCGCCCGGCCGTCTTTGTCCCGCATCACGCTGCCTTGCGACTCGATATAGCGGACGCTGCCGTCCCGGAGCAGGAAACGGAATTCGGCGCGCTGCCCGGCGCCGGTGGCGATCGTCTCGCGGAAGATGCGCCGCATGCGCTCGCGGTCTTCGGGATGGATTGCGTCGAAGGAATCCGCGCCCCGCAGTTGTTCCGGGTCGCCGAGAATGCTTTTGTAGGAAGGGCTATTGTAAACCCATTGGCCGGCGAGATCGATGACCGCGATCAAATCCGTGACGCTTTCCGAGATCAGACGGAAAAACTCTTCCCGTTCGCGCAATGCTTCTTCGGCCTGCTGGCGCCGGCGCCGGTCTTCGAACTCCTGCAACGCCCGGCGCAACGAGGCGATAAGCCGTTCGGGGCGCTGTTTGAGAACGTAATCGGTCGCCCCGTTGTGAAGGCTTTCGATCGCAGCTTCTTCGCCGATGGTGCCGGAGAACAGAATGAAAGGGATGTTCCCTCGTTGCTCCCGGGCCAGGGCCAGAGCGGCGAGACCGTCGAAGGAAGGCACGGAGTAATCGGAAATAATCACATCATATCCCCCGGCGTCCAGGGCGCGCGCGAACTGTTCGCGGGTACCAACCCGATACAGTTCGGCAGGGAGGTCCTCCATTTCGAGCATGGCCCGCAGCAACTCGCTGTCCCTGGCATCGTCCTCCAAATGGAGAATACGCAACGGCGGTTTCACAAGACAATTTGGCGGGGACAACAACTTCCGGTCGGCTTCAGTTCGTTTGATGAGTGTTCTCGGGCGGCGGCTCGTTGACCACGGCCCAGAACGCGCCGACTTGTTTGATGGCGTTGATGAATTCCCGGTAATTGACCGGCTTGACGACGTAGGCGTTGACGCCCAGTCGATAGCTTTTGACCAGGTCGCTCTCCTGCGCCGAGGAGGTGAGCATCACCACGGGAATCGACTTGAGCCGCTCGTTGGTCTTGATTTCGCGCAACACTTCCAACCCATCCATCTTGGGCATCTTGAGGTCCAGCAGGATCACCGCCGGATTGCCATTGGCGCGGGACGCATATTTCCCCCGGGAGTGAAGGTAATCGAGCGCTTCGGCCCCGTCGCGCACAACCACGACTTCGTTGGCGAGGCGTAGTTCAGCCAATCCGGCCAGGGTCAACTCCACATCGTTCGAGTTGTCCTCGGCCAGCAGAATGCTTCTCAGTTCGGTCATGTGTTACCTTCGTACAGGTCGTGCCCCATCCATCATCCATGATTCGCCGCCGGCGCGCATCCGCCGTTTTGCCAACTTCGTTCGCGGTCGCGAAGTAAATGCCACCCCCACACCGGTCGGCCGCTTCGGCAAGTCAGGCTGGTCGCCGGCAGCGAGACAGCCGCCTTCCTCAGGCAAGGGAAGCCGCGACGTCAACAGCCTGACAGTCCCGGTTGAGTTCGCGAGAAAACCGCAGGCCAAGTTGGTCCGTCTGACGTCGCCACGCGCGGGCAGTCGCCCGCACCCGCATAAGCAGCCGGTTGCCTCCCGCCAACACCGGCAAAATCGCAGGCGCGTTTGCGGGGCACCTGCAACCTGATTCGCCGGACTTGCGGATAAGTGAACCAACGATCATTAAATACAAAATTTTCACCAAAAATACAACTGCAAAAGCAGGAAAATGCGTACTCCACGAAGCGGTCACGAACCGAGGCCGGAGGTGGCACAGGCCTCTTGCCCGTCCGGCGGGCGCGCCAGAGCGAGCGGGAAATCAGATGTGCCGTCGGGTTGGCCGACGGGGCCAGGAGGGCCCGCCCTACGTTGAGGTTCGAGGGATGCTGCGATGCTCATCAAGAGCTGGAAAGAACCTCCCGGCGGTCGCGCACGTGGCCCGGCTCAGTTCCTCCAGCGAGCAACCCTTCACCTGAGCGGCCACCTCCGCGATTTCCTTCACGTGCGCCGGCTCGCATCGTTTGCTGCGATAGGGCACCGGAGCAAGATAAGGACAATCCGTTTCCAGCATGAGTTGGTCGAGCGGCGTGGCGGACAGTGTGTCGCGGACATTCTGCGCGTTTTTGAATGTCACAATGCCGGTGAAGCTGACCAGAGAGCCGGCGGCCGTAATTCGCCGCATGGCCGCCGGATCGTTCACAAAACAGTGGAACACACCGCGCATTTTGCCGACAAACGGCTGCATCTGGTCCAGGACGTCTTCCAGCGCGTCGCGTTGATGAACCACACAATTCAATTCGAATTCCGCGGCCACTTCCATTTGCTGGCGGAAAATGGCGGCCTGCTTCTGTTGGGACCGCGCGCGGTCGGCGTCGGAACATTCCGGTGGTTGAGCCGAAAGACGATGATAATCCAGCCCGGTCTCGCCGATGGCCGCCACCTTGGGATGGCGCGCCAGCTCGCGCAGCGCCGGACGCAAATCCTCGGGCGCTTCCGACGCATGGCAAGGATGCCAGCCGACCGCGGCAAACACGCCGGGAAAGTGCTCCGCCAGTTTCACCGCGCGCGCGCTGCTGGCCAGGTCGGTGCCAATGGAAATGATTTTGGCGATACCCGCAGCCGCCGCGCGTTCGAGCACTTGCGCCAAGTCGTGAGCAAAGTCCGGGTAATCCAGGTGCGCGTGTGTATCGTAAAAAATCGGCATGGCCATCGGCTGTCGCTCGTCGCTTCGGCGTTTCATCTTACGTCTTCCATCCGCCGTTCGCAATCCACAATCCGAATTTGCCGCTTTCCCATTGATTTCCGCGCCGAACCTCGGTAATTCTCAGCCTCAAAATCAAACAGCACATTTATGGCCCAAACCTGTTTCCACCCCAGCGTCGAAGGTGCGCAACATGGCGCCAAGAGTCTGGCCAAATTCCTCGATTACGCCAGGAAATCGGGCGCCGCCGGCGCGCAGCCGTCCAATTACATGCTTCAGTCCGACAAGGGATTCAAAAGCGCCGGGGAAATCAAGGACGCTTTCGCCGGGTCAAAAATGAGTCTCGATGGTGTGTCGGCCCATTGCCCGTTCTGGGTCCATACCACCGCCTGGACCGGCAGCCCGACCATCCGTCCGTTTATCCCCGCCGACATCGCCAAAAAATCGGCGGAGCAAATCGAAAAATGGACGGAGGATTATCTGTTGCGACTTTTGGATCTGTGCGCTGAGCTTGGTGTGAAGATCGTTCCGATGTTCTGGGGCGCGGCATTCGGCTGGGAACTGGCCACCGGTTATCCCTGGGGCTTCTGGGCCGGCGGCGATTATGACCTTGTCAAGGAAGGCCAGGATCGTTTCGTGAAAAAAACCGCCAGATTGCGCCAGCATGCCAAGAAACTTGGTCTCTATCTTTGCCATGAAATCCATCCGGGCACGGCCGCGATGTGCGCCGACGACTTCAACCTGCTCGTGGAAATTTGCGACGGCGACCCGACTCTCGCTGTCAATGCCGATCCGTCGCACTGCTGGGAAGGGGAAAACTGGGAGGCGCGTTTTCTGAAAGTCGCTTCCCGCGTTTATGCCTGTCACGTGAAGAATTTCGTGATCCGCCCCGGTGTGCCGCTGCGCCGGATGGAGGCGGGCTGGCAAAAGCGGGCGATGCAGTTCACCGACCTGCCGTCGGGCGATTTGAACATGACGCGTTACATCGAGCTGTTGGTTCACATCGGCTATCCGCAGCGTTACTGCGAAGTCATGGGCCGGAAGACCGCGCCGTTGATCGTCGAGGCCGAGAGCGCCTACCGCGACCTCGATTTCACCAGCGCCAACGGCATCCAATATGTGCGGGACCATCTCTGTTTCCCACTGGCCGCCGGTTCCTTCGAGGAAGGCATGGGAGCCTGAATGGAAATGTTTATTTTCCCGGCTGCGGCGAGAGGCGCTCGATCTCTTTTCCTATGCTTTCCACATCCGCCGCACTGTTCAGGTCCTGGGCCAAGGGCAGCATCTTCTGATAAATGTCCAGGACCGCGGGATAATCCGGGAATTCCTTCAGAAATTGCCGGTACAAATCCAGAGCTTGCTGGCGTTTCGTGTAGAGCCCGAGCAGTTGCGCCTGCGCCAGCGTCACCCGGACACGTTGCAGCGGCGTCATCTCCAGGTTCAGCGCCTTGCCATAAGCGTCAATGGCGTCGGCCAGTTTGCCCCGCGCGTAGAACAGGTCGCCCAGCTTCTCCTGCAACATCGCGCTCGTCTTTGTCGTCGGCTGCTGTTCCAGATAAGTAATCGCCTTCGACGCCTGGTCGCCCGCGCTCAGATTCAGGTTCACAACCTGCAGGTGCGACCATTCAATCAGTTTGCTCTGCCGCGAGAGCAATTCACCATGCAATTCCCGCAAGCGTTGGCCGAAATGGTCGCCGGGATTTTTCCGGCCGAACGGCCGAAACAAGGGGTCGCCCACTACCGTCGTTTGCCAGGAAACCGTTTGCTGTGCCGCGTAGGCCGCCTCTCCCAGGCTGAAGCCTAAAACCGTGAGGTCCGATAAAAACACGGCCACGTTTATGGTTCCGTCCAGATACGGCTCCTCCACATAGCCTACGGTGGCCGTCACTCCGCGGGCCAGCAGCGGCCCGACCCAGTATTGATCGGGCGTCCGCAGGACATGGGCGCTGAAGGAATGCAGGTGATAAGCCACCGCCCCCGGCATGAATTCGACTTTCGGACGCGTGAACGGGCCGGAGAATTGCCCGTCGTACCAGCCGGCGTAAAACGCAATCTGGCTCATCGGAAAGGCTGCCGAAAACGTCTCCGGCTGTTCGTCAATGACCGTTTCGAATCCCAACCGCTTGATCACCTCGGCCGCGCTTCGAATCCAGTCGTCGCCCAATTTGTAGTTGGTGTTGGTCAAGCCGCGCAGGTCGAAATAAGCGCGGCCCCACAGGCCGTCGGTCTCCGCTTCCATTGCTTTGTCCACCAGGCCTCGCGCGATTTCCACCGTCGGGCCGTCGAGCCGCGACACCATCAACACGCCGCCGGCCGGTTGGATCTGCGCCGCATTGGTGACACCGAAGACCGGATTTCGCCCCATGCCGGTCAACGGGAGGCCTTGCAGGAGCAGCGGCAGCGCCGCCAGCTCGCTGTCCACCGCCGCCTCGTTGCGCCGCAGTTCAGCGCGGACCTTTTCGACGCCCGGCTCGCTCAAGTTGGGCTCGGCCAGGATCTTCACCGGCACGCCGTAACACAGGGTCGCGTAACGGATTTTGGCATCCGTGATTTTTTGATGGGCGTCGCCGGTTTTGTCGCGCGTCGCCGGAATGATTTCCGATCGAATGGTCAGCAGTTTCTGGCGCTCCAGGGCCTTCAGCAAAGGTTTCTGCAACTGGTCGCGGAACTCTCCGCGCGTCATCGTCTCGGTCACCGGCAGATCGAAGCCGAACACCTGGTTGGTTGGCACCTCGCGGCGTTGGACGTAGTAACCGGCCAGCTCCTTCGACTCGGGCAACCGGCTGTTGTAAATCACCACCACGGCGTCCCCCGGCGCCCCCGCCAGCAACGTCGAACAAAGCCCCGCCGTTGCCGCCCAGCCTCCCCAAAAAATTTCCTTCTTCAGAATTCGCATTCGACGCCTTTCTCGCGCGCGCCTCACAATTCACACTCCGCTTTCAACCCGTCGTAAGCCAGCTCGATGCCCGCGGGCATTTCTGCCTGGTCAACGTCGTGGTCGTAATCATGCGTCAGGTGCGTGAAGTAGGTGCGCGGGGCCGCGATGCGCCGGGCCGTGGTCAGCGCTTCATCCAGGCACATGTGCGTCGGATGCGGCTGGCGCCGGAGCGCATCGAGCACGGCCACTTCCACACCGCGCACCTGTTCCAGAACTTCGACCGGCACTTCCTTGCAATCGCTCAAATAAGCCAGCCGCTTTTTGCCGCTCTGCGCAAACAAATAACCGTACACGCCCATCGAACCGTGCGGCAGCGGCAGCGGCGTGATGGCCAGATCGCCAATCACGAACGGTCCGTCAATCACGTGCGGTTCCGGAATAAAATACCCCTTCGGCCACGGGCCCTCGTGAAACGCGTAGGCAAAAACCCGCTTCAAATCCCGCATGGTCGCCGCGCTGGCATAAATCGGCAGGGCGCCGCCTCGCAGATCGCAAAACCGCCGGCAATCATCCAGCCCCATGATGTGGTCCGCGTGAGCGTGCGTGAAAATCACCGCGTCGAGCCAGTTGATCCTCTCCCGCAAACATTGGATGCGAAACTCCGGCGTGGTATCGACGACAACTTTCGCCTGCTCCGTCGCCACGTAAAGAGAGGGCCGGGTTCGTTGGTTTTTGGGATTCGCCAGAAATTCCGACGGGTATTCCTTCCCGATGACCGGCACACCTTGCGACGTTCCGGAACCGAGGAAAATGAAAGCGAAAGACATTCGAGTTCCGACAGAATCAACCAGAATTCGCCGCACCCCGGGGGACCCGCAGAACATCCCTTCCGTTTTGTCCAGAGTCTGTGTCCAGCCGCGAATTCATATTCTCGTTTCGTTCACCCGGTCAATTCTGCCAAAAATCTTTTGCCGAACCCTAGCATAATCGTCAAATTCAGCACGAACGAATTTCACCATGCTGAGCACGCTGCGCATCAAAAACCTCGCCCTGGTCGCCGACCTGACGCTCGACCTGCGGCCCGGCTACAACGCCATCACGGGCGAGACCGGCGCCGGCAAATCCATCCTCATCGGCGCGCTCAACCTCGTGCTGGGCGAGCGCGCCGAACGCGCGTTCATCCGCAGCGGCAGCGACAGTTGCGCGGTCGAAGCGGTGTTCGATGTCTCGAATCTGCGCGCGCCGCTTAAAAGGTTTCTCGACGAAAACGGACTCGAACCGTGCGACGGCCCTCAGCTCGTGCTCAAACGCGCCATCAGCGCCAGCGGCACCAACCGGCAATTCGTGAATGGCTCGCCCACGACGTTGAACGTGCTCGCCGCACTCGGCGAATGGCTCGTGGACGTCCACGGCCCGCACGATCACCAGTCCTTGCTCCACCCCGCCAGGCAGCTCGCTATTCTGGACGCCTTTGGCGGTCTGGATTCGTTGCGCGAACATTTTGCCGGCCTCGTCCAGAGTCGCGCCGCGCTGGCAGCCAAAAAAACGTCGCTGATCGTGGACGAAAGAACTTATGCGCAGCAACTCGATTTGCTCCGCCATCAGGCGGGCGAAATCGCCGCCGCCAACCTGCGGCCCGACGAGGAGACGCAACTCGAACGCGAACATCGGCTGGCGAGCAATGCCGTCCGGTTGCTTGAACTCGCCCACGCCGCCTTGCGCCAATTGGGCGACGACGAGAATTCGCTGGCCGTTCACGCCGGCGCCCTGGGCCGCGCGCTTCAGGAGTTGCAACGGCTCGATCCCGACGCCGTCTGTCTGCTCTCCTTGCACGAACAGGCGCTCTCTTTTTTCCGCGACCTCCAGAGCGATCTGTCGCACTACGCCGACAAGCTGGACAGTGATCCGGCCCGCCTGCGATCGCTCGAAGAACGGCTCGATCTCATTCGGTCCCTTCGGCGCAAATACGGCGCGACCCTCGCCGACGTCATCGAGTTTGGCGAACAGGCGCGGCAGAAACTGCGCGACCTCGAACAGCGCGACGCCGAACTGGAACGCCTCAACGCCGAACTCAGGAAGAGCGACGACGAACTCAAACGCGTCGGGGAGGAACTCTCCGCCCGTCGCCGCAAAGTTGTCCCCAAACTCTCCAAGGCCGTAGCCCAACACCTCGCTGATCTCGGGTTCAAACAGAGCCACTTTGACGTCGCCATTACGACCGGTTCCGAAGTCTCGAACTTCGAATCGCAACGTCCGACGTCGGGGTTCGACCGAATCGAATTCCAGTTCGCTCCCAACCCGGGCGAGCCGCCCCGTCCGTTGCGCGCCATTGCCTCGTCGGGTGAAATGGCGCGGGTCATGTTGGCCTTGAAAACCGTGCTCGCCGCGCAGGACGACATCCCGGTGCTCATCTTTGACGAAGTGGACGCGAACGTCGGCGGGGAAACCGCCCGCGCCGTCGGCGAAAAGATGCGCCAGCTTGGTGAACAACGACAGGTCCTGTGCATCACCCACCTGGCGCCGGTGGCCGCCCGCGCCTCCGCCCACTATGTTGTCACGAAGGAAACGAAACTGTTGCGGACGTTGACGGACATGCGTCTGCTCGACCAAAAGGAACGCGTGACGGAACTGGCGCGGATGCTGGGCGGCCAATCCGACACCGCGCGCAAGCACGCCGAAGCGCTGTTGAAAAGCTGAAAGTGTCTGCGCTCTTACAAAGCAGTCACCAGGATGTGCCCGTGGAGCTAGCGCTTGAAAACCGTCGCGCCCTTGATCTTCAGGCCGGGAAAATGCGGTGAAGCAAACGTGTCCTTCTCCGACCAGGTAGCCGCCGGCCGCTCAGCGTCTTTCTGAAGAAAATAGACGTGGACCAGTTTTGTTTCAGGATCGACGATCCACAATTCCTTCACTCCACTCCGGGCGGCCACACGGCGCTTGGGCTTCTTATCAAGACCGGCCGTCTTCGGCGAAAGGATTTCCACGAGAAAATCGGGGGTGCCTTCGGCCCCCGCGTGGGTAAGGATGGACAGGTTTTTCCTGGAGACGAACACCAGGTCGGGCTGGTGCACATTGATCTCATCGAAATAAACATCGAACGGCGCGGCATAGAGCTTGCCGATGGGGTGCTTCTCCAGGTATTTGGCCAGCAATAGATAGATGTTGCCGGAAATCTCCTGGTGATAACGATTGGGCGCCGGGGCCATAAACAGATCTCCTTCGATGAGTTGATAGCGCGGCCCGCCATCCGGCAGCGAGCGATAATCCTCGACGGTCAACGGTTCCATCGCGAGCGCTTTCATGCCGCACGCTACTGAGGTCCAGTGAGGTCGTCAAGCTGCCCATTGACCGGAATCCTTCCCCTTCCGAATTGCGCGCCCGCGACGCCGCACCGCTCAGAGCTCGTCTTCCCGCTCCGCGTAAAACAACTGGTAGGCGCGGTCATAATCCGCCTCCGGCACAAATACCTTCGCCGGGCGACTCAGATCGCCGTCATCTGCCGGCGCGAGATCAACGAACTCTTGCGTGGCCTGGATGCCGTGCTTCTCGAGCATCATTACGAGCATCTCGGCGTTGATCACCGGCCCGGTGTAAAACAGTTTCACCGCCCATCACCCAACCAGAGTTCACCACGAATTTCACGGTTTTTTCCCCCGCACCTCCGCGCCGGCCTACGTCACTCACGTAGTTTGATGTAAGAGCAAGTTATTTAAAATGAGCCTCTTGACCAATTTTTGCCGCATGTGCGACAAAAGTTGGTCAGTGAGTTTGCCGAGTTGCCACCGGTGTCGGTTCGATCACGGAATCACGAGTCGATTGGTGGCGACGCCGGAGTCGGCGACGTGCTGCTGCAGTCGGACGTTGGTGAACGGCTGGACGCTGCCGTCGCCTAACAGGACGTTGGCGGAGCCTTTATGCAAAGCCGCCGTCCAGCCGACCGCCAGGTTTGTGGTCAGGACCACGACACCGCTGCCGACCGGAACCCCGTTCGTCATGAGGTTGCGGTCGCCCGCCAGCAACGTCTGCGGGAAGACGGCCGTCGCGTCCAAGCCGACAAAATAGCTGATGTTAGCGTTGCTCAGGACGGAGAAGCTGGGCGCGGGCTTCCGATTGTCCGCCGGACAGACCAAAATTGTGGGTGTGCTCAACTCGTTCGACATCGCCCGGAAGTGTCGAAAAACATCGGTCGCAGTGAGGTATTCGATCGAACCGCCTTTTTTGGTCGAAACACTCATCGGATAGGCGTCGCCGTTGTCGTTGGCAAAGATGCGGAACGCGAGACCGATCTGCTTCAGGTTGCAGTTGCAACTGATTTTGCGGGATTTGTCCCTGGCTCTGGCCGCAGCGGAAATGACCAGCGCCATTAAGATCACCATCACGCCAATCACCACAATCAACTCAATCAAGGTGAAGGCAATCTTTACGCGCTGCGCGTGAATCGGCTTTGTTCTCACTGGATTTATGGAATTGCCAGCCGGTTCGTGGCTACGCCGGAATCGCGCAGCGCCTTCTGCAGGCCGGCGGAGTCCACCGGCTGCACACTGCCGTCGTCCAGCAGGAGGTTACCGGACTGTTGATGAATTTCCTTAGTCCAACCCACTGGTTGATTGGTGGTCCTCTGTTTGGGTTGCTGGAAACGGCCGGCTTCATAGTTCGGAGCCAATTTTCAACCCGGTGGCCGATTTCTAAAAAACGGCTTCCGTTTCAACCTTTCGCGGGCTTCAGCCAACAGTTTCCTCCGCGTTTTGACCGCATCGAAGTGCGAGTAGCGCGACGAAAACCGGCCCTGCCGCAATTGATGAACCCTGGCCAGCACCGATTCAATAACCTGAGGGTCGCCCGACGTTTTCCGGCGGAACAGCGTCGGAAAAATCGCCAGCCACAGACCGCTTCCGACCGCTATGACCAATCCGGCGCGCGCCCAGTCAGATGACGGCTGAAAATTGAATAAGACGCTCATGGTCCCCTGCGGTTGTCAGGCATTGCTGATCCCTAAACGTAAGCAATGCCAATGCCGCGGCGATGTCGGCCCGGTCCAAGCTCGGCGCCGTCTTTGTATTTTCGTCGCTCGCGTGATTTTCACGCAAAACGCGTGAAATTTGTCCAATTCGTAACAAAGTCAGTGCTCGACGGACCCGCACTCGCCCGTTAAACAACTCGTCAATGAAATTCGCAGTTTGCAACGAGATTTTCCAGGGCTGGAAACTCGAAGACGCGCTCGCCTGCGCGGCTCGGACCGGTTACGACGCCGTGGAGATTGCCCCGTTCACCATTGCCGACCGGGTCACCGCCGTTTCCGCGGCCGAACGCCAAAAGATCCGGGAGACAGCCGCCCGCCAGGGCATCGCCATCTCCGGTATCCATTGGGTGCTGGCGCAGACCGAAGGATTGCACCTGACGCACCCCGATGAGGCGGTGCGCGCAGCGACGTCGCGTTACCTTTGCGACCTGGTGGATTTCTGCGCCGATATTGGCGGCAAAATCATCGTGTTCGGCTCCCCCAAACAACGGAATATGCTGGACGGCGTCACGCCCCGGGACGCCTGGGACTGGGCCACGGACGCCTTTCGGGAGCCGGTGGGAAGGGCCGAGAAACGCGGGATTACGATCTGCCTCGAACCCTTGTCCGCCGCGGAAACCAATTTCATCAACACCGCCGCCGAGGCCATCCAATTCACGCAACAGTTCAACTCGGCCCATTTCAAAATCCTCCTCGATGTCAAAGCGATGTGCGCCGAACCGAAACCGATTCCCCAGATCATCCGCGATTCCTGGCCGCATTTCGCCTATTTCCACGCCAACGACAAAAACCTGAAAGGACCCGGCTTCGGCAACGTGGATTTCAAACCGATTGCCGCGGCGTTGAAGGAGGTGGGCTACGACGATTATGTCTCGGTGGAAGTGTTCAGTTTCGATGAGGGGCCGGAGGTCATCGCGACCAAAAGCCTGGAATACCTGAAGAGAACGTTCGCCTGATTCAAAAACGCGACGCGCGCCTCCGGATCATTTTGCCGGCATCGGTGACGATTCCGACGCCCGACCCGGTGCCGCCTCTCTTTTGGCGGCGCGACGGCGGAAGAGGGAGAATTTACCGGCGCCCCAATCATCGAAAATCGAATAGCTCACCGGCGTCACCAGCAGCGTCAACAGCAGGCAAAGCATCTGGCCGCCGATGATCACCTTCGCCATCGAGGCGCGCCCGCCGGAACCGGGACCGGTCCCGAGCGCTATCGGGATCATGGACGCCACCAACATCATGGTGGTCATCAGAATCGGGCGCAGCCGGGTGCGATTGGCCTGCAAAATCGCCGCTTCGCGGTCCAGGCCGCGAGCGCGGAGGGTGTTCGTATAATCGATCTGCAGGATGCCATTTTTCTTTACGATACCGAACAGCATGAACAGGCCAAAGATGGCATAGATGTTCAACGGCTCGTGCATCGCAATCATCGTGATGAGCGCGAACGGCAGGGACAACGGCACCGCGAGGAGTATCGACACCGGATGCACGAAGTGTTCGAACTGCGCGGCGAGAATCATATACATGAAAATCATCGCCAGACCGAAGGCGATGAGAAAATTCTGGAACGTCTCGACCAACTGCTTGGCGCGGCCGGTGAACACGACCTGGTACTCCGCCGGCAGGTTCATTGCCGCGACGACGTCCTTGACATTCTGCACCGCGTCGGCCAGCGGATAGCCGGGCGCCAGGTTGCCGACAAGGGTGACTTTGCGCTGGCGCTGGAAGCGGTCGATCTGGTTCGGCCCCCGCGCCTCCTCGAGCTTCACGAAATTCGCGAGCTGCACCAGCGACGCCTCGGAAACGCCGGTGTTTGTCGAGAGCGGGAAGCGGTTGCCCGTGCCCGCGCGCATCATGATTTCTCCCAGCGCCTCCTGCGTGCTCCGGTCGCGCGCCTCGGCCCGCAGCCAGACGTCATACTGGTCGTCCGCCTCCTTGTAAGTGCCGACGATGTCGCCGCCCACCAGCGTGTGCAGCGTGTTGGCGACGTCGGTCACGCGCAGGCCGAACGCCGCGGCTTTGGGGCGGTCCAGATGCACCTGCAACTCCGGTTTGCGGTTCGAGAGCGTCGTGTCCACGTCCACAATGCCTTTGTTCGGCGCCAGCCGCCGGATAATGTCGTCCGCCCAGGCGGAAAGTTTATCGAGGTCCGGTCCAAGCAGGTTGAACGACAAATCGGAGTTGCGTCCGCCGGTGCTGATGTTGGAGATCAATTGCACGCTGGCGCGCACGTCGGGGTAATCGGCCAGGATGCGCCGGGCCATGCCCATGACGTCAAACTGCGACCAGCGTCGTGACTTGCCGAATAACCGGGACCAAAAGCCGCCCAACTCCGGCAGGCGACAGTAAATCGTGGCCAGAGTGACGTCGCCTTCCGCCTTGCCGACGCGTCCGGAGGTTTCCCCGATCGTGGCCAGAGTGGTGGTAATGGCCTGCTGGCCGTCGATGCCAACCGCCTTCAGTCTTTGCTCGATTTCCGCGCACAGGTCCGCCGTCCGCTGGAGCGTCGAGCCTTCCGCCGTCTGTAGCGCGATTTCAAACTCGCTGGCGTCATCCTGCGGCAGGAAGGTGAACTTCGTCAGCTTGCCGAGCACCGCCAGCGAAAGCACGCACAGGGCGGCGCCGGCGACGACGACCCAGCGATGGTGCAGGCTCCAGCGCAACACCGCGATGTAATGGTCGGCGAGCCAGCGCAGCAGCGCGCCGCCGTGCGCCTTTTTCTCACGAACCTTTTCGTCGTCCGTATGCTTGAGGAAACGCGACGCCAGCATGGGCGTGAGCGTGAAGGAAACGAACAGCGACACCAGGATGGCAAACGCGACCGTGACGCCATAGCTCGAAAAGAACATGCCGGTGCGGCCTTTCATGAAGGCCAGCGGCAGGAAAATCACCACCAGCGACAACGTTGTCGCCATGACCGCCAGCGCGATTTCGCGTGTCGCGTGACTGGCGGAACTGGCGGCCGACCAGCCTTTCTCCTCCATCGTGCGATGAATGTTTTCGAGCACGACGATGGCGTCATCGATCACGATGCCCACGGCGAACACCATGCCGAGCATGGTGAAGTTGTTGAGCGTGTAATTCATCGCCCGCATCAGGGTGAAGGTAGCCACCAGCGAGGCCGGAATGGCCACCGAGGCGATGACCGTGCCGCGCCAGTCGTGCAGGAAGAAGAACACCGTCAACGCCACCAGCACCGCGCCCATCAACAGGTGAAAGCTGACCTCATCGAGCGAACGCCGGATGAAGCGGGACTGATCGCGGATAATGTTGACCTTGAAATCGCGGGGGATGACCGGTTCCAACTCCTTCAACTTCGCCTTGACCGCGTCAATCACCCTGACGGTGTTGGAGCCGGACTGTTTGCGCACCACGAGGGTGACGGCGTTGACGCCGTTGATGCGCGAGAGCGAACGCGGTTCCTCGACCGAATCGTTGACCGTGGCGATGTCGGCCAACCGGATCGGCTGGGTGCCCACGCTGGCGACGATGAGGTCGTTGAAGTCGCGGACGTTACGCATCCGGCCGAGGGTGCGCACGACCAGTTCGCGCGTGCCCTGGTCAACCCGGCCCTCGGGCACTTCAAGGTTTTGCTGCAGCAAGGCGGTCCGGACATCTTCGACGGTCAACCCACGGGCGCGCAACCGGTCGATATCGACCGCCACCTGCACCGCGCGCGTCCGGCCACCATTCATGATCACCGCGCCGACGTCCGACACGGTTTCAAGGATCTGCTTGATCTGTTTGTCCACGATGAAGGTGATCTCCTTGAGGTCGCGCGGCGCGCTGACGCTGAGGGACATGACCGGCACAGCGTCGAGATCGAACTTGTCGATGATGGGCGTGTCGGTTCCTTGCGGCAGTTGCGACAAAATCGTGTTCACCTTGTCGCGCACGTCCTGGGCGGCGATATCGCGGTTGCGTTCGAGAAAGAATTGGATGGTTATGCGCGAGACGCCTTCGATCGTCGTGCTGCTCAATTCGTCGATGCCCTGGACGGTGTTGATGATTTCCTCCAGCGGCTTGCTGACACTCGTCTCCATTTCCTCCGGCGATGCGCCGCGCAGCGTGGCGGTGACGGTGACGATGGGCAATTCGACGTTGGGGAACTGGTCGATGCCGATCTGGCGGAAGGAGAACCAGCCGAGCACCACCAGGAACAGGTTGATCATGGTGGCGAACACGGGCCGCGAGATGCACAAGTCGGCGATACCGAGGCCGCAGGTGGCGGGCGGGGGACTGGGCGGCTGGGTGGAATTCATGCGACACACCCGTGGGGAATGACGAATGTCGAATGATGAAATCCGCTGTGAATGTCGAATGACGAATGACGAAATCCGAAAGAATGTCGAAGCACGAATGACAAAACGGCCACCAGATATTTCCGGCGTGTTTCATCATTCGGATTTTGAACTTCTTTCGGCATTCGGCATTCGGCATTCGTGATTCGTTACCGTCAATCGTCATTCTTCGAGCGCACCCGCACCTTGACTCCGTCATGGAGCTTGCTCAAGCCGCTGAGGGCGACCACTTCGCCGGGTTTGAGGCCGGAGAGGACCTGCTGCCGGCCCTCCTGCACGCGGCCGACCACGACCTCGCGGGCGCGGGCCACCCCGTGGTCAACGACGAAGACCTTGGTCACGCCGGCAAACGTGCTCACTGCGTCGAGCGGCACAACCGCCGTGGGCACATCGCGGGCGAGGCTCAATTTGCCGCGGGCATACGAACTGGCTTTCAGACGGTGGTCGGCGTTCTGCACCAGCGCGCCGAACGGAAACGCGCGCGTGCCGGTGTTCACGGCGGGGCTGATCAGGTAAACTTTGCCCTCGAAAGTCTGGTTGGTGCCGTAAGCGTCCACCCAGAAGACCACCTGCTGATCCTTAACCACCTTGCCGGCGTAACTCTCGGGGGCCTGCACGATGAGCTTGAGGACGTTGTCGTTCACGACGCGGAACAGCGGCGCGCCGATCTTCAGATAATCGCCGGCACTGGCGATCCGCTCGGCGATGGTGGCGTCGAACGGCGCTTTGACATGCGAACGCAGCAGGTTCAACTGCGCGACCGCGTTGGCCGCCTCAGCCGCGTTGACCTCGGCGCGGGCCTGCTCCGCGGCGGCCACGGCGGCGTCCAGATCGCTTTGCGAGGCGATGTTGTTTTTGCGCAACTCCTGGGCGCGTGTGAGGGTCAGTTCCGCGTTCCGGGCGCTGGCCTTGGCCTTGGCCACGTTGGCCTCGGCCTGGCGGGCCAGCGCCTCGTAGGTGGTCGTGTCGATCAGTGCCAGTTCCTGGCCGGCCGTTATGCGATCGCCAAAATCCACGAGCGTTTTCTCCACCTTGCCCTCGACTTCCGCGCCGAGGGTCGCTTCGTCCTTGGCGTAAAGAGTTCCCCAGATGTCCAGCGACTGATCCATCGGGAGCAGGTCAACCCTGGCCGCCGTGACGGGCACTGCCTCTTCAGCCTCCGGCCTCGCGCCGTTGGCGGCCGGCTTCGAGCAGGAGACCGCCAGGGCCAGGGCCGACCCTAGCGTCGTCAATGACCAATGACGAATGACGAAGGGCAAAAGAAATCCGAAATCCCAATGACGAAAGGCGCCCGGAAGGCGCGTTGGCTGTTTCGGTATTCGAGCTGGGTCATTCTTTCGGTTTTCGTCATTCGTCATTCGTCATTTTCCAGCGGGCACCTGCTGGAGTGTTGCCGGTGCCGCGGCGGGTTTGCGATGGAATCGTCGCACCAGATCGCTCAGCAGCGTGTAAACCACCGGGATGACAAACAACGTCAGGAAGGTGCTGGTGAGCATGCCGCCGACGACGGCGACACCCATGGGCCGGCGGCTTTCGGCGCCGGCACCGAACCCGATGGCGATGGGCAGGATGCCGGCGATAGTCGAGAAGGCCGTCATCAGGATCGGGCGCAGCCGGACCAATCCGGCCTGGATCATGGCTTCGTGTGAATCGGCTCCTTTGGCGACCTGCTGGTTGGCGTATTCCACGAGGAGGATCGAGTTTTTGGTCACCAACCCGAGCAACAAAACCAGGCCGATCAGACTGAACAGATTGATGTTCATGGCGGGGATCGGCGGGTAGAGGCCCATTTTCCCGCCGAGATTCAGCAGCCAGAGCAGGCCGAAGGCACCGATGGCGCCCAGCGGCACGGCCAACATCACGGTAAAAGGATGGACGAGGCTTTCAAATTGAGCCGCCAGCGTCATATACACAATGATTGCCGCCAAGCCGAGCACCCACCAGACCTCGGTGTTGGCGTCGCGTAGATTTCTCGCATCACCGCCCCAGGCATAGAGGAAGCCCGGCGGCAGTTCGCGCGAGAGCATGGCTTCAACCTCCTTGACAACCGTGCCGGTGGGCACCGCGCCCGGCGAGGCGGTAATGCTGGCGCTGCGCATCCGGCCGTAATGGTTGATCGAGTTGGGAGCGGCGCCTTGCGCACGGGTGACCACGCTGCTGAGCTGAATCAAATCACCCTTGTTATTTCGCACGAAAACCTTGTCCAAATCCTGCGGGGTAAGCCGGGACTGCCGTTCCAGTTGGGCCATCACGTAGTATTCCTTGCCTCCGACTTTGATGCGGCTCAGGTCGAGCCCGCCGAACAGGATTTGCATCGCGCGCGAGACGTCTTCAATGCTGACACCGAGCGACGCGGCGCGACTGCGATCGATGCTGACGCGCAATTCCGGCTTGTTCACCTCGAAGCCCACGTTCACGCTTCTAAGATTGTTCATGCCGCGGACCTTGTTGGCGATGTCCTGGGCCACCCTGTTCAGCACGTCCAAATCCTGATTCTGGAGTATCAACTCGAACTTTGCCTGACGGAAACTGACCTCGATGGCCGTCGGTAAGTTTGCAATGGAAATCGCCCCCTCAACCTGTCCAAAGAACCGCTCCTGCACCCCGCCCGGACCGAGCACGATCTCCTGCACGGAACGCCTGCGTTCGCTCCGGTCCTTGAAACGCACGAAGATCACACCCAGGTTCGCCTGTCCCGGCCCGTTGAACCCGGGCGCCACAATCGCGCCGTAGGCGGCCACTTCGGGCACGTCGGCGATGATCTTTTCCGCTTTGCGCAATTGCCGGTCGGTGAACTCGCTGGTCGAACCGTTCGGCGTCAACACGAGACAAAACATCCGGCCCTTGTCTTCCTGCGGCAAAAAATCCTGCTCCAATCCGTGGAACGCCAACACCATCACCACCAGCGTCCCGACCGTCACCATCACCATCAGCACGCGGTGGCGCAGCGCCCATTTGAGCCCGTGTCCGTAGGTTGCGGCGATCCAGTCGAAACCGCGTTCGAAAAAATCGAATATCCGTCCATGCTTGACGCCTTCAAGCGATTTGAGGACGCGCGCGGACATGGCCGGCGACAGGGTGAGCGCCACGAAAGCGGAGATGATGACGGAAGCCGAAACGGCGACGGCAAACTCGATGAACAAACGGCCGGTGGCGCTCTTTTGAAACGCCAGAGGGGCAAACACGGCGACGAGCGAAATTGTGATGGCGATGACGGCGAAGCTGATTTCCTCCATCGCTTTGAAGGCGGCCTTCATGGGCGGCATGCCTTCCTCGATATGGCGGTAGATCGCCTCGAGGACGACGATGGCGTCGTCCACCACCACGCCGATGCTCAGCACCAGCGCCAGCATCGTCAGGATGTTCACCGAATACCCGAACAGATACAGAACGGCGAAGGTGCCCACGATCGAAACCGGGATGGCGACCGAGGGGATGATGGTGGAGCGGAAATTGCGCAGGAAAACAAAAATGATCAGCACGA
Organism: Haliangiales bacterium; assembly: GCA_035637175.1. Taxonomy (GTDB): domain Bacteria; phylum Verrucomicrobiota; class Verrucomicrobiia; order Limisphaerales; family AV2; genus AV2. The sequence goes on along the minus strand of DASPXS010000433.1, from coordinate 2,297 downwards.
CGAGGAGAAAGGCGAGGCCGAGGGTTTCCCAGACCTGACTGATGGCCTGCTCGACATAGACACTGGCGTCATAGGCCACCCAAAGGTCGCAGCCCTGCGGCAGGGTCGCATGGATGGCATTGATTTCCGCGCGAATGCCTTTGGCGACGCTGACGGTGTTGGCCTTGGCCTGCTTGACAACTCCGAGGAACACGCACGGTTTGCCGCCCGCCCGAGCGATCGTGCGGTAGTCTTCCACGCCCACCTCGGCGCGGCCGATGTCCCGCATCCGGACGAGGTTGGCGCCCTCGGCGCGCACCACCAGGTTGTTGAATTCCTCCGCGGTTTTCAGCTCGCCGCGGGTCTGAATGGTCATCTCCCGATCGAGATTCTCGACCCGCCCGCTGGGCAACTCGATGTTCTGCTCGCGCAGGGCGCGTTCGACATCGAGAACGGCGACATGGCGGGCTGCCATCTTCTCGGAGTCGAGCCACAACCGCATGGCGAAACGTTTCTCCCCGCCGATGATCACCGAGGAAACACCCGGCACGCTTTGGAGCCGCGGTTTGATCTGGCGTTCGGCCAGGGTCGTCAGTTCCAACGGCGAATAGCGGTCGCTGTTCAACGCGTTCCAGATGATCGGCTGGGCGTCGGAATCCTGCTTCGCAATGATGGGCTCGCGAATGTCCGTGGGGAGGTTGCCTCGCACGCGCGAGACGCGGTCGCGCACATCCTGCGCCGCGATGTCGATGTCGCGCGAGAGGTCGAACTCGATGGTGATATTGCTCGCGCCCTCGCGGCTTTCGCTGGTGAGGGTCTTGATGCCTTCAATGTTGTTGATGACCTCTTCGAGCCTTTCGGTGACTTCGGTTTCGACCACTTGCGCGTTGGCGCCCGGATAGACCGTGGTGACTGAAACGATCGGCGGGTCGATGTCCGGCAGTTCGCGCACGGGCAAGCGCGACAGTCCAATGATGCCAAAAAGAACCAGCACCAGATTCATCATCAGCGCCAGGATCGGTCGTTGGATGGAAACGCGCGAGAGGATCATGATGGGCTCTCTGTGAGATTAAGATTAAGATTAAGATTAAGATTAAGAATGAGATTACGAGCCGAGGTAGGGGGCGGCGGCTTCCGGGGGAGCCAGTTTTACCGGGGCTCCGGGGCGCAACTTTTGCGTTCCCTCGACGACGACCCTTTCCCCGGCCTTCAATCCCTTCAACACCTCTGCTTTGCCTGCCAGACGAAGGCCCACCTCGACCATCCGGACCTGGGCGCTGCCCTTGTCATCGACGACGAACACGGAAAAATTGTCGCCGTTGCTCATCAGCGCAGGCTCGGGGATCACGATGGCCGCGTCGCGCAATTGCAGGGTCAAATCCAGACTGGCGAACATACCGCCGCGCAGCTTGGCATCGGAATTGGGAATGCGCGCCTTCACCAGCGCCGTGCGGGTGCTCTCGTCGATTTGCGGCGAGATGAAATAGACTTCTCCCCGGAATTTTTCTCCAGGGAACGCGGCTACCGAAAACTCGAGCGGCTGCCCCAGTTTGAGCTGGCGGAGGTAGCGCTCCGGAACTTTGACCTCGACCTTCACCGTGTCGAGATCCACCAGCCAACTGAGCGTCGAGTTGCGGGTGATCACTTGGCCGGGACTGACCTGCCGCGCGGCGACAATCCCGGAGAACGGCGCCACCACCCGCGCGTCCTTGAGTTGGCGTCGCATCAGGTCCACGCCGGCCTGGTTGACGGCGTAGGTCGACGCGGTCTGATCAAATTCCTGCTGGGAGATCAGCTTGGCTTCAAAAAGCTGTTTGGCCCGCTCGTAATTGGCCTCGCTCAACTTCTGGTTCGCTGCCGCTTCCGCCAGGGACGCGGCCAACTTGGTCTCGTCCAGCTTGACCAGCAACTGGCCTTTGGCGACACGCTCGCCTTCGGCGAAGTTGATTTCTTGAATAATCCCGTCCGTCTCGGCTTTGATCTCCACCTGCTCGTTGGGGGCGACCGTGCCCGGCAATGAAAGGGTCTCGGAGACCGACTGGCTTTTCGCCTCGACGGCGATGACTTGGATGGGAGGAAAGCCGCCCGCGCCCCCCGCGCCGGCCTTTTTCTTGCAGCCGGCCAGGGTAAGGCAGGAGGCCGCCGCAATCAGAATCGTGCAAGACGTCGTTCTCATGTTGGGTCCGAAAATGTCATTGCGGGAAATCCCGCCCTCACCCCGCCCGGTCTCCCGCATCGATAAAATGGATGCTCGGAGCGGAGAGTTGCGCCAGTGGCGCTCTGCTGTGGCGCCATTTCGCAGATGTTTGAACCACGAA
>DASPXS010000432.1:0-2842 GCA_035637175.1 Haliangiales bacterium | reverse complement strand
CATGCCGGGGAACGGGAAGGGCTTGAATCCAAGTGGCGCGAACAACTCAACGGCGCGAAAGCGGCGGCCGAGAAGGCGGAGACGGCCTGCAAACAGGAAGCGCAACGCAGCCGGGCGGTGGAAGCGGAACTGGCCGGCCTGCGGCAGGTGCGCGATGAATTGAACGGCAAACTGGCCGCGGCGCAACAGGCGGCTGCGGAGTCCAGGCGGCGCGGTGAGGAACTGGAGTCCGGCTTGCGCGCAAAGACCGAAGAATTGAAACGCGCAGCAACAGAATTGGAACGACAAGCCGCCGAACGGGCGCGTCACGAGTCGCAATGCCAAAAACTTTCGGAAACCAACGCGGTTTTGGGCGCAGAACTGTCCCGCCTGGTGGAGAACCGGGCGTCACAAGAGGACGCATTGTCCGCGATGGAACGCCGGGTCCGCGAAGGCGTGGCTTCCCTGGCGCGCGTGACGGCCGACCTCGAAATCGAACGGGGCGAACGCCGCCGGATCGAACAACGCGCATCCACCTTTGGCGCGCAGTTGCAGGAACTGCACAAAGAACTCAAGCAGCATTTGCAGGTGGAGCGGGTCAATCAGAACAGGATTGCCGATCTGGAGCGACAACTGCGCGAGCGCGAGGAGGCGTTGGCGAGCGCGAGCGCGGATTTGGAAAAGGAAGCGGCGGACCGTCATTTGGCCGAAGAGCAACTGGGGGCGGTGGGGGACATGACTGCCCAACTGCGGCAATGCCTGGCCCAGTTCGAAGAGGCCAAAAAGGCTTTCAGCAAGACACAGGAAGATCTCGAATCTCAACTGCAGGCCAACTCGAATTCATCGAGCGAGCGCGAGGCCCGGTTGCAGAAGGAGGTTCTCGAGCGCCAGCGCCTGGAGGAGGCGTGGCAGGCGGCGCAGCGCAAACTCCAGGAGCAATCCCAAAACAGCGCGATTGAATTGTCCAGGTTGCAGTCGGCCTTGCAGCTTGAATTGATGGAACGGCAACGTCTGGAAGGCGAGGCCATGCATTCTCATTTTGCCTCTCTCGATGCCGCCCGTTCGAGTCGGGCGCTCGTGAACGGCTTCTGCCGGCAGGTTCGCCAGCCCGTCAACCAATTGATTCAGTCCATGCGCCGCTTGCTGGAACTCGAGCTGCGGGACGAACAGGCGGCGCTGGTCCAGGTGGCCCTGGAAAACTCCCTCCTTCTGCAAACCTGCCTGCAACAAAGCGGCGCCTTGAACTATCATTCCTTCGCCGCCGAAGTCGAAGGCGGCGACGAACTGAGCAAAATGATCTCGGCGCAACCGTCCGATCGGCCGCAACCGTTCCCGTCGTCGAGGGTATCGGAGCGACTGCCGAAAGAAATTTCCGAATAAGGGCGTTGCTTGCCTTTTTGGCGCGCTCGGGCTGAGACGGTGAACCCGTTCGTCCTCGCGCCCGTCGTCCTCCTCGATCGGATAGCTTGGCTTCGAGGACGAGCACGAGGACCAAATGACGGTTCATGGAAAGCCCCCTTCGTTTTTTCCCATGCACTGGGACCATGAACCTGGTTTGCGTCGGTCGTTGAATATCGAATGACGAATATCGAATGACGAAAGAAATCCGAAGCTTGAATGTCGAAATGCTTTGAGTTGTGCAGTCGCCGGCTTCGTCATTCGGATTTAAGAATTACAGTTCGTAGCCCGGATTTCGTCGGACTTGGTTGACCCACCCTCACAACGTGCCTCCCATGGTGATGAATTCATCGCGGCTGAGAACGCCATCCTTGTCCCGGTCGAAACGCTCGAACCGTTTCGGCGCTTCATCCGGGTCGGGCTGATTGGCGAGAAATTCTTCACGCGTCAACTTGCCGTCGTGATCGGTGTCCTTTCTCTCAAACAACGCGGCGCGGTCCGTTTGCCGCTTTGCCGCATCCGGCGTTGCACTGACAATCTGCGGCTTGCCTTCCGGTTGCCGGGCGAGCAGGGCGCGGAGTTTCGCCACGACCTTGAGTCGCGCGGGCGCGAGGTTCCGGGTCTCCAACGGGTCGGCTTGATAGTCATAAAGTTCAAGATCGGCTGTCTCGCCCGCAGCGCCGGGCTTTTTCCATTCCACCAGACGATAACGCTCGGTCCGCACCGCACGCCCGAGAATTTCCCCGTCGCCGCGGCGGTTGCGTGGAAAAACATGGAAGATGGCCTCCTTGCTGTCGCGCGACGGCCGTTCCAACACCGGCACGAGACTTTGACCGTCCAGTGTTTGGGGGAGCTGTGGTTTCGGCAAACCCGCCAGGTCGCATAAGGTCGGATACAAATCCACCGTCTCGGCCAGGGTCCGCGTGCGCGTGCCGGGTTTGGTGACGCCCGGCGCGACGATCAGCAGCGGAATGTGCGTGGCCTCCTCATAATTGGTGTGCTTGCTCCACATGCCGTGATCCCCAAGATGCCAGCCGTGGTCGCCCCACAGCAGAAGGATGGTATTCGCCGAGAGGCCGAGCCGATCCAGTTCATCCAACACGCGCCCGATCTGGGCATCCACGTAGCTCACCGCTGCGTGATAGCCGTGGATCAGCGTACGCGCCTTTTCATCGGTCAGCGGACCGGTTTCCGGAATGTCGCTGTATTGGCGCAACTCGCCCCAGCTCGTTGGCGCGTAGGACGGCGCGCCCTCGGGCGGCGTGCGCAAGGCGGGCACCGTGAACGACGCGCGATCATACAAATCCCAGTACTTCTTCGGCGCGCAGAACGGCAGGTGCGGCTTCAGAAAGCCAACCGCCAGAAAAAACGGCTGGGACGCCCTGCCCTTGGCCGATTGCAGCCGGCGAATAGCCTCGTCGGCAATTCTCCCGTCCGGATAGGCGTTGTCCGGCACATCGGCGGA
>DASPXS010000431.1:0-4792 GCA_035637175.1 Haliangiales bacterium | reverse complement strand
TGTCGCCGGAAGCATTTCTCAGGCAGGTGACGGCGGCCGTGGGGTCGGCCGGTCGCAAAATTCTCCACCGACATTACGCGCCGCAGCCGCCGGATTTCCCGGTTTCGCGCGCTGAACCCGCTTACTTAAAGACGGTCTGGTTTAGGATCGGATGAACCATGGCGCGGCCCTTGGAATGGCGGCCACGGCCCGCAACGCGAATCGCGGAACGACTGGATGTCTCCTTTCATTTGGAGATCTTCACCCGGTAAAACTTGTTCGGCTCCGTCGCGTTGGAGTCCAGCACAACGCGCGTTTCCCCGAAGTCGAGTTGCGAAGCGTTCGTCAGCGGCTTGAAGCCTTCGTGGAGGTCCAAACTGTATTCCACGATGTAAGTGCGGTCGTCCAAGCGCGGGCTGAAGAAAAGCAATCTCGGCGACGGTTCGCCGGGCAGGGTCGCCAACTCAATCCGAAAATGCGATGCGGCGTTGGTCGGCGAGGTGCCTGCTATGAATTCGGCGAAATTGGTCTCGCCGTCGCCGTCGGCATCGGCTGTGGGGACGCCTTGCGCATTGCCCTCGCCAAAGTTCTGGACCTGCCAGAGATCGGGCAGCCCGTCATGCGCGTAGATTCCGAAGTCGTCATCGCCGACATTCACAATGACGATATCGATGAACGCAGTTTTTTCGGGATACCTTCCTTCAATCCGGGCGGAAGACGGTTGGTAAACGTTCGCAACGCCCAACAATCCCTCCGCATCGATCGATGCAACAGGCCCGGAACTCACGCGCCAGAATACGTCGCGGCCGGCGAGATAAGAAACTGTCCCGTCGTCGAGTGTGGCGGTGGCGGCAAGCCGCGTCGTTCCGCCTTCGTTGACGACCCCCCGAGCAGCGGTGAGGACGAGGTTCGTCGCTTCAAAGAGCTGCCCGGCATAGCCATGCTTCGCCACCACTTTCGGTCCGGCGTCAGAAGTCGGAGCGCTGGCGCCGCCGACGCTGACGGTTTGCGAGTAGTGAACGCTGGCGGCTTGTCCTCCGGCAGCGTCGAATGTCTCGGTTTGCTGCGAGTAATTGCTACTGCCCCGGGGCGCAGCGGTCAGCATCGACGCGGCAAGCGAAAGGCTCACGAGCGTCACCGACAGTAAAATCTTTATGCGGTTCATTCCTTCTGTTCGCGCTCCCATCGCTCGAAGCTGAGTTTGGGAATTGAAAGTGCGACGGTGCTCAAGTTGTTTTCGGTCCTTTCCTTGGAGACAAACAGCAGAAAGCTATCGGGTGTCTCGATGACCGCGCTGACGTCGCCGGATTTCTGTAATTGAGCGCAAAGGACATTTCGGAATTCGGGCGACAGGTTTTCAAAGGATTTGTGCGGCGGCTCGCCGGGTTGCTTGGCGGGGGAAGGTGGCCGAGCGAACTGCACCGTGGCCTCGAGAGAATAATCGCCGCTGCGGGCCTTGAGGCGCGCTGGTGCCAGGGTTGGAACGGAGGCGGCGGTTCCCTCGGGTGGGGGACGAAGCTGCCAGTTGGTTTCGACAACCGTTCCGGCCTCGGCTTCATTCAGCGCTGGCAAAAGCTTTGTCCACGAGTCATGTCGCCGTTGCATCGCCAGAATGTTTTCGCGTATCATTTCCGCTTGCCGCCGCCGCGCCGCGTGAAGCCGGTCGTCGTTCCCGAAACGGTTGCGCAGCTCGCGATCAACAACAATCGGCCTGGCGACCGCGCGGGCGAAGCGCGCCGGATCGTTGGCCAGCGCGGCTTTGATCTCGGCCAGCATTTCCGGCGCGCGGGTTTCGGAGTCGATGCGTTTCAGCTCGGTCTCGACCTTTGAGATCGTGATTTCAACGTGATAAACCCTGGCGAGCAGCGCTTCCTTGCGGAGATCGGACTTCACCTGCCTTTCGATCTCAGGAGGGGGAAACGCCTGGTCGAATGGCGGTTTCGTGCCCAGACGATGGTTGTAATAAACGCGCTCGACGGCTGTGCGATCCGCAACGAGGGCATTCAAATCAGTCGCGATCACCGTGCCGCAGGCTGTGACGGTTGCGAGCAACGACAAGAGAGTGCGGCGCGCACGGCGTCGCCGCAGTTTCACCGCGCGCAAGCAGATCCTACGGTCGATGTCGCCCGACGAAACTTCGCCCGGCCGGATGATCCTGATTGGCTCAGCGTGCCATGAACCTCGATGAGCGATCGCCAGGTGATTCGCCCGAACTGAACTCGGGCGCGGACGGCGCAAATGAGTGGCCCTCGGGTAACGCGCGCCCAAACGCGGCGCGGATTTCAATGCTCGGTTCACGGTTTCTGATAGAGATACATGGGGCGGGTGAGTGAGTAGGCGTAAACGTCACCGGGATAAACCGTACCCAAGTTCCCGGGCTGACTGCCGCCGAAGAGCAACATGCTGGTGCCCGTCCAAACGGCCGTCGGACCCGTAGCGTCCGGCGGGCTTCCTGGCAACTGGCGCAACAACCAGGTATCCGTTGCCGGGCTGTAGCGGCCAATTCTTCGGCCATCCCAAACGATCATTTCCTTGCCTGTCCACGCCAGAGTGCGTCCGAGCCCGGGCGCGTTGCTCCGGGAAATTGAGAACCATGAGTCTGAATCCGGCCGATAACGACCCCCTCCAGGAATATGAGGATCGACGAAGGGAAACCCCAGCCAGACAATCATTTCAGCGCCGGTCCAAATTGCGGCGGGCAACCCGTCCACAGAAGGTGCGCCCGTCGTGGAAAGATTGGACCAAATGTTTCTCGCCGGGTCGTACCGCCCGCCCGTATTGAGTAATCGAAGGAGATTGTTGGTGACTGGTCCGAAGCCGCCCCAAACGATCATTTCTTTGCCCGTCCAGAGGGCGACGTGATTGGCGCGCGCGCCGGGCGCGCCTGCGCTCGTCATCGTGGTCCAGGTGTTGAGCAGCGGGTCGTAGCGCCCGCCGGTGCTGAGAGAAATCATTGATGGGTAAAATGGAAGGTTCGTGGTCGATCCGCCCCAAATGATCATGCCATCGCCGGTCCAGACCGCAGTGTGATCGCGGCGGGCCTGGGGAGCGCCGGCGGGTTCGGTTTGCTGCCATTTGTCGGTCGCCGGATTGTAGCGTCCGCCGGTGTTCAGGACGGTCACGTTGGGTTGCAGGAAAAGATTCGTAACCTGCAGGTAGCCGAGACCGCCCCAGACGATCATTTCGGTTCCCGTCCAAACAGCGGTGTGGTATTGTCGGGGCGTCGGAGCGTTGTCGGTCGATACGGGAGTCCATGTTGCGGTCACAGGATTAAACCGGCCGCCGGTCCCCAGCGAGCGCAACAGGACGTTCGAAAAGTTGTAAAGGCTGTTCGTGCCGCCCCAAACAATCATTTCGCTGCCCGTCCAGACTGCGGTGTGTCCGATGCGTCCGCCAGGGGTCACAGTCGTCGGCATCCACGAATCAGTGCTCGGGTTATAGCGCCCGCCTGTGTCGAGACCGCCTCTCTGAACATTAGTTGCACCGCCCCAAACGATCATTTCGCTGCCGCTCCAGACAGCCGTGTGAGCCGTGCGGATACCTGGAGCGTTGTTGATCGAAACGGCCGTCCAACTGTCCGTAGCCGGGCTGTAACGGCCGCCTGTATTGGTTGGGACATAGCTTGGCAGCCCACCCCAGATGATCATCTCGTTGCCGGTCCAAACCGCTGTGGACTGATACCGGGGCTGTGGGGCGTTCACGTTTGAAACCAGCATCCATGAGTCGGTCATTGGGTTGTAGCGCGCCCCGGTTCCAAGAAATTCTGAGAAACCTGATACGCCTCCCCAAATAATCATCTCGCTTCCTGTCCATATCGCCGCATGGCCCTGCCGACCGAGGACATCCGAGTTTACTGGAGTCGCGAGCCATGAGTCGCTTGCAGGGCTGTATCGCGCTCCGGTATTCGAAAACTCGGCATGGACGCCATTTGTACCTGCCGCAAACCCGCCCCAAAGAATCATTTCATTTCCGGTCCAAACAGCGGTGTGGGAAAAGCGCGGTGGTGCAAGGTCACTAACAGCGGTCGTGGCCCAGGTGTCGGTTGAGGGATTGTAGCGTCCTCCGGTCCCCAGCGAAACGCCGTTTGTGGTCTGCCCTCCCCAAACAATCATTTCGGTTCCGGTCCAGACGGCTGTGTGATTGTAGCGACTGGTGGAAGCGTTCGCGGTGCTGGTTGGTTGCCAACGGTCGGCCAGCGGATCGTATCGGCCGCCAGTTTGGAATGGATTATCGATTGACACGGCGCCACCCCAGATGATCATCTCCCGTCCCGTCCAGATCGCAGTGTGGGTTAGCCGTGGACTTGGCGCGCCATTCATTGTGACGGGAGTCCAGATGCCCGTAACAGGATTAAAGCGCGCTCCCGTATTAGCGGCCAATCTTCCAGGCGTGGAGTAACCGCCCCAAATTATCATTTCGCTGCCGGTCCAAACCGCCGCGTGATAGCTCCGGGCGGCGGGAGATGCGTTTCCAACTATCTGCCAATTATCCACGTCCGTCGTGACTTGGCCGACGCGAACGTAGCCGGCCTTCACGAGGTTCGTGGCGTTCGATTGGTCGGATACAACCAGGCCACCGCTGTCGCGCAGACTGTCCGCCGCCGCATTCGTGGCCAATTGCGCCAAGCCGATCGAATGCGGAGCTATGTTGGTCGCCGTGACCGCGTTGATCGCCAGCTTCCCGCTCGTCACCGCGCCTTCGGCAAGTTTGACTGAGGTAATCATGCCATCGGCCACGTTTGCCGCCATCATCGCGTAGCCAACCGCGGCGATGCGTTGATCTGGCGACAATTGCTGAAAACCGTTCGTCCCGT
>DASPXS010000430.1:0-3758 GCA_035637175.1 Haliangiales bacterium | reverse complement strand
GAGATGATCACTTTCCCGTCGTCCTGTTCGATCGCATCGGCCGCGTTGAAGACAAGGTTTTGCAGGACCCGCAACAGCTTGCTGCCGTCCACGTTGATCGAAACGTCCTCCGGCCGAAGTTCCAGGGTGATGTCCTTTTGCTGCAGGTAATCGCGGTTCAAGAACGCGAATTTTTCCAGCAACACGCCCAGGTGGATGGTTTGCCGCTTCAATTGATAGGTGCCCCTGGCGAATTCCAGAAGTTCTTCGACCATGGCGATCATTCGGTTGACCTGATTCTGAATGATCTGGCAGCAACGCTCCGTTTTGTCGTCTGAGTGCAGTTTTTGAATCAGCGCGCTGGCCATCGATACGCCGTGGCAGGGATTGCGCAGATCGTGGATGATGTTGCCCGCCATCTCCCCCAGCAGCGTCATCTTTTCCTTGCGCAGGACGGCTGCGACATAACGCTCGTCGGTCAGACGAAGCTGTTGAATGGTCCGGTGGAACATGTCGATGACCGTTTTGCCCGACGTGCTCCGCAAGGCCGCCAGAATCAGGTTCCGCTCCAGCCGGGCCAAAGCGGTTTCCTCGACGACCACGGCGCGGGTGCTGCGGACCGATCCATCCAACACACCCAGTTCGCCGAAGAAATCGTTTTTACCCGCAAAGGCAATCGGGAGGTAGGTTTGGCCGCCGGCTCGTTTGCACAGTTCAACCTTGCCGGACAACACGAGGTAAAGGCAATCAGACTCCTCGCCCTCCTCGAAGATGACTGCCCTGGCGGGCGACTTTATGATCGTGACACCCTTTTGAAGGTCATCGGCAACTCCAGGATCGAAGAACGAAAAAAACTGGTGTTCGGACAATTCCATACTCTGCACTTGCGCAAAAGAGCCACTTGTGTGCCAACGCGCCCCTCAGGCGTTCTCCCATCGCGGCGCGGTTTGTAAGCTGCCGATGCACAGGGCTTTTGTGGGCGCTTGATACCGCGCCGGAGCCGCGCCGTGGCGCAGCGGCTCCGCTCAATAATGCGAAAGGCCGTGGAAGGATCCTGCCCGGCTGCGGTAATGGCAGAGCAGAGCGGCGGGTATTTTGCACAGCCGGAAGCAGTTGCCGATCGCGCTCCCGGCGCTCGACAGGCGCTCGATCCGCTTACTTCAGTTTCTCCAGGGTCTGCTTGATCAGGTGGAAGTTCGGCAAATCCTTCGGCGTCGGCGTTTGCTCGCTGTATTGGATGACGCCATTCCTGTCGATGATAAATGCCGCGCGCGCGCTGACCGCGCCCAGGCCGATCAGGTCAGGCAACAGTGTGCCGTAGGCTTTGGCGGTTTCCTTGTTCAGGTCGCTCGCCAATGTGATGCCGATTTTTTCCTTTTGCGCCCAGGCTTCCTGGGAAAACGGGCTGTCCACGCTCACGCCAATCACCTCCGCATTCAGACTGGAATAAGCGTTGAGCCCGGAGGTCACGTCGCACATCTCCTGCGTGCAAACGCTGGTGAAGGCGAGGGGGAAGAAAAGCAACAAGGTGTTCCGCTTGCCGAAATGGTTGCTCAGTTTCACGTCCACCAGTCCGGAGGCCTGCTTGGACTTCAGACTGAAATCAGGGGCTTTGGTTCCAACGGATAATGCCATAAGTTTATTCTCGAGTTTAGATTTTCAATTTTTTGCCAACGCCTTCGGTTATACTTTTTTGCCGGCGCGCCTGTCAAACGACGATTACACGCTCAAAGCGCCGGTCATTCGGTCGTTGGCCGTCGCCCCCCGATCAGCTTACTTGAGCCTACTTGCTCTCGCCAAACGCCCACAGGTGCCCGGCGCTGCGAATGATAAGCATGCGCTCAACGATCGCCGGCGTTGCCATTGTGGGTTCATTGAGATCGCATCGGCCGACGACTTTCAGGGCGTCGGCCGCTTCGATGACGGTCACTTGTCCGCGATCCGAGGCCGTGTAGATTCGTCCGCCGGACGCGACCGGCGAAGCGTAGTAGCCGCCGGAAGCGTCCAACCGTTCCTCAAACAACGCCTGGCCGGTCCTGGCGTCGCGGCAGGTGAAGACGCCGCCGTTCTTCACATAGTACAGCCGGTTCCGGTAAAGCAGCGGCGACGGCACCTCGGGAACTCCTTTCAACTCGGTCCAGGCCACGTGCGTCGTGGTCGCGTCCTGTTTGCCCCCCAGGCGCACCGCCAGCGTGCTGGTCTTCATGAAATCGCCTTTCACGAACTGAGTCGTTTCTTCGAGCATTTTTCCCCATTCGACGCGGTCAAAGGTTTTGATTTTATCGTCGGAACCGAACAGCAAGGCCCGACGCAGCGTCATGTTGCCCGCGCCTTTTGTTCCTTTCCGGTCCGCGAACAGCAAACTTTCGGGCAGCTCATCAGTGCTGATTTTCCCATCCTTGTTGGCGTCGTGTTTGGCCAGCAGTTCATCGAAAGGCGGCGGCAGGTTGATGTTCTCCCGCTCACCGAGAACCCCTGTGCCGGTGAGAAAGAGGAGGCCGTCGGCCGTTACGGGTGTCGCGCAAATCTGATTCGGCAATCCGGAAATCCACCAGCGCTCGTCTCCGGTCTTCAAGTCATGGGCCGCGAACCTGCCCGCGTTCAGAATACCGACCAGATCGTCCGGACCTTCGCGCCAGACCAGGGGTGTGGACCATCCGCCGTTGAACTGCGGCTTGGGCGATTTCCAAAGCGCCTCGCCGTCTTTGCAGCGGACGGCCAGCAGATGCGACTCCTGATCCAAATGCATGTCCACGATGAGCCGGTCGTCGGCGAGAATGGGAGAAGTCCCGCTGCCAAAACCCATAAAGGTCTTGGCGATCGGCAACGGCTTTTGCCAGAGGACCGCGCCCTCGAAATCATACGCCAACAAACCATACGAACCGAAATACACGAACACTGACTTGCCGTCCGTGGCCGGCGTGGAACTTGCCGGGCTGCCAATATCATGACATTTCTCGATCCGGTCCGCCGCCGCATCCCGTCGCCAGAGAATTTTGCCCGACCGCCGGTCGATGCAAATGGTTTCCAATTTTGTCCGCGCCGGATCGTAGGCGGTCAGGAAAATGCGATCTCCCCAGACGCACGGCGACGAATGGCCCGTAGGCAGAGCCGTTTTCCAGAGCAGATTCTTTTCTGCGCCGAATGCGACCGGGGGCGGCTGGTCTGCGGTGGCAACGCCGCTCCCGCCCGGGCCGCGGAATTGTGGCCAGTTGGCCCGACAGGTTCCAACGGTGAGAAGAACGAACAATATAGCAATGGAAGGATGAGGGTTCATGATTTGACTTGGGGTTGGGCCGGTCGTCTGAGTCCAGTGGACGTCCAGCCAGGCGCAGCCGATTGCAACAAGGAATTCATGGGGTCTCAAGGAGGAGTGTTGGACTGTGGCTATTGGAAGAACCTTTCTGGCGGGAGATCGGATGCTGCCACATGCTGACAGTGTTACCCCGGCGATGCGTCGTCAAGATAAATGAACTTGAAAAACGCGCGGACGAAGCCGTCCTCGCCCCGGTTCTTGAACGCACCCTGATGGAGGCCGCTTTTCCTTCCTCTCCCTGCGACACAAGAGCGAGAAGATCTGAGAAAAGGGGAGCTCCCACAAAACGCCTCTCTTCACCGCCTCTCTTCCATTCGATGGAGGAGGAGAATCGATTGCCGCAGTCGGCGGAATCATTTCAGCGTGTTGACAACGCGGCCAGCACTTCTTCCGCGTGGTCCTCGGGCTTGACTCGCGGCCAGATTTTTTTGATGCGCCCATCCGGTCCGATCAAAAACGTCAC
>DASPXS010000429.1:0-8968 GCA_035637175.1 Haliangiales bacterium | reverse complement strand
TGAGTCGGACTTGTTTCGGACCGCTTTGACAAGTGCAGCATGAATTCGAGCAATTCGAGCGAAGTGTTGGCGAGAGCTGTAACCCAGTTTGGAGTTCGGATTTGCCGGTGTTGCCGCATTCTTACACCGCTCCTGCAAGATTCTCCTCGCGTGCCGGCTCATCCACTCGTTTTTCGACGGCACAAGCTGCACCAATTCCTCGTCGCTCAGCTTCTGTAAATCAACCTTTGTCGTCTTTTGGTTTTGGTAAACAATTTTGTAGATGCGCCCGTTGCTGCGGTCGTGTCCATCCTCGCGGGTGTGGTGACACTGGTTCTTGTCATACCAGTCGATGACGTAAACCGAGCCGTCCTGGTCGTAGAGTTGGTTGAGCGTTTGCGACCAGGTGTCGTTGAAGTTCAGGAAATCCTTCCCGTGATGGCCGACGTAGCCTGAGCCGATGCGCTCCGGGAGGTCCATGTTGAGGCGCTGGCCGTGGATGTTGCCGATGTAGAGGTTGCCGCGGTATTCGGCCGGCCAGCTCGCGCCGAGGTAACACATCACGCCCGCGTGGGCGTGCCCGCCGCCGGCGGCGTCGCTACGGGCGTTGGCCGCGTGCGGGCCCTTGCTGCCGGCCCAGTGGACGTGGTCGCCGTGTTGTTTGATGTCCTGGTAAACGAAGGGGTAAACCGGTTTGCGGCTCCGTTGATCGCGGTAGTGTTCGTTGCGAGCGGTGTCGTCGCGGTTGATGCAGAAATGTTCGCCGCCCTGCCGCTCGATGCGGGCGCCCTGGATCATGTGCCAGAAGTGTGGGATCACGCACATTTCGGCGAAGAGCTGGCCGTATTCGTCGAAATCAATGCCCCAGGGGTTGCTGCCGCCTTCGGTAAAGACCTCGAAGACGTGTCGGGTCGGATGATAACGCCAGACACCGGCGTCCATCCATTGGCGCTCGCTCTCGGGCGCGCCGGGTTTGCCGACGTGCGAGGGGCAGAAGACGCCGTGGCAACCGTAGAGCCAGCCATCCGGCCCCCAGGTGAACGTGTTCAACACTTCGTGCGTGTCAGCGGTGTAATTCCAGCCGTCGAGAAGAATCTGCGGATCACCGGCGGGTTTCGGGTTGTCCCAATCGTTGATCGGGACAAACATGAGATAGGGGGCCGCGCCGATCCAGACGCCGCCAAAGCCGATCTCCAGGCCGCTGACGAGGTTGAGGTTTTCCAGGAAGACCGTGCGCTTGTCGAAATGATGGTCGCCATCGGTGTCTTCGAAAACCAGTATCCGGTCTGCGCCGCCGAAGATGTCCTTGAGTTGTTCGGGCGTCGGTTGGGAGCGATCCGAACTCCCCCTCACCCCATCCCTCTCCCTCTCCGAGGGGGAGAGGGTGGCCGCAGGGCGGGAGAGGGGGCGCACATCCCCGGGCGGTGGGTTGCCCTGCCGGCGCGGATAAGTGTAGCCCTCGGCGACCCACACGCGGCCGCGGTCGTCGAGGCAGAAGGCGATCGGCTGTTTCACGTCCGGTTCACCGGCAAAGACATGCATTTTGAAACCGGGCGGCAGCGAGGCTTTGTCACACGCTTCCTGCGGACTCAGGCCGGCGAAAGGCACGATGTCGGCGGGCGGGCTGTCGGCAATGACTTTGGCGGGTTCGAATTCGTTGTCGAACTTCGGGCGGACGGCGTAGAACTCAAAGTCGTCGAAATTGACGTGTCCCCAGTGACCGCTCTGGTTGTCCACGATGCGGATGAAGATTTCTTGTCGCGCCTGCTTCTGCAAGTCAATGACGACCGGCCGCAACGTTTCGCTTTCGTAGCCGGAAGTTTTGTAGATCACCTCCCCGGTGTCGGCACGGACCAGTTCGACGCGCGTGTTGGGCCACGGCCCGCCCGCGACGAGGAAGCTCGCCCAAGGCTGCGTCAATTTAAACGACGTTGAGGTCAGCGTGCCTTTCGGGTCGTCGCCCACCTTTTCGAATCCGCCGATCCAGTAGTTTCCCTCGTGACCGCTCTTCATGTCAGTGCGGCGGGTGTAAACCGTGTCGCCCCTGATGGGCTGGCCCCCGAACGCCGGGCCTTCGGCTTTCCAGTCTTTGAGCGTGCCGTCCTCGAAATCGAGGTTGAGCGGCTGGCCGTCTTTGCCGACAGGTTTGATGCCTTGGGGCAGGGCTGACACTCGCGCGATGGGAACGACGAATATCGCAAGGCAGACCGTGACGAGAACAAAACGAAACGTGGTCATGGAAAACTTGTCCCAATTCCCGGTCGTAGGGTCAAGACGGATAGTGCTAGCGTTTTCGTTCAATTCGTGGTTGCGCGCGCCGCAGCAACTAAAGATGATCGAAAGCATGCCGAAGGCGCTCACAGTCGAAGAACTGCAAAAGGAGGCTGCATCGTTCGCCAAGACCGAGTCGGACCACGAAGAGCCGACTCTGTTTGGCGTTACGGACGGCAAAGCGGTTGGGACTTATCTGGAGCACAAGTTTCAGCAACATTTGCAAAACATTTACGAATACGTTCGGGGCAGTTCGGCCAAAGGAATTGATTTTCCCGAGTTGGGCGTGGACATCAAGGTGACGAGCGCCCGCCAGCCTCAATCTTCGTGCCCGTTCAAGAGCGCGAGCCAGAAAATCTATGGTCTTGGCTATGCGTTGCTCGTTTTCGTTTATGACAAGCACGATGATGACGCGCGGCGGACTGGTCGCTTGGACATTCGGCACGCGATCTTCGTCGAAAAGCATCGCACTGGAGATTTTCAAACCACATCGGGATTGCGGCAGCTCTTGGAAAACAATGCCAATCGCGAAGATATTCTGGCTTTCTTCCAAGAGCGGATGTTACCAGTTGATGAGATCGAAGCGAACGCTCTTGCGGACGAAGTCCTGAAACATCCACCGGAATTGGGTTACCTGACCGTTTCCAATGCGCTTCAGTGGCGGCTGCAATACAGCCGTGTCATTGAACAAGCCGGGGCTGTGGGCGGGATTCTGAGGTTGGTATGAAGACAAAACAAAAAATTGAATTTGGCGATTTTCAAACCCCGCTTCCACTGGCGCGCGAGGTCTGCACGAAACTTAACGAGTTGGGAGTGGCACCGAGTGTTGTGGTGGAGCCAACGTGTGGCGTGGGTAATTTTTTGAGAGCGGCGGCTGAGACCTTTCCGAGCGCGACGTTAGAAGGGATGGACGTGAACGAAGAGCATCTTCGAACCGCCAACAACGAACTAAATGAGTTTTCGGTCGCCGGACGACTTCGGATGCACCTTCAGGATTTCTTCGCCTTCGACTGGGACACCTACTTGAACAACTGGCAAGGGCAGTTGCTTATTCTCGGCAACCCGCCCTGGGTGACCAACTCAACGGTGTCTGGCTTGGAAGGCAGCAACCTTCCGGAGAAGCAGAATTTTTTGCGACTGCGAGGTTTCGCGGCCAAGACGGGTAAATCCAACTTCGACATTTCCGAATGGATGCTCATTCGTCTCATCCAAGCTCTCCGCGGGAGACGGGCGACTTTGGCATTGCTTTGCAAGTCAATGACCGCATGCAAAGCCCTCCGCTATGCCTGGCAGAACGATGGCAGAATCGCGTCGGCATCGCTCTATCAGATATCGGCTAAAGAACATTTCGACGCGTCCGTTGATGCCTGTCTGTTCGTCGCGCAACTCGGACACCCCGGTCCTCCCGAAGCCTCCGTTTATCCAAACTTACGAGCGAACACTCCCGAACGCCGAATCGGTTTGCGCGGAAAAGATCTGGTTTCCGACCTCACGACGTACAATCGTTTGCGGACGCTGGAAGGGCTGTCGCCCTACCAATGGCGTTCAGGACTCAAGCATGACTGCGCAGCGGTGATGGAGTTGGAACCCCTTGGGGGCGAGAGATACCGTAACAAACAGGGGCAGGAGGTTGCATTGGAAGCGGATTACGTCTATCCGCTGTTGAAGTCCACAGACCTGTCGAAAGGACGTTTCGTTCCCAGCCGCTTGGTCCTCGTCACGCAGCGTCATACGAGCGAAGACACATCGCTAATCGCATCAAGTGCTCCTCTGACCTGGAGCTACCTCAACTCCCATCAGGATGCCTTTCAAGCCAGAAAAAGTTCCATCTATTCCGGCCGCTCTCCATTCGCGGTGTTTGGCATTGGCGAATATGCCTTCGCGCCATGGAAGGTGGCTGTGTCCGCATTGCATCATCAACCGCGCTTTGTGGTGGTTTGTCCTCATCAGGGAAAACCGGTCATCTTCGATGATACTTGTTACTACCTGGCGTTCGCTGGCCAGGAAGAGGCGGAAGTTGTGGCTGACATTTTGAACTCGCCAGCGTGCCGTCAGTTTCTCACCGCCCTTATTTTTCCCGGCACAAAAAGGCCTCTCACAGTGGAGTTGCTCCAGCGACTGAACATCAAAGCGATTGCCCAGGAAGCGGGATTGGGAACCCGTTGGAATGGCGCGCGAAAGAAGAACTATGCCGCCCCGTTGGAGGCGCCTCAGCTACAGTTCATCATGGAACAGCCCTCGCCTTGAATCTTGTCAGGGATTCGCGGGTTTCGGTTGCGCCTTTTCCAACTCGGCCTTGCCGACCTTTTCGACGTCGTGACGGATGTAGAAGGTCCCCTTCTTGTTGCCCACGACGACGTCCGGATATTTCTTGTTGCTGCAAAAGCCGGCCACGACTTGCGTGCCCACGCCGGAGTCATCGTCGATCCGGTGAGGCACAATGTCCGCCGTCTTGTCTTTGTTGCGGACGATCTGGAACCAGTAAATCACCGCCGGATCGGTGGGGTCAACATCGCCATGCGCGCCGTGTGCCCAGAACCGTTTGCCGGTCACGATGTCCTTCACGCCGTCGCCGTCCATGTCAATGAGGTCCACCGCGTGAAGCTGCGAAAAGGTCGCGCCGTAGGGGTTCGGTTTTTTTTCCTTTTCCAGGATGACGTGTTCCTGGAACGTGGTTTCGCCGTTCTGCTTCACCTGTTCGTACCAGGAAAGTCCGTAGCCGTGCGCGGCGATGCTGGTGATGACGTCGTTCAAACCGTCGCCGTTCACGTCGTAGGCGTACATCTGCGCGCCGCCGGTGCCGAATTTGAACGGATGAAACGTCCAGACCGGATCGCCCGCGAGCGACTTCGGCTGTTCCCACCAGCCGTCCTTTTCCAGCAGGTCCGTGCGACCGTCGCCATTCACGTCGCCCACGCCCATCCCGTGGGTGAATCTGCCATACTTGTTGTTCGGTGAAATGGGATGGAACTTCCAGGGGCGGGCGGGGTCGCTCCAATCCGGTTCGGCGTAGCCGTAAGCGCCCTTGGAGCTGCAGACAATCTCCGGTTTACCGTCGCCGGTGAGGTCGGTGAACGTCGGCGATTCGTTGTCGGTCACATCGAGAACGATGTGCTTCTGCCAATGTCCTTCGCGGCCCTTCGGGTTCTCATACCAGGCGGAGATATCACCGGGGAAACCGAGAATCAGAATGTCGTCCCAGCCGTCCTTGTTGAAATCGCAGGCGAAGGCAAAAAAGTTGTCCGAATAAGCGTTGTTGCTGCCGAGCGCCCCTTCAAAGCCGTCGATGGTCTCCTCTCCGCCCTCGGCGTTCTTTTTCTTGAAGGTCTGCGTCGCCGGATAATATTCGTGGCGTTTCTGGAAGTCCGGCCCTTCATACCAGTAAGGGCCCGAAACGATGTCCCCTTTGCCGTCGTGGTTGAAGTCGCCGAAGTTCGCGCCCTCGCACCAGAACTTGTCGCTGAGCCGGGTCTTCTTAAAGGTGTGCAAAAGGTAATCTTTGCCGGAGACCATGAGCGTGCCCGACAAAGCAACGAGGAGGGCCAGAGGAAACTTGTTCATGGCTTATCTCTGTCAGCAACCGTCCCCACGGTCAAGCTGGCAAATCCGCGTCGTCGCGCCGTCGGCTACCGGACCGCCAGCCGGCAGCGATAGACGAACGCCGGCGGAACATTGCGCCAGACGACGCGGCTGGTTTTTACCTCCGCAAAATATCTCTCCAATCGTTCGCGGAACTGCCGGGCGCGCGGCAGCAAGCGGGCGTGAACGTACGCGAACGTGGTGAACATGCCGTGCGGCGCGAGCGAAGGCAGAACCCCTTCGAGGATGCTCTCCTGCGCTTTCACCGGCATGTTTGCCCAGGGCAAACCGCTGATGATGTAATCCGCTTTTTTCCGCCGATGATCGGCCAGGTATTTTTGGACCTTTTCCGCCGAGTCGTGGTAAATGTTCACGCCCGGAAAACGCTGCCGGAGCCCGCGCACGTGTTTGTCATCGAGTTCCAGAGCGAGAAATGTCGTGTGCCGGCCGATGCGTTCGAGAATCAGCCGCGTGAACGCGCCCGTGCCGGGGCCGAACTCGACAACCGTCCTGGCATTTCTTAAATCGCAGCCGCGGAGCATCGCCTGCGCCAGCGCCGGTGAACTGGGTACGAACGATCCCACGCGGGCCGGTTCCCGCAGGAATGCGCCGAGGAACTGCAGCCGTTCGGCCAGGACCGGGTCCAGCCTCGCAAGAAACCGGGCCAAGCCGGCGCTGTGGCTCCGCGCCCGTGCCGGTGCTGCGTAGTAATCGTTCATGCCTTGCGCCGCGCAAAACCACGGCAGGACATCTTCCGTCGCGTTTCTCTGCGTTGTTCGCTCGGATTCCGGATCAAGTGCATGGAAAAGCATGATGAAGTTGAACGGCTTGCGCAAGTCAATCCTTCAGGTAATTCCGGGGAGCGATTTTCGGGTCGCTGCCCGGTTGCGCATCGCGGCGAACTGCGCTATGTCTCTGAAGTCTCTGAAGTCAATGGCGAACCCGGAAACTCCGCCGCCGCGTCCGAACCACGTGCTCGCGACCTATCGCTGGCCACTGGTCTTCGTCGTGCTCGGCCTCCTGGCGCTGTTCGCGTTTCTTGCTTCCTTGTGGGTCATGAAGCGGACCTACGACCAGACGCTCGCGCAGGGCGGCAAAGCGGGGGAATACGCCGCGCAAAAGGCGGAGGCAATCGCCGAAAAATTCCTCAGCGGCAACATCACCAGGACCTTCGTCGCGGCCATCCCGGAAATCTCCGCCGCCGGCGCCGGAAACCTCGAACTCGCCACCTCGGGCCAGACGGAAGTTTTCCGGGCCGAAGACGAGAAAAGCGTTTTCTGGGACAAGGTTTATCTGGGCAAAACGGTTTCCGAAATCCGCGTGCCGGTGACCTATCGTTACCACCTCCGATTGTCCGATCCGTGGCGGTTGGACGTTTCCGGCCAAACCTGCATCGTCGTTGCCCCCGTGATCCGGCCCAGCCTGCCGCCGGCGATTCACACGGACAAAATGGAGAAGAAATCGGATGCGGGCTGGGGCCGCTTCAATGCGCGCGAACAGATGACGGACCTGGAGAAAAGCATCACGCCGACGCTGACCGGCTACGCGGCCGACGAGAAGCATCTGGCCTTCGTCCGCGAACAATGCCGCAAGACCGTGGCCGAGTTCGTGAAAACCTGGCTGCTCAAAGAAGACCACTGGCGCAGCGACCGTTTCCACGCCATCAAGGTCATTTTCGCCGACGAAACCAACGCGGTGCCGGAGCAGGTCGTGCCGGCGATACAGTTAAAATAGTTCGCGACGGCGACCGGCCGCGCGGTTATGCTCGACCCAACAACCGACAATCCGAACAAGCCATGAAATGCCCCGCCTGCTTCAATCAACTCACTTCCCTGACTCTCGGCCAACTTTCCGTGGACGTCTGCCGCGGCGGCTGCGGCGGCATCTGGTTCGACGCCTTTGAACTGCGGCAGGTGGACGAACCGTCGGAGCCGGCCGGCGAATCGCTGGTCAACATCGAACGCGATCCGCATCTCCGGGTGGACTTCCACCGCAAACGCGCTTGTCCGAAATGCGACGACGTGAAATTGATGCGCCGCCATTTCAGCGCCAGACGGCGCGTCGAAGTGGACGAATGTCCCGGTTGCGGCGGCTACTGGCTCGACGCCGGCGAACTCGAGAAAATCCGCGAGGAAACGGGCGAAACCGCGCGCCAGAACGAAGCCCGAGCGGCCAGCCGGCTTCAGGTCTCCGGCCCCGTGCTGCGTTACCTCTATGAGATGCGGCGGGGACAGGCCCCTTAGCCGCCCTTAGCCGATATTTTTGCCTCGACCCCTCCACGATTTGGCGTTTGAGTGATGCCGGCATGAATAGCCAGAGGATACTCCTGCTCGAGGATGCCTTTGTAACGTCGGTGGCGATGGGCCGCGCGCTTGAAGTTCAGCTTCCGGATTGTGTCGTCATGCGCGCCCAGTCGCTCTATGAGGCGCGCGTGCTGTTGAAGACGTACGATTTTCATTTTTTCGTCGTGGACATCCAACTGCCCGACGGATGCGGGATCGATTTCCTGCCGGAAATTGCCGCGCGAAATCCCGGGGCAGGCGTTGCCATCGTCACGGCCATGCCCTTGCCCAAGTATCGTCAGCAGGCGTCCGATTTCGGAGTCCTGCATTTCATGGAAAAGCCTGTGGACGTGCGTCTGCTCGCCCGCCGGATTGCCAGCCATCTGCAGGGGGCGGAACCCCCCTCCTCAGAACCTTCCTCCGCCTCCTCCTTCGATACCTCCTTCGCCGCTTCCCTGCAACATCTGAGCGCCCTGGACGTGATCCAGCTCAAGTGCCTTGCGCGCGCTTCCGTTCGTCTCGATTTCACCGCGCCCGAGGGCACCCTGGGCCGGATTCACCTGACCGATGGAGAGATCGTGCACGCCGAAGTCATACCGCCTTCCGGGGCGGGCTGCAAAGAAGGATTCGCGGCGTTCAACGAAATCCTCAGTTGGCGCGGCGGCAGGGTGGACGAAACGCAACGCGCCCGCCCTTCACGCATCACGATCCAGGGAGACTGGCAGAGTCTGGTCCTGAACGCCTTCCAATCGATAGAAGAACGACGCAACCGGAACGGCCTCCCGCCGGACAATGGTGTGCCGGTCTGACGGCTCGACCGCTTTCAATTTGCCAAATCCGCAGGCTTCAAATTAACT
>DASPXS010000428.1:0-3910 GCA_035637175.1 Haliangiales bacterium | reverse complement strand
GTTGCCGCCGGGCGCGAAGCTCTGGTCAAAGGCCGGCTGGACCAGCGGAACGCGCCATGACGCCGCTTACATTGAATTGCCCGACGGCGCGAAGTTTGTGCTCGTCACCTTCACCACCGACCACGCCAACGAACGCGAGATTATTCCTTCCCTGGCGCGAGTGATCGTGGAGGGGTTGAGTGCACGCAATGAAACCGTTCCCTGAGGTTCTGTCAATTCGCTGCGCCTCACTGTCGCAATCCGATCCGCCCAAGACTGTCTTTCCCAGCGGGCTTGATGCGGCTGTTATTCGCGTGTCACGCGGGCGATGGGCCGCTCAAGTAGTGGCTGCCAGGTGCGGAACCATTCGGTTGCTCGAGCATCCCAGGGCCACACGCCGTCCGTGGTTGGGTAAACCAATTGAAGGATCTTGAACCTGTTACCTTTGTAGAGCCAGACATTCCAGCCGAAGTAAGCGCGGTAGTGCGATCGGTGCACCGGGCGGAACTGGCACTTGAAGCCTTCGACAAATCCTGACGCGAACTGCCCCGGTACGAATCGCTCACCTGTGCGGACACGTTGATTGTACTCGTTCAAAATGAAGTGAGCAAGTGGGCGCTTGAGTCCGATGACGGCCAGTTCGTGAGCACCTGATGACCGCTGGATTCCAACGGAGTACGAGAATGGCGGTAAGTCACCTTCGGCAAGCACGTGGATGGCGTGACAGCCGTATTTCTTTGTGTCCGCGAGGGCCTTCTTCTCTCCGACGTCCATGAGCTTTGCGGCCGACATGTCCAACTCAGCCACGGTGCTTTTCAAGGCTTACTTTGCAAGTCTGCCGGGTCAGGTCAATACGTTCAACTGGCGTTTTCCACTTTCAGCGCAGGAGCCGTCCTCATCTTGAATACGTGCGCGACCCGCGCTGGCGCCGCAACCGAGAAGATTTGCGGATAGAGCCGTTCGTAATACCAGAGCTTCGCGAATTAAAAACCGATGGGCGCCGGCGGCGGCCATCGAGCATTATCGAGTGGCGGCATCCCGGTCGGCTCCGCAATTCCAGCACGAATTAAATTGACCTTCCGATTCCTCTCCGCAAACAGAGCAAATCCACGGACGGAGGTTCTCGGAGGAAGAGCCGCGCAAAGTGTCGCGTATTTCGGAGGCTTTCGAAAAATCGTCGTCATTCAGAATCCAGAGTTCGGGATAGAAAACAGCTCCCGGGAAATTTGAATACGCGTTCTCGTTGCGGACTTCGCAGGGGATGCCAGCCTTATCCAACAAATCCTTTAACAGCCCAACCACGGGACCCTGAGGCGAGGAGAATAACATTTTCATAGACCGGACGCCTTCGATTGCGTTGGATTCGTTTGTGGGATCAGCATGCTCGCCACTCGCGCCAGCGCCCCGGCTGTGAAGACTTGCGGATAGAGCCGTTCGTAATACCAGAGCTTCGCGAAGTAAAAACCGATGGGCGAAGGTTGCCGCCACTCGCCGTTCTCCACTTTTTCAATCAGCCAGTTCGCGCCGCGCATCGCTGCCTTCCGAACCGGGTCGCTACCCGCGTCGCTTGCAGCGATTGCCGCCAGCGCCTCGACTGCCAACGCGGTTTCTTCGACGGAGGCGGGTCCATTGCCCGGCGCGCCCCAGCTTCCGTCGGGCTTCTGCGCGGTCACGAGCCCGCTCGCGCCCTTTTCAATTAACGATGAAAGGAGCGTCGCCAACTTGCCTGGGTCGAAAAATTCCGACCGCGATGTCGCGAAGACCTGCCGATCGTTCCCGCCCTTCGTCGTGCCGGTTGAGCCGGGCAGGCGCGACACCTGCCCTGCCATTTCCGCCAGCGCGATCACCACCCGCGCCGTGCCGTAAACGGGATTGGTTTCGTCCGGCGTGTGCTGATTGCCGAACCACAGCGGATTCCAGTAACCGTCCCGATGTTGCGTGCGCGTCAGGTAACGCACCCCTTTTTCGATCGCTCGCCGAACCCGGCGCCGCAATTCAGGCGAAAGTTCGGGAAGCCACGCATTCCAAGCCCGCAACGCGTGCGCGGTCAGGTCCGGCGCGCTGCGGTCGAACGGAAGGTTCGTCCAGCCGCGACAAAACGTGGGAATGCCCCCGTCAGAGTTCTGCAGATCAAGCAGCCAGATGATGCCGGCGATGGCGGCGTGGAGCACGGCGTCTTTACTCGCCCCAAACACATCTGCGGGAGTGGAGCCCGCTACCGGGCCCGCCTCTCCGGGTTGTTCCCCTCCTTGGGAGGGGCCAGGGGTGCGCTGTGACTCCGGCGAGGAAAGTTTCTTAAGCGCGAGCAACGCGCCTGCCGTGTCGTCGGCATCGGGCACGCCGCCGGGCAGATCGGTCCACGCCCAACCGCCGGACCGGGCGTGAGTGTAGGGATGCAACCCGCGATATTGCTGTTTTAACAACCATTGGACGATTACGCGCCGTTCTTCCGCAGTCAGGACAAATTCCGGGGCCACAGATGTTGTTGGGAGGACAGAAGATTCGCGTGGCGTGTTGGGGACTTCGCCGTCGCGTTCTTCGCGCCCCGTTTCGGTCCGGTCGGCGCGGGCGCCGACCGGTGCAGCCGAGGCGGCTGCGCTCCCGGACGCCAGCGCATTCACCGAGAGCGTCGTGGCCCAGGTCGCGAGATTCGTGTCGATGGGCCAACTGCCATCCGCGCGCGCGGAGGCGAGCAGAAACTCGACGCCTTTCGTGGTCACGGCATGGTTGACCTGGCCGCTGCCCGCCAGACTCATCACCACGAAACTGGTCAGGGGTGTGGCTTCGAGAAACCCGCCGCTCGAAGGTTGAATCTCCGTCAAAACCTTCCCGGTCTGTCTGCGAGTCAGATTTCGGGCAATGCGAGCGAACGGATTGCGCGACGGGAGATGATGATGCCGCGCCTGACCGATGGCGATGAGCGCCGGCAACGCGTAACTCACCACCGGCAGCCGCAAGGCGGCGAAAAATTGGTGCGGCAGCGCGGCCAGTTCGAATGGCAGCGGCAGAACCCATTTCCACGCCGCTGCGCCGGAGCCGAGTCGCCCGCTCAAGGCGCAGGTGGTGAGAATCGGCACGGAAAACGTTCTGTCCTTGCCGTAGCGCCGGATGATGGCAGACGCGAGTTTGTCCGGATCGACACCGCCCGCATGTCGAGTCAGCCACTGCTCCGCGCCTGCGACGATCGCGCTATATTTTTCATCCGCGCCGGGCGCGATGCCGAACGCCGCCCAGCAGAGCGTTGTGGTGCTGATGTTGCTGAGGCTGAGCGTTGTGTCGCCCCAGCCGCCATCGGCGTTGACATTGCGGGCGAGCCAATCGAGACCGCGGGCGATGCGTGACGTGTAATGTGTGGTGCGTGAGGGATCGCCCGATTCACGTTCGACCACGGCGAGCGCGGTCACAGCAGTGGCGGTGGAAAGCGCGCTGCTGGAAAGTTCGCCGGTCCAATGCCCGTGCGGCCCCCGCGCGGCGAGCAATTCTTTGCGGGCCAGTTCCAGCGCGTTGCGAAGTCGTGTGGAAAAGTCCAAGGCCCAAAATCTCCGATGCGCCGCGCTCACGCAACACACAACACGTTTCACGCATCACGGCTTGGTGCTTGCGGTTTGGATTTCCTTTTCGTTGCGCCGCTCGCGTTGCGGCAGGACAGCGCAGGCTTCCTTGCAACCGAAAACACGGCTGAGAACGTAACGATTGCGGCTGACCCAGGCGTAAACTTTTTCCGCGACCCGGATCACACCGGGAAACCAGAGAACCAACGCCAGCGGAACCAACAAAGGCATGCGCATCCCCAGGTAACGGACGCAGCGCGCGCCGCGATAAATGCGGCCATCCGGCGTGACGCAGTGCATGGCGGCCGACATATCTTCGGGCGTGAGGCCGGGCGCAACTTCCTTCGCGCGCGGATCGGACATCGGCAGCAACGTGGCCG
>DASPXS010000427.1:0-22136 GCA_035637175.1 Haliangiales bacterium | reverse complement strand
GCTGGCGAGGTGCTCGTCCGCGTGCGCGCCTGCGCCGTCTGCCGCACCGATCTGCACGTGGTCGAGGGCGAACTGGCCCACCCAAAACTGCCGCTCGTCCCCGGCCACGAGATCGTCGGCGAAGTCCTCGAGCGCGGCGAGAGCGCCGAACGCTTCGTCGTTGGCGCGCGCGTCGGTATTCCGTGGCTGGGGTGGACCTGTGGCGAATGTCGCTTTTGTCGCGCCGACCATGAAAATCTTTGCGAGCAGGCCCGCTTTACCTGCTACACCGTGGACGGCGGCTACGCGGAGCTTGCCTCGGCCGATGAACGTTTCTGTTTTCCACTGCCTGATTTCTACTCCGATGCCGAAGCCGCGCCACTGCTCTGCGCCGGTTTGATTGGCTACCGTTCGCTGCTGAAGGCCGGCGAGGCAAAGCGGTTGGGCATATACGGCTTTGGCGCGGCGGCGCACATCGTCGCCCAGGTGGCGCGTTATCAGGGCCGCGAAGTTTACGCTTTCACGCGGCCGGGCGATCTTGAGGCGCAACAGTTCGCGCGCGAACTTGGCGCGGTGTGGGCCGGGGATTCGAACCAGGCTCCGCCGGCGCCGCTCGACGCCGCCCTCATCTTCGCGCCGGCAGGTCAACTGGTCGTGCAGGCGCTACGCGCGGTCGAAAAAGGCGGCGCCGTCGTCTGCGGCGGCATTCACATGAGCGAGATCCCGGCGTTTCCCTACGAACTGCTCTGGGGCGAGCGCACGATTTGTTCGGTCGCGAACCTGACCCGCCGCGACGGCGAGGAGTTTTTGGCCATCGCGCCGAAGGTCCCCGTCCGCACGTGGACGCAGACGTTTCCCTTGACGGCGGCCAACGAGGCCTTGACCCGCTTGCGCGGGGGCAAACTGCAAGGGGCGGCAGTGCTGGTTCCCGGCATGGGTTGAAGGTTTGAAATGTGACTGGAAAAAAAGAATGAAGAAACCGATTATCGATCGCCCGCGTCTCTGATAACGTATCCTTCGGTGCGCTGAAGCGGGTTCGTTTATGTCGAAGGTCACTGAACTTCATGTCAATGGGACGACGCGCGGCGTCGATGCCGATCCTGAGCGCAGTTTGCTCAGCGTGCTTCGCGACGACCTCGACCTGACCGGGACCAAGTATGGTTGCGGTGAAGGCCAATGCGGCGCCTGCACGGTGTTGCTGGAGGGCTTGCCGGCGCACTCCTGCCGCCTGCGCGTCGGCAGTGTTGGCCAGAAGAAAATCACCACCATCGAAGCGCTGGAACAAGGCGGGCGCCTGCATCCGTTGCAGGAAGCATTTCTCGAAGTCGGCGCCATGCAGTGCGCCTACTGCACTTCGGGAATGATCATGTCGGGTGTCGCCTTGTTGAAAAAGAACCCCCACCCGACTGAGGAGGAAATCGTTCGCTTCATGGAGGGGAACATTTGTCGTTGCGGCACCTACCCGCGAATCATTGCGGCCATCAAACGCGCGGCAGCCATGCCCGGAGACGCCCAGCCCGCGACTTCCGGCAGGACGGGAGGCTTGAAATGACTACGAGCGAGACATTGCTGCCCGACCACGCGGTGGAACCGGAGCGCTACGAACTCCACGCGGCGCCCATTTATCATTTCGATCTGGCCCGACGCGACTTCTTCAAAGTCTTCGGCGGCGGCATTGTCGTCCTGTTGCTGCTCGAAGAAGCGCTGGCGCAGGAGTCGGGCGGCGGACGGCGCCGCGGCGGCTTTGGCCAGCGTCGCCCACCGGAACTGGGCGCCTGGTTGCACATCGGTGAAAACGGTGTCGTGACGGTTTTCACCGGCAAAGCCGAGGTGGGCCAGAACATTCGCACGTCGCTCACGCAGGTCGTCGCCGAGGAACTGCGCCTTCCCATCAGCTCGATTCACTTGACGATGGCGGACACCGAATTGACGCCGTTCGACGCCGGGACATTTGGCAGCCGGACGACCCCCGACATGGCGGTTCAGCTCCGCAAGGTGTCCGCCACCGCGCGCGAACTGCTGATCGACCTGGCCGCCGGATTGTGGAAGGCGGACCGAAAATCGCTCATCGCCGCCGACGGCAGGATCGTTCATGGAGAAACGAAACAGTCCGCCGGCTTCGGCGAGCTGACCAAAGGCCAGAAGTTGTTGAAAGCGGTCGCCGACGATTCACCAACAACTCGCGCCGCCGATTGGAAAATCGCCGGCACACCTGTCCCCAAGGTTGACGGACGCGATTTTGTCACCGGAAAACACAAATACACGCCGGACGTCCGGCTTCCCGGGATGCTCCACGGCAAAGTGCTGCGGCCCGCCGCTTTTGGCGCGTCGCTCGCCTCGCTCGACGCAAAGCAGGCCGAGGCTCTTCCGGGCGTCACGGTCGTTCGCGACGGCGATTTTGTCGGCGTGACGGCGCCAACCGAACACGCCGCCGCGCAGGCCATCGCCGCCCTTCGCGCCGAGTGGAAAACCACGCCGCAGATTTCCGAGCGCGAACTTTTCGAACATTTGAGGGGCAAGGCGCCCGGCTCGCAAAGCAGCGGCGATTCGGCCGCTCCAAAGGCTGACCCCGGCGAAGAAAAACCGGCCGCCGGGGATTACCGGTTGCAGCAGACCTACACGGTGGCGTACATCGCCCATGCGCCGCTGGAGCCGCGCGCCGCCGTGGCTGAATGGAAGGACGACAAACTGACGGTGTGGACCGGCACGCAGCGCCCCTTTGGCGTGCGGGACGAACTCGCGCAGGTCTTCCGCCTCCCGGCGGAGCGCGTTCGCGTGATCGTGCCCGATACCGGTTCCGGTTACGGCGGGAAGCACACCGGTGAAGCGGCCGTTGAAGCAGCGCGTCTGGCAAGGTCCGCCGGCAAACCCGTGAAGCTCGTCTGGACGCGCGAAGAGGAGTTCACCTGGGCGTACTTTCGTCCGGCGGGCGTGATCGACATCACCAGCAGCATCAGCAGCGACGGCACGATCACCGGGTGGGAATGTCACAACTACAACTCCGGCGGAGCCGGCCTTCGCGCCCTTTACCACATTCCCAACCAGAAAACCGAGTTTCACCAGGCGCGCGCGCCCCTGCGTCAGGGTTCGTACCGCGCGCTGGCTTCCACCGCGAACCACTTTGCGCGCGAGTCGCATATCGATGAATTGGCCCGCCTGGCCAGGATGGATCCGCTCGAGTTTCGTCTGAAAAATCTCCAGGACGCGCGCCTGCGGGCCGTGCTGGAGATGGCGGCGAAAACGTTTGGCTGGGGCAGGAGCAAACCGCCGCCCGATCACGGCTTCGGCATCGCCGGCGGATTTGAAAAGGGCGCTTACCTCGCGACCTGCGCCGAGATCGCGGTGGCCCGCGCCGGCGCAAAGGTCCAGGTGGTCCGCGTGGTGCAGGCGTTCGAGTGCGGCGCGGTTCTGAACCCCGATCACCTGAAAAACCAGAACGAAGGCGCGATTGTGATGGGATTGGGCGGCGCGTTGTACGAAGCGATCCGCTTTGACAACGGCAAAGTTCTCAACCCGCACTTTTCCCAGTACCGCGTGCCGCGGCCGAGCGACGCTCCCCAAATCGACATCGTTTTGCTCGATCGCAAAGACCTGCCCTCAACCGGGGCGGGTGAGACGCCCATCATCGGAATTGCCCCGGCGGTCGGCAACGCGATCTGCGACGCCACCGGCGTCCGCCTGCGTTCGCTGCCCATGGCGCCGCAAGGCTTGAAGATCTAGGCCCGCGCCGCCCCGGCGGTGAACTGCCAGATTCGGCCCGTCCGTTCGCTCGCCAAGCCTCAACCCCACTCGGGGCAGGGTACAAAATATGTTATAGCTATAACAATAATTGTACCCATTCCCATGAACCGGGGTGAGGAAGGTCGGGGGCGTGAGCCGTCCATTTGGATCAGGGCCGGCGAGCAGTCGCCGGAAAGGGCAACTCGCCGCGACGACGATGAGCTACGAACCGGTGCTTTGGCTTTGAGTTCGGCGCGCGAAGGTGCTTTGTTTGCACGACAATGGAATCCGGGCCACTAACTGAACCGCTACCACCCGCGGACGCCACCCGGAGAGAGAGTCCCTACGCCGTGCTGCGAAACCGGGATTTTTCCCTCTATCTGATTGCGCGGTTCATTGCGGCGTTGGGACAACAGATGCTGACGGTGGCTGTGGGCTGGGAACTTTATGAACGCACGGGGTCGTCCCTCGCCCTGGGCCTGGTGGGGCTGACACAGATGGTGCCGATGTTATTGCTCATTCTGCCAGCCGGCCACGTGGCGGACAATTACGAACGCAAACGCACCATTCTCGGCATGGTCTTTCTCGCCACGCTGTCGAGTCTGGGTTTGATGCTGATCTCCGCCTTTCATGCCGATGTGCCGTGGATCTATTGCTGCCTTTTTGCGGCCGGGATCGCGCGCACCTTTCTCTGGCCGGCCAGCCAGGCCTTCCTTCCCCAACTGGTGCCACGGCGGATTTTTTCCCGGGCGGTGACGTGGAACACGGGCGCTTTCCATCTTTCATCGGTGCTCGGGCCGGCGGCCGGCGGAGCGTTGATTGCGCTCACGCGCCAGGCGGTGGTGGTTTACGCGATCAACGCGGCGGCGACGCTGATTTGCCTGACCTTGATTGCGCTGGTGCGCAGCCGGCAGGCCGTGGTGGCAAAAGAAGAAATGTCGCTGGCGAGCCTGCTTGCCGGCTTCAGATTCGTGCATCGGACCAAGATCATCCTCGGCACGATCACGCTTGATATGTTCGCCGTGCTGCTGGGCGGCGCGACCGCGCTGTTGCCGGTCTATGCCAAAGACATTCTGCGGTCCGGCCCGACCGGTCTGGGCATTTTACAAGCCGCTTTGCCGCTCGGGTCGGTGGTCTCGGCGGCTTACCTGGCCCATAAGCCGCCGCTGCAAAAGGCCGGTCGTGCCCTGGTCTGGGCCGTCATGGTGTTCGGTCTGGCGACGATCGCCTTCGGCTTTTCCCAATGGTTCTGGTTTTCGTTCGCGATGCTGTTCGTCTGCGGCGCGGTGGACAACGTCAGCGTCGTGGTTCGGCACACGCTGGTGCAGTTGCTCACGCCCGACGCCATGCGCGGGCGGGTGTCGGCCGTGAACAGCCTGTTCATCGGCACGTCGAACGAACTCGGCGGATTTGAATCCGGCTTCGTCGCCCACTTCTGCGGGCCGATTTTTTCGGTCGTTTCCGGCGGCGTGGGGACAATCCTCGTGGTCATTGCCACCGCCCTGATCTGGCCGGAAATGCGGAAATACGGGCGGTTGGACAGCCCGACGTGAGGCCGGAGCCTGTCTCCGTGTCGTTCTTACGGAATGAGCGCGCGATTCGGAAAACCCGGACGCAGGATCGGTCCCGTTCGGCTTCAGCCGTTCCGCATTCCTCGATAAACCGTCTTCAGACCTTCCAGCAAAGCGTTCCAGTCGTCCGGCGTCGTCTCCCAGCCGCTGCTGAAACGCAAGACGCGACCCGCTTCGTGCGGGGAATGGCCCATTGCCGCGATGACGTGCGACGGTTCCTCCTTGCCACTGGAACACGCCGAGCCGGTTGAAACGGCGAATCCCAGTTTGTCGAGCTTTACCACCCAGCGCTGCTGGCGGTCCGCGGCGGGCATCAGCGCCGAAACGGTATTCCACAGCCGCGGCTGAGCGCGGCCGACCACTTGGGCGCCGGGCAGAGCCTTCAACATGCGTTCGATGAACGCGTCGCGCCACGCGAGGCGCTGTTGAACAGCCTCCGAGTCAAACGCCGTTTTGGAAGCGATCTTACGGGCCGACCCCTTGGCCCTCCCGACGGTGGAACGATCCAGGCCTGGTTTGACGTTGCCCCCCTCCCGGGATGGGTCGGGGCTGGGTTGACTGTCGGGACACATCGTTGCCAGGCGCGCTTCGAGGGCGGCGAGCATCGAAAGAATTCCGGACACATTTTCCGTCCCGGCGCGTCGTCCTTCTTCCTGCGGCCCGCCGCGCATCAGGGGTTCGACGCGGCCTTTCGCCGGGCATTTGAGAAAACCGACTCCCTTCGGCCCGCCGAACTTGTGCGCCGCACCGCTGGTCAAATCGCATTCGCCCAAGCCTTTCGCCGGCAGTTTCCCGATCCATTGTGCGGCGTCGCAAAAGAACGGAACCTCCCACTGGCGACAAATCGCCTGCGCCTCACGCCAGGGCTGGAGAACGCCGGTCTCGTTGTTCGCGGCCATGATTGCCACCAGCCCCGGGCGGGCATGCGCCATCTCTTCCGTCAGCCAGTTCAAATCCACGACACCCTCCTGGGTGACGGGAATCAGCCGATGCCGTTTCGGGAAGTAATGTTTCGTGGACGCGATCACGCACGGATGTTCGATGGCGGAGACCCAGACCTCCGCGTCCGGAAGAAGCGTGCGCCCGAAATGGTGGAGCACGGTGTTGTTCGATTCCGTCGCACCGGAGGTCCAGACGAGGTCGAGCGCGTCGCAGCCCAGGATTTCCGCCAGGCGCTGACGGGCGGCGGTGATCGCCGCGTCGGCCCGGCTGCCGATGCGATGAGGACTGGAGGGATTGCCGATGAATTGGTCGGCCGCCTCCAGCCAGGCCCGCCGCGCTTCCGGCAGCATCGGCGTGGTGGCGTTGTGATCGAAGTAAATCACCTGGCCCGATATTTCAACGCCCATCGCTCATCACCGTGCATGGGCGGCAATAAACCACGAAACATCCTCCTTTTCGAGTCCTATTTAATGTGGTTTGGTGAACGCAGCACAGCATGGCAGCCGAGATACCAAAGACGCTCCACTACAAACGCTCGCATTTCGTGACGCAACTGCCGGTGGATTATCTTTACAGCCCGTCACATTGCTGGATTGCCCGGCCGGAGGGGGAACTGCGGCGCGTCGGATTCACCAAGTTCGCTGTGCGGATGCTGGGTGAGATGGTGGACCACGGTTTCGAAATCGAGCCGGGCGCCCCGGTGCAGGCGGGCCAGGTCCTCGGCTGGATCGAAGGATTCAAGGCCATCTCCGACCTGTTCTGCGTCGCTGAAGGGACCTTCGCCGGCGCCAACCCCCTGCTGAGGGAAAAAATCAACGTCGTGAACAAAGACCCGTATGGCGCGGGCTGGCTTTATGTGGTAAAAGGGAAGCCTGACGCGAAATGCGTGGACGTCCATGGTTATCGCGCCATGCTGGACAAGACCATCGACAGGATTCTGGAAAAACAAAAGGCCGAGGAAATCAAATGAGCCGGACTGCGAAATCTGAAGTTCGAAGCAGGAAGCCGAATTCGTCCGTTGTCCGCAGTCCGTTGTCCGCAGCAGAAGCAACGGACGACGGACGACGGACGACGGACAAGGCGCGCTACATCATGATCGGCGGCTTCCTCGGCGCCGGAAAGACGACCTCCGTGGCGCGGCTGGCACAGCGACTCACCGATCGGGGACTGCGGGTCGGCCTGATCACGAACGACCAGGGCAGCGAACTGGTGGACACAGCCATGCTGCGGTCGCGCGGATTTGCGACCGAGGAGATTCCCGGCGGCTGCTTTTGTTGCCGGTTCAATTCGCTGGTGGAGGCGGCCAACAAATTGACCGCCGCCAGCCGACCGGATGTGTTCATTGCCGAGCCGGTTGGCAGTTGCACCGATCTGGTGGCGACGGTGACCTATCCGCTGCGACGCATCTACGGCGACAGCTTTTCCATCGCCCCCCTGAGCGTGCTGGTGGACCCGATTCGCGCGCAGCGCGTCTTCGGACTGGAACAGGGCGGCAAGTTTTCCGAGAAGGTGCTCTATATCTATCGCAAACAACTCGAAGAAGCCGACATCATCGTCATCAACAAGTGCGATCTGCTGGACGGCGCCGGGAGACAAGAGTTACGCGACAGACTGGCGGCTGAGTTTCCGCGCGGGGCGCTCCTGGAAGCGTCGGCGCGGGGAGGGGAAGGCCTCGACGCGTGGTTGAGTCGCCTGACGGCCGGCGAACAAATGGCACGCGCGGCAATGGAGGTCGATTACGAGCTGTACGCCGAAGGCGAGGCGTTGCTCGGCTGGTTGAATGGCACGGTGCAATTGGCCGGCGAAAACGCCTTCGATGCGAATGCCGTGCTGAAAGGGCTGGCCGACCGGATCCAGGAGCGGTTGCGGGGCGAGGGCGCCGAGGTGGCCCATCTGAAAATGACGTTCAGCCCGGACCGCGGTTTGGCCGATATTGCGGTTGTCAATCTTGTGCGTAACGATTATGTGCCCGAGGTGTCATTAGCCCTCGAAGAACCCGTGCACAGCGGCCAACTCATCGTCAACCTGCGCGCCGAGGCGTCGCCTGACCTTCTCCGCGACGCGGTCGAGAAAGCCGTGGCCGGCCTGGCAGGACGTTTCCCGGGCCTGGACGCGAAACTGGAGCATCTGGAACATTTTCGTCCGGGCAAGCCGCAACCGACGCATCGGCTGACGGCTTTGACCTGAGCGGCCCACAACGCGTCGGGACAAATGCGCCCGTTGCGCCAAATTGAAACAATGTTAGACTGGGCGGACAAATCATGACGACGCCACCGCGCATTCTGTTCTGCAACTGCACCTACGCCCAGGTCGTGCCGAAAGAAGTGAAGCAAGCCGTCTTGCAGAAACTGTGCGAATCGGGTGTCGCCTTCGACGCCGTGGCCGATCTCTGCGAATTGTCTGCGCGGCACGATCCCTCGCTGAAACGGCTGGCTGAAGGCGGCGCGGTGAAGATCGCCGCCTGTTACCCGCGCGCAGTCAAATGGCTTTTTCACTCGGCGAAGGCGGACTTGTCGCCGGGTTCGACGGAAGTGTCGAACATGCGCGCGCAAAGCGCCGAGGAAGTTTGGAGGGCGCTGTTCAACCCGGAACTCAAACCGAATCTGCCGGAGGGAAAAGCGACGCGTCCGACCGCGACGGAGCTGCCCGCTGACCCGGCGGCCACGCCAACGACGAATGCCTGAATCCGAATGACGAAAGAATTCCGAATGACGAATACCGAACCGGTCCGTTCTCGCTCGCGGCAGCTTTTCTGTTGTTCGGGTTTCGAGTTTTCTTCATCAATTGTCATTCGGATTTCGTCATTCACACGGTGATCAGCCATGTCCCTCAAAGATCAAACCACTCTTCGCATCGTCCTCTACGAAGGCAACGGCGCACAGCCGCTCGAGATTTCCGACCGCTTCGCCGCCCTGACGGCGCTGCTCGAGAAAGGTTTTGCGGTGACGCGCGTGGGCGGCGATGGCGGTGTCGCGCCGGCCGACCGGGCTTCATTGCTGGTGCTGGGGCGCTTCGACGAGGGCAGGCCACCGCAAGCTGAAGACGCCGACGGCCAGGTGAACATCCGCTTCCAGGACATTACCGGCTTCGACGTCAATCGAGTTGCGGACGCCGTCGAGAAGGTTCGGGCCGAGACCAATGCCGCGAGGCACGGCGACTGGAAACCGTGGTTCCCGGTCATCGACTACGACCGCTGCACGAACTGCATGCAATGCCTGAGCTTCTGCCTGTTCGGCGTCTATGGCGTGGACGAGCAGCAGCGGATCCAGGTCCAGAACAACGACAATTGCAAGACCAACTGCCCCGCCTGCTCGCGCGTCTGCCCGGAAGCCGCCATCATGTTCCCGAAGTACAAAGCCGGCCCCATCAACGGCGACGTGGTGAGCGACGCCGATCTCCAGCGCGAGAAGATGAAGATCGACATTTCGGCGCTGCTCGGCGGCGATGTCTATGCGATGCTGCGCGAACGCAGTGAAAAGGCGAAGTCGCGTTTCTCCAAGGAACGTGACGCGGACAAAGCGCTCCAGGAACGCCAGAAATGCCTCGTGAAACTCGCCAGCGCCGGCGACATCCCGCCGGAGGTGCTGATGTCACTGCCGTCGCCGGAGGAAATTCAGCGCCGGGCGGAAGCAGCGAAGGCCAGGGCCCAGGCGGCGCTGGCCGGTCAGAATTTATGAAAGAGAAATCATTCGAGCTTCGACCGACGTTGGGCATCAAACTCGTTTTGACGGTTTTGTGTGCAGTTGCCGGAGCCATCCTGGCGGTCCACCTGTTTCGCTGAAGTTCAAATCGAATGTTTCCCCGGCTCGCCACCCGAATTCTCCGCACAACCGACAAGCGTTGCTTGTGGAAGTTCGCGTGGAACTTCGGCGTGCGCGGAATGTTGTCGGTCGAAAAGTTCAAGCGGCGCATCAAACGCGGCGAATACTTCCCGCCGTTCCTCTACCTTTCCATCATCAACTCGTGCAACCTGCGCTGCCAGGGCTGCTGGGTGGACGTGGAGGAGAAGGACGCCATCGACCTCGACACGCTGAATTGCACCATCACCGACGCCAAACAGCACGGCAACGCTTTCTTCGGCATACTCGGCGGGGAACCGTTCATGCACCCGGCGTTGCTCGACCTTCTGGCGGCGCATCCGGATTGTTACTTTCAACTGTTCACCAACGGCCAATTCATCACGGAGAAGGTCGCCAACCGCTTGCGCCAGTTGGGCAACGCCACGCCGCTGGTCAGCATTGAAGGCCGCGAAATGACGAGCGACGAACGGCGCGGGAAGAAGGAGGTGTTCAACAAGACCCTGCGCGGTCTGGAACATTGCCTGCGGGCCGGGCTTCTTACCGGTGTGGCCACGAGCGTCTGCCAATCGAATATCGACGAACTGCTGACCGAACAGTGGCTGCGCGAACTGATCGACCGGGGCGTGCATTACGTCTGGTATCACACCTACCGCCCGGTCGGGCCGAAGATGAATCCGCAACTCGCCTTGCGGCCCGACCAACTGGTGCGCGTGCGGAAATTCATTGTCGAAATGCGCGCGAAAATGCCCATCGCCATTGTCGATGCCTACTACGACCACGACGGCCGGGCGCTTTGCCCGATGGCCACCGGCGTGAGTCATCACATCAGTCCGCGCGGCGACATCGAGCCCTGTCCGATCATTCAATTCGCGGTGGAGAACATCCGCGATTCGCGCGGGGTTTTTGAGACCATGCGCGACTCGGCGTTCCTGCGCGATTTTCGCGAATTGTCGGCAAAGGCGACGCGCGGTTGCGTGGTTTTGGAACGGCCCGATCTGGTGAAGGCGCTCGTGGTGAAACATGGTGCGCGCGACACCACGGTTC
Organism: Haliangiales bacterium; assembly: GCA_035637175.1. Classification (GTDB taxonomy): domain Bacteria; phylum Verrucomicrobiota; class Verrucomicrobiia; order Limisphaerales; family AV2; genus AV2. The sequence goes on along the minus strand of DASPXS010000427.1, from coordinate 11,080 downwards.
GAGGCAGGGCCATGACCGAGCTGGAGAGCATGAAGCCGCGTTTCAGCCAGTGGCTGCCGGGCGAGGAAGTGCCGGAGCAGCACTGGATGTATCGGCTTGCGAAGAAGTACTGGTTCAGCGACTTTGGCGCGTATCAGAAAATGACTCACGACGTCGAAGAGACCGCGCGCCGCTTGAAAACAAAACTCGACCACACCGTTGCCACAGTGAATCATCGGCTACGACAGCCGGAGCCGGTGAAGAAGCAAAGCCACGCGTTATCAGATTAAGAGTATGCAGCCTATCTCGTTCAGCATTCCGCGCCACGTGGTTCAACAGCGTTTCCGTCCGCCCAAGAAAAATGTTCCGCAAACGCCGATGGAACGGAACGGCATCCTGCAATTCATCCGGCACTACGTGGCGGAATACAACCCGGTGCCGCCCCTGCCGGTGGAACAGCTCAAGGAACACGCCGATCGGGTGGTGGGGCTGCTGCCCTGCGACCCGATTTATCGCGATTACATCGGAGTCCTGATCAACAATGAGATGTGGCGGGAAGCCCTCGCCTCCGTCCCCTACGAACGCCGCCTGTTGTTGCTGCCCAAATGCCTGCGCGTCGAAAGCAAATGCCCGGCGCCATTCGATGAATTCGGATTGCTGTGCAAACAATGCGGGCTGTGCACCATTCAGGATTTGCAGAGCGAAGCGGAAAAGCTCGGTTACGCGGTGCTGGTGGCAGAAGGCAGCGCCATCGTCATGTCGCTCATTCAGACCGGCAAGATCGAAGCGATCGTGGGCGTCAGTTGCCTGAGCGTGCTCGAACGCGCGTTTCCCTACATGGAAGCGGCGGCCATTCCCGGCGTGGCCATTCCCCTGCTGCAGGACGATTGCATCGATACCACGGTGGACCTCGACTGGGTCTGGGAATACATCCATCTCACCAGCGAAGACCGCACACGACGGCTCGATCTGGGGGCGCTGCGGGACGAGGTGGACTTCTGGTTCAGCCCCGCCTCGCTGGACCTCGTCCTGGGGAACGCCGAAGGCGAAACCGAACGCATCGCGCGCGATTGGCTGTTGCGAGCCGGCAAGCGGTGGCGGCCCTTTCTGAGCGTCGCAGCGTTCCAGGCGCTCCGCCGCGACCCGGGCGCCGGGCTTCCCGACGATATCAAAAAAATCGCGGTGGCGGTCGAATGTTTCCACAAGGCGTCGCTGATCCATGATGACATCGAGGACAACGACACGATGCGTTACGGCGAAAAGACGTTGCACGAAGAATACGGCGTGCCGGTGGCGCTCAATGCAGGCGATCTGCTCATTGGCGAAGGTTATCGGCTGATCGGTTCCTGCAAGGCGTCGCCGCAACAGAAATCGGAGATGCTGCTGGTGGCGGCGCAAGGGCAGCGCCAGCTTTGTCGCGGTCAAGGGGCCGAACTGTGCTGGGCGCGACAACCGGCGCCGCTCACTTCGTTGCAAGTCCTCGACATCTTCCGCCACAAGACGGCGCCGGCGTTCGAAGTGGCGCTGCGCCTGGGCGCGCTTTATGCCGGGAGCGGACAGCACGCAGAAGTCTCGGACGTTTTGTGTTCTTACAGTGAAGCGCTCGGCATTGCCTATCAAATCCGCGATGACTTGAGCGACCTGGGCGCGCAGGGCGATACCAACGACATTGCCGGCGGACGTCCCAGCCTGCTGCTCGCCGTCGCGCACGAAAAGGCCCAGGGAGAAACAAAAAAGCTGCTGGAATCTGTTTGGCGACGGGCGCCGCGGCCCGATGCGACGGCGGAGAAAGTGGAATCGCTTTACACCGAGTTGAAGGCGGACGAGCGGGCCCGCACGCTGCTGGAGACCTACAAGGAGGAGGCCATTCGCTCACTGCGTGGCGTGGAAAACCCGAATCTGAAGGGCCTGCTGCGCCGCGTCATCGGCAAGATCTTCAACGACACCGAGATCAAAGGCTGGTGCAAGGAGTTTGAGGCGCAGAACGCGGCGAAGCGGGACGCTCCGCTTGCGGTTGCCTGAATGCCGCTTTTCACGCGGCGTGTCCTCCCGGCGCGATGAGCCTGCGGATCCAAATGTTGCAGGTCGCGCGGCTGGCGCCCAAGCTCCTCGGAGAGTCCACCGAACTGGTCCGCGATTATCTTTTGCGCCAGCAGAACGAAGAGGGCGGATTCAGGGACCGCAACGGCAAGAACGACCTTTACTACACGGTTTTCGGCCTCGATGGGTTGCGGGCCGTGGAGGTTCCGAATTCCGGGACGACGGTTCAGAGTTTTGAGCGCGCGGCGGAGTTCTTGCGTTCGTTTGGCGACGGCGCGGAACTGGACTTCGTGCACCTGTGCTGTCTCGCGCGCGGATGGGCGGCGGTCTCAACACCCGACTCGACAGAGCCGTGTCCCGGCCCATGGAGAAATGCGCTGCTTCGACGCCTCGAAGATTTTCGATCGAAGGATGGCGGTTACAACCCCGGGGCGGGAGCGGATTTCGGCACGGCCTACGGCTGTTTTCTGGCGCTGGGCGCCTATCAGGATTTGAGGGCGAAACTGCCGGAACCGCTGCGCCTGGTGCCGTGCTTGAAGCTCCTCGAAACCGAGGACGGCGCCTGGACCAATGAACGGGCCGCCGTGAAGGCACCCGCTCCACACGTGAACGTCGGCTCCACCAACGCCACCGCTGCGGCTGCGACAGTTCTGCGCAACCTGTCCCTGCCCGTGAATGCGTCGGCCGGTGACTGGTTGCTGGGCCGTGCTCATCCCGCGGGCGGCTTTCTGGCGGCGCCGAACGCGCCGATGCCCGATCTGCTTTCAACCGCCAGCGCGCTGCACGCGCTGGCCGGGATGCAATTTTCACTCGGACACATCAAGGAGAAATGCCTCGACTACATCGACACGCTCTGGACGAACGAAGGCGCTTTCCATGGTCACTGGGGTGATGACGCGGTGGATTGCGAATACACGTTTTACGGCCTCCTGGCCCTGGGCCATTTGAGTCTTTACTGACCGCGGCCAGTGGTCGGGCAGCGAACGCGCTTTCGCCGCGGTCAGAATACCTGGGGAACGCCTTCCTCGAGGATTCTGACCCGCTCGCTCAATCCGTTCTGCCTCGCGATTTCCCGCAACCAACGGGGCGGTTCGTCGATATGTTCGAAGGAAAGTTTGAACGTGCCGTAGTGCATCGGCACCAACCACTGCGCGCCCAGGTCGCGAAAAACCTTCATGGCCTCGTCCGGTCCCATGTGCACGCGGCGGAGGGAATCGGGGAAATAGGCGCCAATGGGCAACAAAGCAATTTCCGGTTTGAGGCGCCTGCCGATTTCCTTGAAACCGTCAAAATAGGCGCTGTCACCGGCGTGATAAATGCGACGCCCTTCGTGTTCCAGAATGAAGCCGCCATAGCCACGATGATCGTCCCGCAGCATGCGGGCGCCCCAATGCTTGCTCGGCGTCAGGGTCACTTTCCAATTGCTCCGGACAAAGCTTTCCCACCATTCCAGCTCGATAATGCGTTCGAAACCCAGGCCGTACGCCAGGTCGCTCGTGCCCCACGGCATCACCGCAATTTTCGGATGGGGCAACTGGCGCAACGTCGGCTTGTGGAAGTGGTCAAAGTGCGCGTGAGTGAGCAGGACCAGGTCGATTGGCGGGAGATGTCTGATCTTCAGCCCGGCGCGTTTCAATCGCTTCAATAGAAACAGCCAATTGGCAAAATTCGGGTCAACCAGAACGTTCAGATCATGGAACTGAATCAGGAAGGAGGCGTGACCGATCCAGGTGAGCGCGACCTGGCCGGGGTTTAGCCTCGGGAAAACGGGTTTCTTGTTCTGTCCCCTGCGGCGCGTCAGCAGGACTTTCCAGACCATTTCGTAGAAAAACGTGCGCGGGTTGAACGCCTTGGAGGGTGTCAGGTCTTTGAACGAGCGGGGCAGACGCTGACGCGACCGACCGGGACGATGCGCATGGCCATGTTCAGATTTCATGGAACAGGCTTGACTACTGCCCACTTATACAACCGCCGTGAATAAAAAACAACCGGCACAGTCCGATTCAGCAGCAGGTTTAAGAATGAACATCAGCCGGGATAACGAAAGGAAATTTATGAAAAAATTAATGGCAACTCTGGCCACTGTGGCGGTGATCGCAGGCGGAACGCAAACGGTGTCGGCCGGCGATCGTGAGTGGGCGACCGCGGGTAAAATACTGACCGGCGTGGTCGCCGGCGCCGTGATCGCCCGGGCAATCGAACCGGCCCCGGTGTACGCGTATCCCACAACGACCGTTTATTATGCGCCGCCTCGGCCCGTTTACGTGCAACCGGCGCCGGTGGTTGTCTATGCGCCGCCGGTTTGTATTCGGCTGGTGCCCGTCTATGTTGCCCCGCCGGTCGTCCGTTTCAGCATCGGCTTTGGTGGCGGCTACCATCATCGTCCGCACCATTTCGCCTGCCGATAACCGATTTCGTGGAGGAACCGGACACAGGCCCGCCGGGACGCAAGTCCGGCGGGTTTTTTGTTGGCAATTGTTTCCCTTCCTGTTTTAACCGGTTCCTGTGCCGCACGTGGCCAGGCAACTCGATATCTTTCTGCGCAAGAAACCGACGTTCGGTCGGAATGTTTACGTCGCGCAGGGCGCGGTGGTGGTTGGCGATGTCACAATCGGTGATCATTCCAGCGTCTGGTATAACGCGATCCTCCGTGGCGACATCAATCGCATTGTCGTGGGACATCACACCAACGTGCAGGATAATGCCGTGGTGCATCTGGCTGACGATTATCCGTGCCTGCTGGGCAACTATGTGACCGTGGGTCATTCGGCAATCGTGCACGCCTGCACGGTCGCCGATGAGGTTTTGATCGGGATGGGAGCCGTTATTCTGGATGGGGCGGTGATTGGCGCGCAGACTCTGATTGGGGCCCAGGCGCTGGTTACCCAGCGAACAGAAATTCCGCCCGGTTCGCTGGTTCTGGGTTCACCCGCCAAAGTGGTGCGTGCGCTCGCGACGGAAGAACTGCGCGCGTTAAGAATCTCCGCGGAAAAATATGCGGAAAACGCCGCCTATTGTCTGAAGCACCGGATTAACATTTCTGCCCCGCATCCGTAATTTTCTGAAGGCCGGTTCAGGCTACATTTCGTCGTCTTCCGACAGCTTCCGATACAGCGTGGCGAGGCTGATGTCGAGCAGTTGAGCCGTTTTATCCTTGTCACCTCCCGTATAAGCCAGGGCGCGGTTCAAGTAAGCCAGTTCTTGTTCGCGCAGGAATGTTTTGAGCGCTCCCAACGGACGATTGGAAACGGCCTCCGCAGTCAATGGGACGGCCTGAGCCGACGTTCCGCTGATGGGATACAAAGCTTGAGCGCGGTTCGGGCGGGAGGAGGGCACGGAAAGTACTTCAAAGACCGTGTCCGAAGGGCTTTCTTTGAAATACTGCTGAAAGGCGGGGGGAAGATCGGTGACACGAATAACGCTATCCTCGCAAAGCGCGCAGGCGCGTTCGATGGCGTTTTCCAGCTCCCGCACGTTGCCCGGCCATTGATGAGCGCCAAGAACGTCCATGGCCTGTCGCGTAATCTGGAAGGGCTTTCCCGTGTGAGCATGGACTTTGTCTCGCAAAAAGTGGCTGGTCAGAAGAGGAATATCGTCGCGCCGCTCGCGGAGGGAGGGGAGATGGATGGGAATCACGTTGAGCCGATAGTAGAGGTCTTCGCGGAAAGTGCCTTCCTTGATTCTTTTTTCCAGCGGCTCGTTGGTGGCGGCAACCACCCGCACGTTGACATAAACCGGCATGTTATCACCCACTCGACGGACCTCCTTTTCCTGCAGAACCCGCAGCAGCCGGCTCTGCAGCATCGGGGACATGGAGCCAACCTCGTCGAGAAAAACGGTCCCGCCATCGGCCTCCTGGAAAAGGCCCTTCTTGTCATTGATGGCCCCGGTGAACGCTCCTTTGCGATGACCGAACAACTCGGACTCCAGGAGATTCTCCGGGAGCGCACTGCAATTGACCGGAACAAAGGGGGCAAACTGTCGGCGACTGTTGAAATGAAGCGCCTTGGCCACCAGTTCCTTGCCGGTACCGCTTTCGCCGAGAATGAGAATCGTGCTGTCCGTGTCGGCCACCCGCTCGATCATTTTGAAAACGTCCTGCATTTTGGCCGAACTTCCCACGATCTGGCTGAACTGGTATTTCTTTTTGAGCTGTTTGCGGAGGTAAACGTTTTCGGAAATGGCGGTGTTGTAGGAAAGGGCCCGTTGAATGCAGAGTTTGAGCTCGTCCAGCTTGAACGGTTTCTCCAGATAGTCGTAGGCCCCTTTTTTCATCGCTTCCACGGCCGTTTCGATCGAGCCGAAACCCGTGATGACAATGACCACCGCCGGCGGATTCAGCGAGCGCGCTTTGTGGAGGATGTCAAACCCCTGCGCATTCGTTTTATCGAGATAAAGATCGGTGATCACCAGCTCGGGAGCCACCCTCTCAACCGCTTCCGATGCAGCCATGCCGGTGGTAAAGGGAAAAACCTCGTGTCCTTCAGCGCGGAGCAGCTCCGTGACCATTTGCACCATGGTCACCTCGTCGTCGGCAAGCAGCACTTTGGCCATGGCCTGAACCTAAATCGAAGCTCCCGCCGGGAGCAAGCCAGATTCGCAAGCTTTCCCGGTCTTCCTTCGCCCGGTGGAGGCGGTTTATCTTCTTGGATTGATGATTTCCGACATCTTGAAGATGGGCAGAAACATGCAGATAACGATGCCGCCGACCACGACGCCGAGGAAAACGATCAACAGCGGTTCAATGAGTGACGTCAACCCGGCGAGCGTGGTTTCGATTTCTTCGTCCAGAAAGTCCGCCACCCGTTCGAGCATCGCGTCGATTTTGCCGGTTTGTTCCCCGGCGGTCATCATGCGAATAATCATCGAAGGGAAAATCGAGTGCTTCCCGATGGCGGAGGAAATGCCTTCGCCACGCTCGATATCGGTTGCCGCCACGCGGATTGCCTTTTCCATCACGACATTGCCGCAGGTGTTCGCGACGATGTTCAGCACTTCCAGAATCGGCACGCCGCTGCGGATCAACGAGGCGAGTGTGCGGGTAAATCGCGCCAGACAGATTTTATGGGCGATGGGGCCAAAGATCGGCAGTTTGATTCTTGTTCGGTCCCAGAATTCGCGGCCCGGCTTGGTCTTGATGTAGAAGAACCAGCCGTAAACCGCCAGGCCCATGGCCGGCAGAATGTAGAGGATGTAGCCCTTAATGATGTTGCTCAGACCGATGAGAAACTGGGTCGGACCGGGGAGCTTGGCGCCAAACCCGCTGTAAATCTCGCCGAAAACCGGCACGACCTTGACCAACAGAAAGATGGTTATGCCGATGGCGACAATCGTGACCGCCGTCGGATACATCATGGCGGATTTGACCTTCTTGCGCAGCCGGGCGGTGTTTTCCAGATAGGTCGCCAGCCGGGCCAGCACCTCGGCCAACAAACCGCCTTTCTCTCCCGCGTCCACCATGCTGACATAAAGCTTGTTGAACACCTTGGGATGTTTGATCAGCGCCTGCGAAAAGCTGTCGCCGCCTTCCACACGGGTGCACACGTCCCGGATGACATCCCGCATCACCTTGTTCGACGTTTGTTCCGCCAGGGCCTGCAGAGATTGAACCATGGCCAATCCGGCATCGATCATCGTCGCCAACTGCCGGGTGAATACCACCAGGTCCGACAGCGCGACTTTGCCGCCGCTGGTTTTGCCTTTTTTGCCAATTCTTTCCTGAATGGAAACAATCAGCAAATTGCGGTTCAAAAGCGCCGCGATGGCCGCCTGTTCCGAGGAGGCGTCAATGTTGCTGCGAATCTCCCGGCCGGTCCCCGCTTCCCTCGCCATGTATGTGTAGGAAGGCATAGATACGATTGATTAGCTTTCTAAATTCTAAAATGCAAGTCCAACGTCCGAATTCGGCCTTGCCACCCGCAATTCTCACGCCAACGAAAAAAGCCCGCGTAAAATCGGCCAATTCAAATCGGCGGCGCAAATTACGCCCGTTTTCCCCCGCATTTTGGCGAAAAGGTCGTCGCCCGTTCCGAATTCCGTTCTGACCACCTTTGAGACAGTTGTCCGCAGCTATGACGCTTTGCAGGACATCCCGCTGTGCGGCCGCGGCCGGCGATAAACAGCCAGGTCGCGGGTCCCGCCACCAAAACCGGCGACCGTGAAGTTGCCGTCCGTGACGCGTCGGATGGTCCGGTTACAGGCCTTTCTTGATCATATATTTCAACAGATCCGCCACGCGATTGCTGTAGCCCCATTCGTTGTCGTACCAGCTCACCAGCTTGAAAAAGCGCTTGTTCAACTCGAGGCCCGCGCCTTTGTCGAAGATGGACGACGCCTGGCAGTGAATGAAATCGGTGCTGACCACTTCGTCTTCGGTGTAGTCAAGGATGTCCTTGAGATAAGTCCGGCTGGCCTTTTCCATCGCCGCCGAAATCTCCGCGTAGCTGGTTTCCTTGACCGTGCGGACGGTCAGGTCCACGCACGAGGAAGTGGGCGTGGGAACGCGAAACGACATGCCGGTCAGCTTGCCCTTGACTTCGGGACAAACCAGGCCGACCGCCCTGGCCGCGCCGGTGGTTGAAGGGATGATATTGATCGCCGCGCTGCGTCCGCCTTTCCAATCCTTCTTGCTCGGGCCATCGACCGTTTTCTGCGTCGCGGTGTAGGCATGGATGGTCGTCATCAAACCTTCCTCGATGCCGAAGCCTTCCCGGAGCAGCACGTGCACCAGCGGCGCAAGACAGTTGGTGGTGCAGGAGGCGTTGGAAATGATGTGATGTTTTGCCGGATCATACTTTTCGTGATTGACCCCCATCACGATGGTGATGTCCTCGCCCTTCGCCGGCGCGGAAATGACGACTTTCTTCGCTCCGGCAGCCAGATGACCCCTGGCTTTTTCGGCCTCGGTGAACAAACCGGTGGATTCGATCACGACATCAACCCCCAGTTGTTTCCAGGGCAACTCCGCCGGCGTCCGGGCGCTCACCACCTTGATCTCCGCGCCGTTGACCACCAGCACGTCGTCTTCGGCCTTGTCGGCGGCGGATTTTTTGGATCCGACCGTTCCATCGAAACGGCCCTGCGTGGAATCATACTTCAGCAAATAGGCCAGGTTGTCGGCCGGCACGATATCGCCCACGGCCACCACTTCGACTTCTTTGCCGCCGGTGGCGCCTATGTTTTTACCAACCAGGCCCTGTTCCACCATGGCGCGGAAAACCAGCCGGCCAATCCGTCCAAATCCGTTGATCGCAACTTTGACTGCCATAATCTTTCTTTCGCTAATTTAAGTTAATTCCAACCGACCGTAAACGTTGCATGTTAATGCGGGAGGCCGGACCGTCAACGAGAATTCAACCGCCTTTTTTGACAATTTGACAAGGGCGGATCTTGATGCACCCACCATCGCTGAAGTGGCCCCTCTCCCTGCGAGGCGCGAGCGGGGAGAGGGAATCGCCGCTGGCTTGGTGGTCGTATCAAGCAACTCAGTCACTTAGCTTAGGGCGACGGAAGAAGAAAGTAACTTTGCGTGTTACTTGGAAGATGCGCCCTGGACGCGCGGTCCATCCACTCGTGCCTTGACAGGACGATGAACTTGGAGGATGCGGTGAAGTCCGCGACCGGCCAGGCTCTCAGCGGTCTGCGCGCGAATGCCGGGAACGAGTGGAATGAAGACCTGGACGACAGTATTGGCCCTGGCGGCGCTGATTGCCGCCCGTTCGAGGTTCGTCATTGCTGCCGACTCGCCGGCCGATGAATCGGTGGCCGGCGAGCGGGAGGGCAGACGAGAGAGCGGGTCCTGGGCGGATTATGTTGAAACAAACTTCCCCTTCTTCTCCTCGGTGCTGGACGCGCGGAAGCTCGGCGCCGGCTGGCCCGCGGACAATCTCACGCCGCGCGGCGTCCTTCTGGATCTCGGCCATGGCTGCTGGGCCTGCTTCGACACCGACCTGCTGCGGATGTCAGCCGTCTGGTGCGGTAAAGGCGTCTCGCCCGTGTCGATGTCCCAGGGCTCCTACCATGTCGCGGGCGAAAAGGCGCCGGAAGGCCAGGGCAAGCTGCCGCAGATCGTGGGCACACCCTGGCTCGCGAATGGCATTTATCCCGGCTGGCAGGCCGGGGACGCGATGTCCCTGGCGGACGCTCGCGAGCCGGCGCCGGATCCCTCGGAACCAGGCCGAGGCCCTCTTTCGCCCTCCGCCGGACGATTTAAAGCGGTTCGCTTGACGCGAGACGGTGTTTGCCTGGAATACGAAGTGGCCGGCGCGCTGGTCAACGAGTGGGTGGAAGCGCGGACGGAAAGGGAACAACCGGTCGTCCAACGACGCTTCCGCCTCGAACGGGCTCCGCGACCGCTTTGGCTGGTCCTCGGGCGCCGACCCGCCCGCAGGGCCGACCAACCGGACCTGACCATCACCCTGTCGGCCCCCGTCTATGGCCGACCTGGGGCTGCGCTGCTGCAGGAACCGGACGGTCTCCGGGCTGTGCGCCTCCAGCCTGGCGAAAAGCCGGTCGAATTCAGCGTGGCCATGGGTTTCGGACCATCGGTAAAAACATGGGACCGATCGGCCGACGCCCGCGCGCGCGCTCCCGCAGCCACGCGCTGGCCGCAAATCGTGACGACCCGCGGGAATACATCCGCGATGTCGAACGCTTATGTCGTCGATAACATCGCCCTGCCGCTCGAGAACCCCTGGAAGCGCAACGTCCGTCTGGCGGACATCGCTTTCTTCCCTGACGGCCGCGCGGCAGCGGTGACATTCGATGGCGATGTGTGGATGATTTCGGGATTGGGCGGCGACCTGAGCGAAATTCGGTGGCGGCGGTTTGCCTCCGGCCTGCACGAGCCGCTCAGCCTCTGCGTGCGCGCCGAGGAATTGTTCGTCTTCGACCGCAACGGCATCTGGCGCCTGCGCGACACGGACGGCAACGGCGAAGCGGACGTGCACGAACTCTTCTCCAACGCCTTCGCGCAGACAGCCGAGACCCGCGAGTTTGCCACCGGCATCAGGCCCGCGCCGGACGGGTCATTCGTCATTTCAAAAGGCGGCCAGCAGAGCTC
>DASPXS010000426.1:0-3134 GCA_035637175.1 Haliangiales bacterium | reverse complement strand
TGACAACCAACAATTCGATCAAGGTGAAGGCAATCGTCCTTCGCGCCCGTGGGCGATGCCTGGGGTTCATAAAGAGGGAAGATAGAGAGGCGGAGTCCCGTTTGTCAACGGCGCGCCAAAGACGATACCGAGGGGGAGAGGTTGCCCGACCTGTCCGCCGTAGGCTTGGCGAAGGCGGAAGGGCGGGAGAAGGGGAGGTTCAAGGGCAGGGAACAGCGGCCGACGAGCGTCGCGTGAGGATCAGGAATCAGTGGCAGGTCGATCCGGGGCCGGGACGAGCGGCGAGATCGGGACTCACACGTCCTGATCCCGCCTCTTGCTTGGCCGGTCAACCTGGAAAATCGGTGATCCCTTGGTCCACGACGCAGGACGGATTTTTGTCCCATATGGGACAAAAATTGGTCGCGGCGCCGTCGGCGCGGTCTCACGTCAATTTCTCGGGATCAGGTGGTCTGAACCGGGTCCATGTTTGACACGCTCATGGTTTTTGAACGGTCACCATTGCTCGACACGCCTGCACTGGCCATTCACTCCGCGGCGTTGTTGGCGATTTCCACCGAGCCCTTGCTCCGGTTGCTGATGGAAGGTTTGCCGCCGAGCAGGTTGCCCGTAATGACCGCGCGTCGGACCTGTTCGCCCAGTTCGATCTGCGGTCTTTTGGCCCGGAACTCGCATCCGCGCACGATCACGCTCCCGCCGCCGCTGATCTGGAGCGCGTGGCGGCCCTCGTTCTTGCGATCCCATTGTACGAACGTACAGTCGCTGAAGCCGACGGTGCCTGTCCCGGCCACCTTGGCGATCTGGTTGCACGGTCCCCAGAAGGCGCTGTTCACGAACCGCACGCTGCCGGTATTGCCCGGCTTCACCTCGACCATGGTCGGGTCGGAACCGTGGAACGAGACGAACTCGCCGTTGGAAATCAGCAAGCCGTAAGGCGCGGAATCTTCGACCACCAGCGCGGTGCAGCAATCGTCGGCGCCGAGGCCGAGGAAGTTGCCGTTGCAAACACCGGCCTTGGTCTTGATGAACTTGTAACCGACGTTATAGCCAAAACAGAAGGTGTTAAAAACATACTGCCAGTCCGCGCGCCCGAAGATGAACGCTTCGCCGTGTTCCATCTGCCATTGAAACAGCTTCGGTTTCGTGCTCCACCACGGGTTGAAGTGGACGTTCTCGATCCGGCCGACGTCGTAAATCTGGTCCACGAGCACGCCGCGCCGCAGCGGCTGGCCCTGGACGTCGCGGATGAGGTGCCGCTCGTTTTGCGTGGCGTCGATGCCATTGTAGGCATTGAGCAACTCGACCTGGAGCACCGCCGGATTTTTCCCACGCAGGGCGATGGCCCACGGATACGGCTCGGGCACGTCGTCGGCCTTTTGAATCGGGTAATAGATCACCACGCCTTTGAGCGTGCTGTTGTGGTTGAGCGTGATGAAGGCCGGCCCCTCTTCCTTGCCGGCGCTTTCGGTCACGAGGAAGGTCGTGCCATCGTCGGTGGGCTTGGGCAGGCCACGGTCGCGCAGGCCGCTGTGCGCGGGAACGGATTGCCAGAGGCCGGCGAGCGTGACGGCGGCGGGCACGTTGAGGTGACCGGCGAAGAAAAAATTGCCGCCCCCGGCCTGCACCGTACCGCCGCCGGCCCGGGCCGCGGCGTCAAGCGCCTTTTGAAAAGCTGCGGTGTCGTCGGTCTGGCCATCGCCTTTCGCGCCGAAGTCGCGCGCAAGGTAAACGTCCGGAGCAGCGAGCGCGATGGCCGGGTAGAACAAAGCCGACAGCAAGCGAACAGAGGAGTTGAGCGTGGCAAGCAGCCGCATCGTAATGGACCCGGTGTGCATGGCGCGATCATTGACGAGCGCTCGGCGGATTGCAAACCATCGCCGCGGCTTCCTTCCGGTCAGACTCTGGGAGAGGGCCCGAAGGCCTGGCGCCTGATTCGCCCGTCACAGGTTGGGCCTGCTTGTGGCTGCGCGTATCTTCGGCCGAAGGATTGCGCCGACGAATTCTCCATGCAACTGAAGGCCGCGCCGAAGCCGTTTGCCTGCGTTCGCATCAACAATACGCCCTAACGTTGCATAAAATTCTCCTGACAACCTTTTGTTGCATATGCAACAAAAGGTTGTCAGGGGCGTTTCGAATGATCGACAGACGGTCATTTCCAGTGGTCGTTCGCAAGCGGCACAAATCACCAGCAATTGCCTGTCAAGTAAGACTCAAATTGCAACCTCGGGACCAATTATTGCAACAATAGGGTACGAAGAATGGGCTGAGGCTTGCGATCCCTAGACTCAGAAACCTTGCGTCCAGTCCCTTGTTTGCGAAAATCGCGCCACATGAAATCCAGGTCCATCATCCGCTTTCTCCTCATTGCGCTGTCATTCGTGCTGGGCGTAGCCACGCCGCGCGCGCAGGACAAATCCTCGGCGGCCCAATCCGCGGCACGCTTTCAAATACCCGCCACCGACGATGGTCTGCCCGGCGCAGGGCCGATTCGCCGTCATGATTGGTTTCGCAAACTCTGGACGGATCGCCGCACCGCGTGGGCGGCCCGCCTCGAGCGGGATCGAAACGCCGTGGTGTTGCTCGGCGATTCGATCACTCAAGGCTGGGGTGAAGATTTCAGCGCCTGGTTTCCCGGCATGAAGATCGCCAATCGCGGCATCAGTGGCGACACCTCCCGAGGCGTTCTCATCCGCCTGCAGGAAGACGTCCTCGCGCTGCACCCGCAAGCGGTTGTCCTGCTGATCGGCACGAATGATCTGGAAGAAAAGGCCGATCCCGAAACCGCTGCGGCGAACCTGAAACTCATCCTTTCCGAACTGGCGCGACACGACCCGAAAATGCCGATCGTGCTTTGCCAGGTCTTCCCCAGCTCGGCCTCGAAATCCCGGCCGGCCGACAAGATCAAAAGGCTAAATCAATTGTACGCGGACGCGGTGAAAGGCAACGCGCAAGTCACGCTCGTCGAAACCTGGCCGCTCTTTGCCGACGCGCAGGGCGACGCCATTCCCGCAGAATTTCCAGACCTGCTCCATCCGAACGCGGCGGGTTACGCCAAATGGGCCGCCGCGCTGCGTCCCATCTTTGCCACCTTCGGGTTTCTGGAAAGGGCGCCGTACCAATTCACGCCCGAGCCT
>DASPXS010000425.1:0-5757 GCA_035637175.1 Haliangiales bacterium | reverse complement strand
ACTCTATCCGGATCCGGTGCGCCTCGAGGGTGCGAGTGAAGCCGAGCTGAACGAGATCGCCCGTCGCCTGGCCGATGCCGGAACGACGGGAGTCGATTTTCAACTGATCGGCGACCGCGCGTATTCGGTTGCCGACCAGTTCGAACTGCTCGCCGCGGCGGTTGGCGAGCTGATTGAGGGAAGGCCGCCGCGTTTCCCGCTGAGGGCCGCGGGGCTATTGGGACCCGATGCGCCGCCGCCGACAGCGGCAGCCCAAACGCATTTGAACTGGTTCGCATTTCGGGACAGCAGTCGTGACGTGCTTGATTTCCTTAAAACCAACCGGCGAGTGCCGTCGCGCGTGTTCGTCGGGGCTGACGCATTGCCACCGGCTGACTTTCTCATCGCCCTGGCATCCGCGTACGATTACCGCCGCAAAAACGGAAAGCTTCCGTTCGATTTGGGAGTGACGCCGGGGAAAAACCTGGAACTGTTGCCGGCGCGCCGTGTCGCCGGCGACACGCCGGAACTGTTCGGCGGGTGGGTGATCCACAAAGAAGGCTTTCGCGCGCCGAAGATTTTGGAGATTGCCCGCCTGCAGACCTGGACGTTGAAACCAGCAATTCGGAGGGATTAAGCAAACCGCTGGATGGATTACCGCTCCTCACTTCCGTGCGGGACAGCTCTTGCCATGGGGAACTTCGTGAGTCGCGGGCCAGAGCTTCGGGTCCCCGGCAAATGATATGAGCGCAAATTCGACGGGCGACCCCGGCTCACCTCCGCTTCCGTTGGCCTTGCAATCGCGCAATCCGCTGGCGTGGCTGACGATATTCGGCCCGGGCGCAGTCATCGCCTCGCTGACCATTGGATCCGGTGAGTTGATTTTTTCCTCGCGCGGCGGCGCGCTCTTTGGCTATCGGCTGCTCTGGTTTTTCCTCCTCGTTCTGCTGTTGAAATGGGTACTGGTCTTTGTGAGCGCGCGGCACATGGTGTTGAGCGGAGCGCACCCGTTTCAGCGTTGGAGGGAGCTGCCCGGCCCGGCCGGTTGGTTTCCGCTGGTGTTCTTTCTCCTCGCGCTGGTCTGTTTTCCGATCTGGGTGAGCTTCCACTCGGGCACGGTGGGCACGTTGCTCTCGTGGCTTGCCGGCACGGAGCGATCGCTGCGCGGCGGCGCGCATTGGGTCTGGGGCATGGCCACACTGGGCGTCGTTCTCGTGCTGGCGTTCGGCGGCGGTTACGCCGCCCTGGAGCGCGTCCAACTGGTCATCGTTATTTTAATGCTCCTGTGCGTGGTGATCTCGCTGGTGGTGGTGAAGCCGGATTGGCTTGAGTTTTGGAAAGGATTCGTCGCTCCCCGCCCGCTGGTTTATCCCGCCTGGGCCGCTTCGCTGCCGGAATTGACAGGCCGTCCGGTGTGGGTTGAAACCATCACTTACGTGGGGGTGATCGGCGGTTCCGGATACGATTACCTGGCGTACGTCTCCTATTTGCGCGACAAGCGTTGGGGCCAGGCCGGTCGCGCGACGGCCACCCGGGCGGAGCTCGAAGCCGCGGCTACCGACGCGGCCCACATCAATCGTCGGTGGCTGCGGGCGGTAGCGGTGGACTCAACGCTCAGTTTTCTGGCGGTTCTGATTTTCAGCGGCGTGTTCGTCGCTTGCGGCGCGGTGATCCTGGGGCCGCAGCACAAAATTCCCGGAGGAAACAATCTGCTCGTCCTTCAGGCCGAATTCGTGACGCCGGTTTATCCCTGGCTCAAATACGTTTATTTCGTCGGCGCGTTTCTCACCCTCTTCGGGACACTTTATGGCACCATCGAAGTGGCGCCGGCGGTGTTGCGGGAAGCGGTGCGTGCGTTCAACCCGGACTATGCGGCGCGGCATGCAGGCAGGCTGCGATCCTTCGCGGTCAGTTGGGCCGGATTCGGCGGGCTCGTGGTGCTCGTGTGGACATTCATCGCCCGTCTCATCAGCGACGCGGAGAATCCGCCCGGACTGATTGCCCTGCTGACTCCGGCCAATCTTTTTACCGGCGTGCTGGCGTGTGGATTGATTTGTCTGCTTGCCGCCTGGGCCGACCGAAGATTTCTCCCGCGCGGCCTCCGGATGAACCGGTTTCTAATGGCTTTCAATGCGCTGGCCGGCCTCATTTTCCTGGCGCTGGGCATCAAAGGCTATTGGGATCACAGCGGCGGGAGGTCGTTTTCAATCCTCGCGGTAACACTCGCTTTGGGATGGCTTGGCGCATGGATTATAGCGGCGGCGGGACGGACTAAAGTTGGACGGTGAATTCCTCCAGCGCCTCCGAAAAATGGTCGGGTAACCCGCCCCCAACCCCTCCCAGGAGGGGATATCATGCTCTTTGGCGCGGCATCGGCCCCCGGTTGCTCTTTTTTCGGTAGTAAAAGTAGATGGGCGCGCCCATCAACACCAGAAACACTCCGAACGCCGAATTGATGATGGCCGGTTTGCCTGCCGCGACCGATTGCCGGTAGCCGGCGACGTCGTTGTAAACGGTCAGGGCCAGATATAGCCCGGCGAAGATGACGAAGAGCAACGGGACGTAAGGATAACCGGGAACTTTGTACGGTCGCGCGGAGTGCGGTTCTTTGCGCCGGAGCACAAAGACGCCGGCCGCGCCCGCCGCATAAAAAATCCAGCTCACGAAAATCAGCGTGTCGGTCAGCGTGTCGAACGTGCCGCTGAACAGCAGGAGAATTCCCCAGGTTCCCTGCGCGATTAGCGAAGCCGCCGGGGTGTGAAACCGCGGATGTGCCGCGCCAAGACCTATTGGGAACACGTTCCGGCGCGCCATGGCAAAATAGACGCGGGCGCTTGCCAGAATAATGGCATTGGCCGTTCCGAAGGTTGAAATCATGACGGCGACCGCAATCCATCGGCCTCCGCCGCGGAGACATCGTTCCGCCACGTCGGCGGCGACGAGTTTGGATTGGGCCATTTCGTCGATGGGAAGAACAAAGGCGTAAGCGAGGTTCATCAGCAGGTAAAGGGCGGTGACGAGGCTCATACCCAGAAACAAACTGCGCGGGAGATTCCGTTGCGGCTCCTTCACTTCGCCGGCGAGGTAGGTGACTTTGTTCCAGCCATCGTAAGCCCAGAACGCGCCCTGCAGCGCGGCGGCGATCGCCGTCCACAGGCCCAATCCTTCACGGTGAAAGAGGGGACTGCTTGCCGTCAGGTTTGCGGACCGTCCGCCGTTGGGCAGAAGAAATGCACCCAGCACGAGGAGGAGCATCGCGGCGACTTTTGCGACGGTGAAAATATTCTGCACGACGCCGCCCAATCTTGCTCCGAGGTAGTTGATCACGGTCAGCGCGGCGATGAGCCCGGCGGCAAGTCCTTTGATGCCGATTTCCTTGAACGGCATGATGTCGCCGATGAAGGGCAGATGCATGCTGAAGGCGGCCATCGGGCCGGACAACTCCGGCAGCTTCACAAACTCGGCGGCGTGCTCGGCAAAGACATAGGCGACGGCGGTGATGGACGCGGTTTGGATCACTACGAAGGCGGCCCAGCCATAGAGATAAGCCACGAACGGGCCGTAGATGCGCTCGAAAAAAATGTATTGCCCGCCGGTCTCCGGAATCATCGCGGCGATCTCGGCGTTGGTGAGCGCGCCGAAAAGCGTGAAGGCCCCCGCCATGAGCCACACCAGAAGCAGCAGTTCCGCGGAACCGACCTGGCCGGCCATCACACCCGGCTTGCGAAAGATGCCCGAGCCGATCACCCCGCCAATCACGATCATCGTTGTGGTGAACAGACTCAGGGAACGAACCAGCTCACCGCCGGTCCGAGGAAACGATTCGCCGCCTTTGGAAACGGCGTTCTCGGGTTGGGCGGTGTCCATGATGCAAGAGTCGCGTCAGGATCACCGCAAAATCCGGCCCCAATCCAGGTTCAAATCCCCGGCCAGACCGCGCAGGCTGGCGATGACGTCCTCCGGCAATTCAATTCCTTCCACGAGCGCTTTTTCGCGTCGTTCCCATTCCATTTCGCCGGGCAGATAAATGCGTTGCGCGCCATCCGCTTTTTCGGAGGCCCGAATGTCGCGGATCGTCCGGTCCATCCGGTCTTTGAACTGCGGCACGGGCATAAACGAGGCAATGTTGAGGGCGATGAACGCCGCCCCATGGCCGGTCGGTTTCGTCGGGTCGGAAAACGTCCAACTCAGGACCTCCCGGCGAATCGCCGCGCCGGTCAGAATGGCGGAGAGCACTTCAATCAGGAGCGCGATGCCGTAACCTTTGTAACCGCCGAGAGGCGTCAACGACGCGGCGTGCGAAAACAACGTCGGGTCGGTCGTCGGCCTCGCCCGGGCGTCGAGGAGCCAATGGCCCGGGATCGTCTGGCCAACCGCCGCGGCGGCGAAGACCTTTCCGCCGGCAACCGTGCTGGTCGCCATGTCGAGCAGGATCGGCCTTTCTTCGCCTGCGGGCGCGGCGAAGGCGAACGGGTTGCTGCCCATCACCGACCCGCGCGCGGCGGGCGCATTCACGGTCGGGATATCGTTCGCCATGGAAATGCCGATCATGTTTTTTTCGATCGCCATCGCGGCGTAGTAACCGGCCGCGCCATAGTGGCAGTTGTTGCGCAAGCCGACGAAAGCGATGCCGTTTGTAGCGGCTTTGGCCATGGCCGAGTTCATTGCGAACACGGACGAGACCATGCCCAGCGAAGAGTCGCCGTCCACGCATGCCCAGGCCGGTCCTTCGGCCACGATTTTCGGCACTCCGTTTTGTTTCAGGCCACCGCCGCGGAGGCGACGGATGTAAGCGCGTAAAGCTTTGGTGCCGTGAGTGAACGTGCCCCAGGTATCGGTGGTGACCAGCACCCGGGCGGTGGTGCGGGCGTCGGTCTCGCTGACACCGGCCCTGGCCAGGGCTTCGAGGCAAAGGCTTTCAAGGTCGGAAACAGAGACATTCATGGCAGGGCCAATCGGTTGAAGGTTTGCCGCCGGATTTGAACCCTTTGTCGTTTCGACAGTCAATAGCCGATAGGGCTTGAGCTGGGGGAGGGGCCCGGCGCCGGAGGGCAAAAAAACACGTTGATAATCCGCCCGGTTGCCCTGAATAATGCCGCGCGAACATAGAAAGGCTTTTTGAATGAAAATGCGATTGATGATGGTCCTGATGGTCGGGTTGCTGGCCCCGCTGGCGCAAGCGGCGGAGAACCAGACGCCCTTCAAGGACGATCGTGCCAAGGCGAGTTACGCCGTGGGCGTGAACATGGGGAACCAGATGAAACGGGAGAAGATGGACCTGGACCCGGAGATGATACTCAAGGGAATCAAGGAGACCCGCGACGGACATCCCGCCTTGACGGACCTGGAGGTGCGCGACACGTGGAACAACTTTATCCAGCGACACCGCAAAGAGCTCGCCGAGACGAACAAAGTCGCCGGGGAAAAATTTCTGGCGGAAAACAAGAACAAGGAAGGGGTCAAGACGCTGGAAGTGACGCTGCCCGACGGGAAGAAGTCCGAGCTGCAATACAAAGTGCAGGCGGAAGGCAAGGGCGGCTCGCCGAAATCGAACGACGTGGTGACGGTGAATTATCGCGGCACGCTGGTTGATGGCACCGAATTCGACAGCTCGTACAAGCGCGACCAGCCGTACACGACGCCGGTCAACCGCGGCATAATAAAGGGCTGGAGCGAAGCGCTGCAATTGATGAAGCCGGGCGCCAAATGGCAACTGTTCATCCCTGCAAACCTCGCTTATGGTGAGTTTGGAAGACCGCCCATCGGCCCTAATGAAAC
>DASPXS010000424.1:0-4044 GCA_035637175.1 Haliangiales bacterium | reverse complement strand
TTACGGCGTGACCGTGGCCGACGTGGACGGCGATGGCAAACCGGACATCCTGCTGGCCGACAAAAAACAGTTCGCCTGGTACAAGAACCCGACCTGGGAGAAGTTCGTCCTCGCCGAAAATCTGACCAAAGAAGACAACGTTTGCATCGCCGCTGCGGACATTGACGGCGACGGCAAGTGCGAAATTGCCGTCGGCGCGGCCTGGAACCCCGGCGACACGGTCAACAGTGGCGCGGTATTTTATCTGATACCGCCGAAGGATCGCATACAGAAATGGGAGCCGATCGAGTTGCCACACGAACCCACCACTCATCGGATGCGTTGGGTGAAAAATGGCGTCGGCAAGTATGATCTGGTGGTCGTTCCCCTGCACGGACGCGGCAACAAGAACGGGCAGGGCGAGGGCGCCAAAATCCTGGCTTACCAGATGCCGCCGGACCCGCGGCAGCCCTGGACGACCGGGTCGATCGATGACACGCTTCATCTGACCCACAATTTCGCGCCGGTGAAATGGGCTCCCGGCACTGCGGAGGAACTGCTGGTGGGCAGCCGGGAGGGCGTCTTCCTGATGGAACCCGCCGGAGAAAAATGGAAGCGGACCCAGCTCTCCGGCGCCGAAAGCGGCGGCGCCGGCGAAGTGCGGCTGGGCAAACTGGGGAGCGGCAAACGGTTTTTCACGACGGTCGAACCAATGCACGGCACGAACCTCGTGGTTTACACGCCGCCTCTGGGGCGCGACGCCAAGGAGTTGTGGACGCGCCAGGTACTCGACAGTTCGCTGGTGGACGGCCACGCGCTGGCGTGCGGCGATTTTCTGGGCGCGGGCGCCGACCAGATTGTGGTCGGCTGGCGCGCCATGAACAAACCCGGTGTCAGGGTCGGCATCAAACTTTTTATGCCGCTCGACCGGGAAGGCAAGGACTGGCAGATGACATTGATCGACGACAACACGATGGCCTGTGAAGACCTGACGCTGGCGGACTTGAATGGCGACGGCAAACTGGACATCGTCGCCGCCGGCCGGGCGACGAAGAATCTGAAGATTTATTTCAACAACGGCGGCTCCGGGGCGAAGTAAGGCCAGGCCAAACACCACCTGCTGGCCTCTTCCAAACTTTGTCACACGTGCGACAAAGTTTGGGAGGCGCGCACCGCGGCCGAAGTCAGGGCAATGCCTCGACGGAACCAGGGGAAAGGCGCGGGAACTCTGGGTTGTGATCGTCCTTTGCCGGGGCGCTGGCGGCGAAGAACCAGAATTCGCGTGAATGCAAAAGCGGATTGAACCGCGGCGCGGGAATCGGTAGCGTCGCTGCGTCGCGTGAAAACGACCTGACCGCATGGCTATTCAAACCATCGAACCGACTTCCGCCCGTCACGCTGTTTCCATCGTTGAACCCTACATTGCGCCCGAGACGCATCTGCGGGAATTCACGCCGCGCGCACTGATGCTGGGTACGATCCTGGGAATGATCTTCGGCGCGTCGTCGCTTTACCTGGTGTTGAAGGTGGGGCTGACGGTGAGCGCGTCGATACCGGTGGCGGTAATATCGCTGACATTGTTCCGGCTGGGGTCGAAGGTCTTTGGCATTCGCGACGCGACGATTCTGGAGAACAACATCGCGCAGACGGCCGGTTCAGCCGGCGAATCGATCGCGTTTGGTGTCGGTGTGACCATGCCGGCGATCATGATTCTGGGGTTCGACCTGGAGTTGACGCGGGTGATGCTGGTGGCGGTGCTGGGCGGATTACTGGGCATCCTGATGATGATCCCATTACGGCGGGCCCTGATCGTGAAGGAGCATGGCAAACTGAAATATCCCGAAGGCACCGCCTGCGCGGAGGTCTTGAAAGCCGGGGCCTCGGAGGAATCCAAAGCGGCGGCGTCGGCGTCCGCGAAGGCGGAATGGGAGCGGGCCAAGGCCGCTGGCTTGGGCAAGAGCCTGAGGGCTCGTACCATTTTCACCGGGTTCGGGATCGGTCTCGTCTACAAGACGCTGATGGACGCCCTTAAATGCTGGAAAGGCTCGGCGGAATATGCCTTCGCCAAGTGGAAGGGCGCGTCGATCGGCACGGAGGTTACACCTGAGTTGCTGGGTGTGGGCTATATCATCGGGCCACGCATCGCTTCGATCATGTGCGCCGGTGGAGTGCTTTCCTACTTGGTGTTGATTCCGATGGTCAAATTCTTCGGCGATCTGGTAAATGGACCGGTCTCCCCTGGGAAGATTCCGATCAACGGAATGAGTCCTAACGATATTCAAAAAGCCTACATCCTCTACGTGGGTGCCGGCGCGGTGGCGGCAGGTGGGATTTTCAGCCTGATCCGCTCTTTGCCAACCATCTGGCATGGTTTGCAGGTGGGGCTTCGCGACTTTCGCGGGAGCCGGCAAGCCTCGCGCGACGGTCTTCCACGAACGGACCTGGATCTTTCAATGAAGTTCGTTGCCATCGGCATCCTGGCGTTGCTGGCGGCCATCGCCGCCACGCCGACGCTGCACATGAACCCACTGGGCGCGCTGCTAATCGTTGTTTTTGGTTTCCTTTTCGTCACGGTGTCATCGCGGCTTACTGGCGAAATCGGTTCGTCGTCGAACCCCATTTCCGGAATGACAGTCGCAACGCTGCTGTTTACGTGTCTGGTGTTCCTGTTCATCGGCTGGACCGAGGCCAAATACTTTGTGACAGCGCTCTCCGTAGGCGGCATCGTCTGCATCGCTTCGTCTAACGGCGGAACGACGTCACAGGACCTGAAAACCGGCTTCCTCCTTGGCGCGACGCCCAGGCTGCAGCAGATCGCCATCCTTATTGGCGCTCTGGCGTCTGCGCTGGTCTTGGGTTCGGTGCTTCAGTTGTTGAATAATCGCCTCACGGTTTATGTGCCGGCGGCGCAAGTGACGCCGGATTTGAAGGTTGCCTTGCCGAAACAGGGAGTAACCAGGAAGGAAAGGCTCTCCGGGCCTCAAGCCGCGCAGGACGCGAACGAGTACTGGGTTTATCACTGGTTAGATCCAGCCACGGGTGAGGCCAAGAAGTTTCTGCTCGACGGTGCGGGCAACGCGGTCTGGTACGTGGACCCCGGCATCAATGGGACATTCACGAAGCGGCCAGACGGCTCTGAAGTGAAGAAATTCAGCGCGCCCAAAGCTGTCCTGATGAGTTACATCATCAAAGGTATTCTCGACCAACGATTGCCGTGGGCGCTTGTGCTGCTCGGCGCGATGATCGCGGTCACCTTAGAGATGTGCGGAATTTCGTCACTTGCGTTTGCGGTCGGAGTCTATTTGCCGCTTGCTTCTTCTGCGCCAATCTTTATCGGCGGGCTCGTCCGCTGGTCCGTGGACTGGCACGCGCGAAAGGGGTTGACACACGTCGAAATGAGCGAGGAGCAGTTCGTCGCCGAGACCGACAAAAGTCCAGGCGTGCTCATGTCTTCGGGTTACATCGCCGGGGGCGCGATTGCCGGCATCTTAATCGCCCTCGTCAGTGGCGTGCTCACGCCAATCAACGACGCTCTCCACGAATGGTCCACCGCGCACAACCCGTTTTATTCAACTGCGGCTTGGAATGGCTTTCGTGCCGACCTTTTGGCACTGGCTCCATTTGCGGTCCTGATCTTTGTTTTGTATCAGACCGGTCGTGAGCGGCTGTTTGCGGGCAGGCCGAACGCCTTGGAACCCCGCCGCTGAAGATTCTGCTTTGAATTTGCCCAAAATCCCGCCAACATCCGCGCTCGTTTCGGGGTTGTGGCCGCGGTTGTGAAACCGCGGCTGTTTCGTCGAAGCGAGTTCTGTGAGTGAGCCCAGCCGCGCTCTGACGAGGCGCGGTCATGCGGTTTGAACAGGCAGAATGAAACGCACACATCATTGCAATGAGCTGCGCCCGGCGCATGTCGGGCGAACGGCGACTTTGTCCGGCTGGGTCCATTCCCGCCGCGACCTCGGTGGACTCATCTTCATCGATGTTCGCGACCGCGAAGGCCGGACACAGACCGTTTTTGATCCGTCTGATTTGTCGAAAGAGCTTTTTGAAAAGGCCGCTTCGTTG
>DASPXS010000423.1:0-20559 GCA_035637175.1 Haliangiales bacterium | reverse complement strand
TGCCGTCATCGAGTAGGGATTGGTTGTGGCCGCGGCAACAGGCTGGCCGTTGGCCAGGAAATCCACCCGGGCAATGGACCCATCCGGGTCCGCCGCGGTGGCCGTCAAGGTGATCAGGTCCCCGGCATTGACACCGGGTCCGGCCGGCGCGCTGGCGAGGGTAATCGTCGGCGGCAGATTGATGATGTTGTATTTGACCTTGAGATAATTGATGACGCTGTCGCGATCGTTGTCCGACAAGGCCACGTCGTAGATCAACAGTTCGGCAATCTCGCCTTTCATCCTCGTTCCGAAATCATCGCGGCTGCCGACTTTGAGCGGCGTGCCGGCGTCCCCCGGCTGCGCCGTGATCTCTCCGCTGCCGGCCGCCTGACCGTTCAGGTAATGGGTCAACGTGGTGCCGGCCATCTCAAATCCGACCACTGAGTAAGTGCCGCTGCGCAGGTGGCCGGTGCCATTGACGCCGCCAACCTGGAACTGGCTGCCGTCACCGCGGAATACGGTCGGAATACCGCTGCCCGGTTGGACGTAGTAATCGGTCGGCGCGGGATAATTGACCAGGGTCTTGCCCCAGACGGCGCGATACGTCGTAAAATCGTCGAATTTGACGACGAAGAACGAGGAAATATCACCCGTAATGGCGATACTGGGTGAACTGACGACATCCAAATAGTCATCGACGCCATCGAAACGCACTGCCGGTTCGCCGTTTTGCGCGTTGGGAATCCAAAGCGGCGCGGACGCATCGGCGGTCGGGGCGGCGTGGTTGGCGTTGGGCGATTGATCCGCCCAGAGAGTGACCGCGCCGGCCGCGTTGGTAACCACGCCGGCATCGGCTTTAAGCCAGAGTTGCAGGTTGTCGGTAACGGTCAGGATTTGGGCGTTTGCTGTCGCGACCGGGAAAAGCGACATCATTACGGTCGCGCCGACAACAATAAGGCTGGCGGGTTTCATTTGGTCGTTGGGTTGGATGAGTCGGTTGTTGGGTTGGATGAATCAGCCGTGGTCGTTTACTGGGCGAGCGGGATTTTGTAGGAACAGACCCAGCCGCTGTAGAACGAGCCCACCTCGATGGCCGTTTTGTTACCAACTGACGTGGCCGACCTCGAAAAGGAAATTGCCGCCCGCCGGCTCGCCTATTTCTCCGCGATGACAAGCTGTAGGGATGGACTTTCCGTCCGCCGTCGTGCTCCAGGATGGCGAGAAGGGGCATGCAGCAAACGAACAAAGCGGGTCTTGAATTCATGGCTTGGATAGAAGTGACTCCTCCATTCTGGCAGGCAACGGTGGCGGCGACAAATCAATTCGCTGAGATTACGCGCCGAGGGACGCCGTCTGCCTGCTGTTGTAGCGGCGGCCATCCTGGCTGCCGTAGAGGGCGGCATCTTGCCGCCCGGATTCGGGTTGTGGAGCCGGACGCGCGGGGCAAATGCCTGCGTTGAACCCGCCGGCCAGGACCCGCAGCGCTGCCCTCTCCTCGGTTTGTTACGGGATGGGGATCTTGTAGAAGCAGACCCAGCCGCCGGCGTAAGAACCCACCTGAATTGCCTGCTTTTGATACCACTCCACGCGGCCGTCCTCGAAGAGAAAATTGCCGCCCGTCGGCGCGCCTTTATCGCCGCGATGGCAGGCAGTGGGAATGTTTTGCCCGTCGGCCCCTGTTGCAAACCAGGTCATATTCGTACCCGAACCGCTGGCGCCCACGCTTCCGAACCCTTGCAACCGGTCGATCAACACAGGCGCATTGCGGAATTCTTCGCCCGGCCTCTTGCGGGGAACATGCCAGCTTTGCAAGCCCGCGGAGTTATACGGCCAGCCGTTTTGAGCGTTGTTCATGCGGTGGGGAAGATAGAAATATCCGCAAAGAACCGGTTTCGTGGCCTGGTTGGGATCACCATTGCGCCAAAGATCGGCATAGCGATGCCATTTGTCCGTCGGACAAAACAGCACGTGAAATTTGTCTTTCTCCGCTGTGCTTAAGAGCTGTGGCAACAGGTAATCGCGCCAGAATTGCTGCACGTTCGTGCTGCACCAACTCAAGTCCCAGCCGCTGGTGTTATCCGGAAAATAATCCTGGCTGTCGCCGGCATAGAGATTGAGGGCGACGCCCCACTGCTTCATGTTGCTTTGGCAAAGCGCCTTGTCCGCTTTGGTCTTGGCTTTGGCCAACGCGGGCAACAGCAGCCCCGCCAGTATCGCAATGATGGCGATCACGACGAGCAATTCAATCAGCGTGAAACCGAGTTGGGGGGAATTCCCGGTTTGGCTCATGTCCGGGCGTGCAAACAAAGCAGGGTGCAACTGTCTGGTTTCCATAAACGTTTTCCAGTTCAGGTGGTGATGACGTCATTGATAACATTGCCGTGCACATCGGTCAACCGCCCATCTCGAAGATAAATTCCGATTCCCCTCACCTTCACCATCTCCCTCGTCATTCGTCATTCGTATTTCGGATTTCGCCACGGTCTCACGCGAGTATTTCAGTAATGACGTCGCCCTGCACGTCGGTCAGACGCCGGTCGGCGCCGTTGTGGCGAAAGGTGAGTCTCCTGTGATCGATGCCGAGGAGATGCAGCACGGTCGCGTGGAAATCATGGGTGCTGGTGGAGTTGCGGGCGGCTTTCCACGACCATTCGTCGCTTTCGCCGTAGGCCAGGCCGCCTTTCACGCCGCCCCCGGCCATCCAGCCGACAAACGTGCCGCCGTTATGATCGCGTCCCTCGCTGCCTTGCGAGAAGGGCATGCGCCCAAACTCCGTGCTCCAGAGCACCAGCGTGTCGTCGAGCAGGCCGCGGGCTTTGAGGTCCGTGAGCAGCGCGGCGATGGGCTTGTCGGTGGCGGAGCACATCGGTGGAAGTTCCCTGGCGATGCTCGCATGATTGTCCCAGTTGCCGGTCGGGCCGCCTGCGCCGCTCCAGATTTGCAGGAAACGCACGCCGCGCTCGAGGAGCCGGCGGGCGTGCAGACAACGTCGCCCGAAATCTTCCGTCAGTTTGTCATCCAGGCCGTAGAGCCTTCGCGTCGCCTCGCTTTCGCCGCCGAGATCGAACGCTTCCGGCGCGCTGAGCTGCATCTTCGCCGCGAGTTCGTAGGCCCGGATGCGGGCTTCCAGGCGCGCATCCGAGTCATTGGCGACGAAATGCGCCTGATTGAGCTTGCGCAACAGAGATAGCCCGTCGCGTTCCGCCTCGGGTGTGATGTACTTGATCGAAGTCGGCGCGCGCAGGTGGGCCACCGGCTCGGGAGCGGCGGCGTTGATGATCGTGCCCTGGTGGGTGACCGGGAGAAAGCCGGAGCTGAAGTTGCCTTTTTGATTGTAGGGAAGACCCTTGGGGTCCGGCAGAACGATGAACGCCGGCAGATTGTCCGTTTCGCAGCCGAGCGCGTAGCTCACCCACGCGCCGAAGCAGGGGAAGCCGGGCAGGAGAAAGCCGGTGTTCATCAGATAACTTCCAGGACCGTGAACGTTGGTCTTCGACACCATCGCCATGAGAAACGCCATATCGTCCACGCACCCGGCAAGATGGGGAAGCTGACTGCTCACCCAGCGACCGCATTGCCCGTGCTGTTTGAACTCGAAACCCGGCTTGAGCACCGTGCCGGGTTCGCTGGTGGCGGCCTCGACACGCTCACCGGTGCCGGGGTCGAATTTCTGTCCGTGCCGCTTCGCCAGTTCCGGTTTGTAATCGAATAAATCCATCTGGCTCGCGCCGCCGTTCATGAAAAGTTGGATGACGCGTTTCGCCCGGGCGGGATGGTGGGGCCCGTCGCGCAAAATCCCGGTTGTGTTGGTGAAGGCGCGCTCGGATTCAGCAGCGCCGGCCAGCAACCCGTGCTGGCCGAGGAGATGCGCCAGCGCGACGCCGCCCAGACCGCCGCCGAAGCGCCAGAGGAATTCGCGGCGGGAAACAGGGGAATAAGCATTCATAGGCAGTCCACTTCGTTTGTGAGCAGGCACGGGCATTTCAATTGACGAACATGAATTCATTGCTGTTGAGGATGAGGCGACAGAGGTTGGCAAGGCCATGCTTCTCCGCGTAGGCGGCGAGTTCGCGCAATTCCGCCTGCGTCGGCGCACGGCTGAGGGCGAGCTCGCAGGCCAGCGCGATTTGTTCGTCCCGGGTTGAGGCCAGCGATTCGAGACGCTCGGCGAAGCGACCGGCGTAATTGGCGACAAAAGCATTGTTCCACATCGCGAGCGCCTGCTGCACGGTGACGCTGGCGTTGCGCGATGGCGTCAGTTGATCCCCGGCCGGACAATCGAGCGCGTCCATGAACGGGTCCGGCAGCGTGCGAAACAGGAACCGATAAACACCGCGCCGGCGGGCGAGCGGGTCGTCCACGTCAAACTTCGTGTAGTCCACTTTCGGGGTGACATGGATGCCCGGTTGCAGATCAAACTGCATATCGCTCGGGCCGCCCATGCGCAGATCGAGGCAGCCGGCCACCTGAAGAATCGCGTCGCGCACCTGCTCGGCATCGAGACGCGTGCGGTTCATGCGACTGAGCAGCCGGTTCTCCGAGTCGGAGGAGTAATGGAGCGGCGGATCTGTGGAGTCATTGGGCGCAGACGATGCGGCGTCATCACTCCGGGGCTCCGTCACTCCGTCACTCCGCTGCCGATAAGTGGCGCTCGTGACGATCAGGCGATGCAGCTCTTTCAAAGAACCCCGGGCCTGGTCTCGGAACCATACCGCGAGCCAGTCCAGCAGTTCGGGATGCGATGGCCTGCCGCCCATCTTGCCGAAATCGTTGGGCGTCTCGACGAGGCCGCGGCCAAAATGATGGTGCCACATCCGGTTCACGATGGAACGCCAGGTCAACGGATTGTCCGGATGCGCCAGCCAGCGCGCCAGCGCGGCGCGGCGGGCGCCTTCGTCGTTCGGGTCCGCCAGGTCGAATTTCGCCGGCAACCCGGAGACGCACGCCAGCGCCCCGGGTGTTGCCGCCTCGCCGGGCTTGTTGACGTCGCCGCGCCTGAGCAGTTGCACGAGACGCGGCGCAGCGGCAGGTTTGAGGCCGCCATCGGGCACGAAATCGCTCGCGGCAGCGTAAACCCATGAGGGTTTTGGGAGCGCGGCAAGTTCCCGGGAAATTTTTTCCTTGAGATGGAATGCGGCGAGGGCCGCGCGTTGGTCGTCACTGCGTTCGCCGTCCGGCGTCGTCAGAATCCGGGCGATATCCGCGGGCAACACCTCTGCCCGCGCCGGCGGGCGAGCGTCCGTCACCGAGAGGCGCGGCCGGCCGATGAGATGTCCCTCGCCATGGAGTTGTTTCAGGACGAAAACGAGAGCGGCGCCGACCGGCAACGCGAGCGGCTCCTTCAATTCGAAGACCGCCTGGTGCGGTTCGCCAACGCGGGGGTGAATGCCCCAGGCGGTTTGCTCGTTGCCGTCGAGGGCATATTCGATGGTCCAGCCGTTTTGGTTGAAATCGGTGGAAGGATTTACCAGCGGCACTTCGCGCGGCTGCGTTGCGTCCGGTTCGAAGAGCAACAGTTCAATCTCGCTCAGGTGGAAGTTGCCGTTGTCCTGTCTGCCCGGACCATGAAGCGGCAGGCTCACGTCCGTGAGGACCTCGAGTCGGACGGCGGTGATTTCGGACAGCGGCGAAGGGGCTGTAATGGTGTAGGTATCGCGATCCGGTCGAGGTCCGCCGGCCAGCAATGAATTGTCCACCTGCCGCGTCAGTGTTGCGCCGCCGAGCGACACGAATGTCCGCGGCACGATGACCTTCCAGGCGACCTGGTGCGCGGCGAGCGACTCTTCCCATTCCGCCAATTGGTGTCGAGTATTCGCGGCCAGCAACAGCGCGCGATCGCCCCGCTCGACGCGTTGCCGGTCGCGCAACAGCGCCTGACGCCGGGCATGGACGGGCGGGTCCGGATCGTAAACGCGGTTGGCGCGGTCCACGCCGGCGAAAACGGCCTGCAGGGCGTAGTAATCCTGTTGGAGGATGGGGTCGAACTTGTGGTTGTGACAGCGGGCGCATTGGACGGTGGTGCTGGTGAAGGTCTGCATCACGGTGGTGACCATATCGTCGCGGTCGAGGTAACGGCCGATCTGCCGGTCGATCGTGTCCTCGCGAATGTCGCGCAGCGAACTCTCATCCCACGGACCGGCGGCGATCAGCCCGAGCGCCACCGTCGCCGCCGGATCGTCCGGGAACAGCACGTCACCCGCCACCTGTTCCTGCACGAAACGATCGTACGGTTTGTCGGTGTTGAATGAAGCGATGAGGTAATCGCGATAGGGCCAGGCGTTGGTGCGAATCCGATCCTGGTCGTGCCCGTGGGTTTCGGCGAAATGCACCGCGTCCATCCAATGTCGCGCCCAGCGCTCCCCGTAACGCGGCGACGCCAGTAATCGGTCCACGACGCGTTCATAGGCATTTGATGAGCGGTCTGCAAGGAACGCGCCCATCTCCTCCGGCGTCGGCGGCAGGCCGGTGAGATCAAAGTTAAGCCGGCGAATCAATGTCATCCGGTCGGCTTCGGGCGCAGGAGCGAGCCTTTCGGATTCCAATCGCGCCAATACAAAGTTATCAATGGGGTTCCGCGGCCAGTTTCGGTTTTTGACCGTTGGCACCGCGGGGCGCACCACGGGTTTGAAGGCCCAATGATCGCTTTTTGACCGGCCAACTTTTTCCTCCGGCCGTGCGACGAAGCCGACCAGCGCCAACAGTGCGAAGACAAATCTCCGTCCAACGCGGATGCGTGTCTGGCAAAAACAGGGCGCCGGCCACATAGATATTCGGAGGCTTCAATCAAACTTTATTGATCAGGCCAAAAGATGGAAGACAGAATCGAGAGCCACAAAGAGGCGCAAAACGCACAAAAGCGTACCACTCATCTCATCAATGGCGAAGGGAGCGCGGCGTTCACGCCGCTTCAGCGTTCACTTGCCGAATACCGGCCAGAAATCACCCGGCTCGCCTACGTTGAAGCGGGCTGAAGCCCGCGCACCGGTATTGATGAGATGAGTTCCAGTATTTTTGCGCCTTTTGCGCCTTTTTGTGGCCCTCTTTCAGGCTTATCGCACGGGCGTTGATTTCAACTGGCGATACAGCTTGAAGGCGTGCCAGAACGTCGGCACGTTCGCGCGCCATTCCGGAAGCAGGGCCGTCATGGCTATTTCCTCCAGTCCAGCCAGAACGAAGGCGGGCGTGGCGCACTCAAAAGGCCAGGCCGGACCGCCGCTCAGAAGAACCAGGGTGGTGGTTCCGAGCAACACGGCCGCCACCTTGCCCGCCCAGGTGTGGTAACTGGTCAGCCGGCGATACTTCAAAATGCCGAATAACACGGCCGCGCCATAGCTCCCCAGCGCGGCGATCACAAAGGATGCCTCGGGACGAATGATCTCCGGCCAGAGCCACCAGCCGCAAAACGGGACGGCTGTCGTCGTCGCGAAGTCGGCCCAGGTGTCCAGCCTGGTGCCCAGTTCCGAGGTCTGGTTCAGGGTCCGGGCCAACCATCCATCCAACATATCCGTGACCAGCGAGGCGATGAGACAGGCGAGAAAAGACCGCGGCCAGCCATTCCACGACAGCCAAAGCAACACCGGAACCAGCGCCAGGCGACCGACGCTGAGCAGATTGGGAACGTTCACCGCCGTTGATTTGGCCCTGTCAAACTGCATTGTTCGATGTGCGCCGCGTCGTTTGCCCGTCCTGACCCTTGAACATTCTTTCACTTTGCCGCAGGTCGCCCGTCAGTCAGCGATCAATTGCCCTCCTTGAGGTAGGCGATCAAATCGGCCAGGTCCTGCGGCGTCAGGTTTTGTTCCAGTCCTTCCGGCATCAACGAAAGGTTGGAGGCTTTGATTTCGGCGATGTCATCGCGCAGGATTTTCTCCTCCAGCCCGCCGCCTTGAACGAGCGTGAGGCTGCCGGCGGTCTCGGCCTTGACCACGCCCGAAAGCGATCGGCCATCCTTTGTTTCGACCTGGTAATTGATAAAGCGCGGTTCAATCGCGGCGCTCGGGTCGAGAATGGCCGCCAGAAAATCCTGCGGCCCCTTGGTGCGAAAGGCGGCCAAATCCGGTCCGACGTTGTGTCCCTGTCCGCCGAAAGCATGGCAGGTCGAACAATTCGTGGCGAAGACGATTTGGCCGCGATTCGGTTGGCCGACCAGATCAACCGCGCCCTGGTATCTGGCCAGCGCCTCGGCACGGCTGCCGGCCTGATTTGCCGCCAGAAGCGCGCCGGCCCGTTTCGCAATCGCCGCGTTTTTATGTTTCAGCAAACGTTGACGGTTTGCCGGCGGAAGTTCGCTGGCGGCAATCGTTCCTTTATCAACTGCGTCGAGCAGGCGGCCAATCCATTCGTCGCGCGTCAGCAATGTGCCGAGGATGGCCGGGCGCAGCGACGGTGAATGATGCGGCCAGTCCGCCAGCAGCAGCGCCGGCACTTTCGGACTGCGAATCCTGCCGAAGGCCGCCAGCGCCGCGGATTGCAATCGCGGCGGCGTTTGCGGCGCGAGAAGGTCCTTGAGCAGATCGAGATCGTCATCGGTCCGTCTGACCTCGCGTCCGAGCAGGGCGATGGCCGGACCGCGAACTGATTCTTCACTCGACTCGTCTCGAGCGAGCGCTCGTGCTTCACTGAGAGCTCGCTTGATCCGGGTCGCCGCCCCGCGAACTTCCCGAATTGGAGAAGAAGCGAGTGAATCGACGTCGGAGCCCTTGCGACTCAATGCGTCCAGCAATGCGCCCAGCGCCGCGACTCGCCACGCTTCGACCGTCCCGGCTTTCGGCGGCGCGATGAGCGCCAGCATCTGCTCCAGGTCCCGCGCCTCCTCCGATCCGACCGCCGTGGCAATCAACGCATCGACGATTTCCTTGCGCTGCTGAGAGTCCGCAGAAGCCGTCAACACGCTGCGAAGGATGACGACTGGAAAACGGGCTGCGGAACTGACAATCGCGGCGCGCATCCACGGGTCCTCGAAATCGGACAATGCGAGCTCGCCGAGGGCATCTTCGGCGCGCGGATCGTTCCATTCACCGAGACTCAGCGCAAGTTGGTAACGGACCGTGATGTCCGGGTCGTGGATCAACTGCGGCACCGCCGCGGCCAGGTGCGCGGTGTTCAGCGAACGCTCGCTCGCTCGAATTGCATGTCGGCGGATCGCCGGACTCCCGTCGTTGAGCGCTGCTTCAAGCAAATCCGATGAGAGGGCGCGCAAACCGTCCAGCGCGCACAACGCTTGCACGCGAACGGCCGGCAGATCGCTGGTCTTGAACAGTCCCGCCAATGACGCGGCTGCCGCGCTGTCGCCGCGTCGTAGCAGCTCGAGGTGTATGCGATCGCGTTCGATCCCGTTCGGCGTGGCCATTTGAGCGACCAGCCCGCCGGTCGAAAGTTTTGTCAGGTCGCGGAGGGGCCGCAGTGTGCCGCCAACCGGCCGGACCCGATAAATTCTCCCCTTGTCATCGCCGGCGCGGACATCGAGCCTGGCCAATCGCTCCGGCGTGATCCAGCGCGGGTGCTCGACCACGAAACGATACATGTCCACGATCCACAATGCCCCGTCCGGTCCGGTGCGCGCCTGCACCGGGCGAAACCAATTGTCCCTGGATGACAGAAATTCGCTCTGCCGTTCGTCCGGCGCGCGATAGCCTTTGAAGGTGACGCCGTCCTGTTTGAGCACGAGACGATGCACAAGGTTGTGAACGGGTTCGCAAACGAACGCATTGCCGTAATAATGGGTCCCCAAGAGGTCATCCCGATAGATGCCCAAGCCGCAGGCTGAAGTGGTGCGGCCGGCCGCCGCGGGATCGTTGAACCGTTCGAGCAGCCGGCTGCCGGGAAAGAGCTGATTCGGATCGGCGTCGGCCGGAACGAATACCCGGGGCTCAGGCGTTGCCACGTGCGGGTTGCGACGGACATAGTGGTCGGGCAGGGGATAATGCCACAGCAACGTGCTGTTGTCGCAGCCGAACCAGTTGTCCCAATCGTCGCGCGCGCGACCCTGCTGCGTGAGGCCCGCAGCCGGTTCGAACTCGCCCGTGTCGGGATGCATCCGGAAGTCGCGGCCGCTGATGTTCACCTCTTGGAGTGGCACCGGCATCTTGCCCGTGTCCCTCGCGGGCTGGCTGGCCGCGGAGCCGGGCGGGACGCCCACGCCCCTACCCACACCGTGGAACGTTCCTCCGATCAACCCATTTGCGCCGTAAATCCAGTTGTCCAGTCCGAGGCTAAGACTGTTGACGCGCGCCTGATAATTCTCGGTGGCGAACCCCGTGAACAATTTCTTGACGACGTCAGCTTTGCCGTCGCCATCCGTGTCCTCGGCGTAAATGATATCGGGTGCGGCGCAGATCAGCACGCCCTTGTTCCACGCCGTGATGCCAGTGGGAAAAGGGAGGCCGTCGAGAAACACAGTGGCTTTGTCGTATTTGCCGTCACCGTCCAGGTCTTCCAAAAACTTCACGCGCCCGCCCGGTTTCCATTTACCGTCCATGCCCATGGGATAATCGCGCATTTCGACCACCCACAGTTTGCCGTCGGCGCTCCAATCAATTGCCACCGGGTCAACCACCAACGGCTCGGCGACTGCCAATTCGATCGTCAATCCCGCCTTTGTCTGAAACGCTGCCAGCGCTTCTTCCGGCGATTTCGGCGGTGGGAACTCCGCCTTCTTTCGGTCGAGCAGGAATTCCTTCGGCATCAACTCGTGCACGGCGCCCACAATCAAATCTTCAATCTCGGGCGCCAGGCGCGCGGGACGGTCGTAATACCAAAGCGACGTTTCCGCTTCGTAACCGCCCTCCCGCAAAACGCGCCGCGACGGGATGTAACACGGAACATCATTCGCGTAGGCGTTCACCCACAGGCGCTCCGCATCAAATTCCTTTTTCAACCGCAACGAATAATCCACAACCACTTCACCGGCGAGAAACACCATCGCCAGTTGATCGCCGAAATTCCAGGTTTGAACCAGGTAAGGCAGGGTGGTGGGCAACGTCTCGCCACGGTCGAGCCGCTCCAGATTTCGCTTCGCGTGATAACCCACGATGCCGTCCTGCCGCGCCCGCTCCTCCCATTGCTCGCGGGTCGGCAAAGTGTCGAAGGGGACCTCAAACCGTTTGAAGCGGCAAAGGAGCCTCTGCCGGATCGAAATCAAATGACCGTCGAGCAGTCGCTTCACTTCTCCGGCCAATTCTTCGCCGTGCTGCCGGGCCAGCGCCAGGCCGCCGTCGGCGCCGCCGCGCGGAGACGGATTCGCGTCCGCGCCGCAGCCGATGGCGATCAGGGCCACGGCGCCGGGGAAATCCTTTTCGATGGTCTCCTGGGCGAATCCGGCCCAGTCCCCGGCGAATTTGTTGAACTCGCCGCCCAGCGTGGTGCAATGACAGGCGTAGTTCGCCAGGACGGCGCGCACCTTGCCATCGGGACTGGTGACGCAGAGGATCGGCAACGCCTGATCGACCGGCCCGCCCGCGGTGCGCCGGTTCCGGGCAAAACCGACCTTGCCCTGGCTCCAGCCCAGCCGCGCCGGTTTGCGGTCGGCCAATGCCGCCAGGGCCACCTGCTCCAGTTTGTCGGTCAGCTCGCGAGTGTAACGTTCGATGGTCGCCTGTTGTGCGGCGGGTATGGGCATTGCGAAGATATTCGGTGCGAAACCGAGAACGCACGGACCGCTGTGGGTATGTGAGGAGCAGACGGCGAGACGCTCGCGCGGGAGGGTGGCCTTCCGTTTCAGCCGGGTGGCGACCTCATCAATGACCAGGGCGGACACGCCGCAGTTGTCCACCGTAATCAGGACGACCGGGCCATCGGCGTCGCTCCCAATGGCGAGCGCTTTGGCCCAAAGCCGCTGTTCGACACCGTCGGACTCCGTTTTGCGGACGGCGTAGCCGGTCAGGCGAATCGGGTAATCCGCCGTGATGTCTATGCGCGCCACGCCCGCCGGGAAATCGGCGTCATCGGCTGCCAGAATGCCGCAACGGAAGACGAACAAAAGAAGTCCGACAAAGCTGAGGTGCCGGCTGAACACGCCGTTATCGTCGGCAAATGAAGTTCTGTGTCAAGCCTCGGCGCCATGGTGGAGACGAAGATGGAAAAACTATTGAATACGAAAGGCTGAATCGCTACGAACGATGACCATGAGCAATAACGACGACGCGCGCGAAATTCCCTCTCCCCCATCGGGGGAGAGGGTCAGGGTGAGGGGGCGAGCGCCACAATACGGCAAACAGCGCACCCGCACAGCGGCCGCCCGCAACTTCGCTCGCCAGCTTCGTAAGAAATCCACCGACGCGGAGAAACGCCTGTGGCACCTGCTCCGCGACCTCCGCTTCGCTGAGTTCAAATTCCGCCGCCGGTATTCTTGCAGCATCTACTTCCTCGATTTCTACTGCACGATCGCGAAGCTGGCGGTCGAACTCGATGGCGGCGGACATGGTTTTCCAGACCAACGCGCCAGAGATGGAAAACGAAACCGGTTCCTTGCGCAGCGAGGCATTAGAAGCCATCTCATAAATACCGGGGCGCGGGCTTCAGCCCGCTTCAACATTGGCGAGCCGGGTGATTTCTGATCGGTATTCGGCAAGTGAAAGCTGAAGCGGCGTGAACGCCGCGCTCCTTTCGCCATTTATGAGATAAGTTATAGAGTACTCCGTTTCTGGAATCATCAATTGCGCGGCGAGCTTGAAGCAGTGCGGTTTGAAATCTGGCACGCTTTGATGGAGCGAACGGGCCGCAAAGACGAAATCGACGCTTGCTTGCCGAAGCCTGCCCCCTCACCCCAACCCTCTCCCCCCGATGGGGGAGAGGGAGTCCGAACGCCGCGGCATTTTTCCTCGCCGCCCTGATGGGAGACAATCACGGTGAGGAGGCAGTCCGGTGTAACCAATGGCCGAAGTGACCAAGAAACTCCGCAATCCCTTTGGAATTGCTCAGTCGCGCCGTCGTGCGACGAACAGATGGCTGAACAAACCGGCCCTGCGTTCCTGAATCCGCCAGCCGACCGGCACCGGCCACGAGCGACTCAACTCGTCGCCTGCGAATCCAGCCTTCACACTGACGACGGCATCGTGCCGGGTGACGTGGTTGCAGCCGATCAAGCCGAGCAAACCCGCGGCTGCGAGCGGGAAACGGGACCGGTGGGGTTCACAGGCGATGACCGCCTCGCCGTTGGCCGCCATCAGTTCCAGCAGCAGCCGCAGGCGGTCGCCCTCGAAGTGGTGCAGGAACAGGTTGGCCAGCATCACGTCCGCCGCCGGGCCCGCGCGTTTGCCCAGCCAGTCGAACACATCGCTGGTCACCTCGCGCGTTTTCCAGCCGAGCCGGGCGAATTTTCGCACCGTCTCGATGGAAAGCAGAGGCTGACGGTCCACGAGCCAGGCCTCGACCACCGGCGGGGTTGGCAGGCGACGCTGCAGCCACGCCGCGACCCGCAGCAGAAAGGTTCCATCGCCCGCGCCGAGTTCGATCAAGCGAGCGGACGGCCTTGCAGCGAGGAGCGGTTCGAGCGAGGAGGCCACGATGCCGACGTGGCCCATGACCCGATTGATGCGTCGAATATCACAACGGGAATGCACGGCGCCGGGGTCGTGCGCCGGCAGCTCATCGATCAGTTCCGGGACCACGCGACGCTGCGCGATTGTGTTCATTGTGTTCATGGGCGGCTGTTTTCAATCCACGCGCAGCAACGCGCCGTGGCAACTGAACCCGGCGCCAAACGAAGACAGCCACCACCAGCCGCCGGGTTGGTTTGCCGCCAGCGCGCGTTGCAGGGCGAACAACACGGACGGGCTGCTCATGTTGCCGCAATCGCGCAGCACCTCGCGGCTGCACCGGACATGTTCTTCGCGCAGGCCCAGCCGGTCGCGCAGGGCACTGAGCACGTCGCGCCCGCCGCCGTGCAACACCCAGCCCATGATCTGCTCACGCGACAGTTCCGTGCGGGTGAGTGTTTCGGTCAATACTGTCTCCGCGTGTTTGGCCGCCAGTGTGGGAACCTGCCGGCCCAGAAGATTGCGCAACTTGCCGTCCCGCTGGTCGAAGCGCAGATAGTCACGATCCTCGGCGCTGAAGGTTGTTCCCGCGGTATGCCAGCGAACGTTGCGCTGTTGCGGCGAAGGTTCGCCGGACAGAACCGCCGCCGCGGCGCCGTCCCCGAACAGGCAGGCGCTGATCAGCACGCCGGGATCGTCATCGAGATAAGACGCGGCGCTGCACACCTCCGTGCAGACGGACAGCACTCGCGCGGAACGATTGGCGGCGATCAGCGCTTCGGCGGCGCGCAGATTCGGCATCGCTGCCCCGCAACCCTGGCCGACGAGGTCCAGGGCCAGCACATTGCGTCGCAGGCCGAGTCGTTCGCTGACGTAGCTGGTGAGGCCCGGGCAAAGATAGCCGGTGCAGGTGCTGGCGATCACCGCGTCCACGGCCTCCGCGGTCACGCCGGCCTCGCGCAACGCGTTGCGCGCCGCTGCTTCCGCCAGCGCCGGCGCGTGTTGCGCGAAGCGTGCGTGCAGCATGTCCGGCGTCAGTTCGAAAGTGTCGCCGATGGGGTTCAATGCAAAATGACGGGTGGCAATGCCATTGTCGCCCAGCAGCACCTTGCGGAGCAGCACCTGCGACCGGCGTTCGAGTCGGGCGAACACCGGCGCGTTTTGAAACGCCTCCAGGCATTCGGCCTGCGTGTAGCGTCGTTTCGGAACGGCTGTACCAAGTCCTTCAAAAAACATGGCGCAACATAGCGCAGGAGTGCGGATTACGGCTGATAGGAAATTACTCTTTAACTGATAGGAAATAGTGATAAGAAATTGCCCTTTGATGAACTCGACCACCGAATCGGCTTCGAAAGACGCGACCCGAAGGTTCGAGGCCAACCCGCACGAGGTGTTGGGCGACCTTATTGAAAGGCGCCTGGCCGGCCAATGGGTGCCGCAGGACACCGCCATCCTGGTCGTGCACGGAATCGGCAACCAGCAGCCCTTCGACACGCTCGACCAGTTCGCCCGCACGCTGCTGGAGACGTGCCGTGCTGCCGGCGGCCCCGCCATTACCATGACCCACTTCACCGCCGCCAAGCCGCGCACGGCCAGCGGTTACTGGTATGACAATTTTATCCGGCTGACCATCGGTCCGGAACAGCCGCACGTGGACATCTACGAATACTACTGGGCCTATCACACTCAGGACCCGGCCTCGCTCAGCGACATCCAGAACTGGGTGACCAGCGTCACTGGCGGCGCGCGCCGATTCTACGCTGAAAACGCCCAACTGGGCCAGCAGTACGGCGACCGCAGCCCGTTCTTTGGGAAACGATCGGAGGCTTCGTCGTCCCGCAGCAACTTCAGGCCGTTCCAGTATTGGTTCTTCATAACAACCGTTGCCCATGTCATCCCGGCCACGTTGGGGGCGGTGACGGGCCTGTTGCGGTTGTTCTCAAGATTGCCGATCCTGGGCTGGGGGTTCGACGCGCTGCTCCGTTGGGCCGAACGGCGCGAGGTAAACGCCCTTGCCAAAGTCATCGGCGACATCGCGATCTACAACACCAACGACGCGAGGTCGAAATTCTACCCGGTGCGGAAGGCGATTCTTGACGGCGTAGTGAATGCGCTGCGTTACCTGCTGGAGCCGGCCAAGGCGGCCGGGCCTTACCGTCCGGAAGATTGGCGTTACGATCGCGTCATCCTGGCCGGTCATTCCCTGGGCAGCCAGATTTCGTTCGACGCAATCAACCGGCTCAATCACCTCATCCATCAGGGTGAACTGCGCGGCTGCGACACGTCGGGCTATTTTACCGACGGGACCGCGCGCCTCAAGATCCAGAGCGTGGATCACGTCTCCGAGATGCTTTGTGGCCTGGTCACCTTCGGCAGTCCGCTGGACAAGATGGCGTTTTTCTTCCGCGAACAGACCGCCAGGGAACAATACCTCCGCTCTCAACTGGTTGAACATTTCCACGGTTTCAAGCAGCGTCCCTGGAGCGAGCAGCAAACGGACGGCGCCAAACGCCTGGTGGCGGCGCCGGAACTCTTTTCGCGCTTGTTCGACGACATCCGCTGGCGGAATTACTACGATCGGGGCGATCTGGTCAGCGGTTCACTCGACTACTACCATAGGGTGGTGAATGTCGATTGCCGGTTCGAGCCGTCGCTGGCTCTGGATGGATTCTATCTCGTGCTGGCGCTGTGCGTGGCGGTGGCCGCGACCGTGGTTGCGTGGATGACGTTGATCTGGGACCCCGGCCAATGGCTGCTGCTCGCGTTCAAGGGCACCGGGGGCGAATTGATGGCAAAGCTGCGCGGGTTGTCCGCCCTGGACGTGTGGTTGCTCGTCTTGTGCGTCGTGTTGTTGGTCGGGACTGCGGCGGTTCCGCTGGCGGCTTTTGCCGCGCGATTCACCCACAGTAATTATTGGGGTTGCCGCCGGCTGTTTGCGGACATCATCGACCAGTTTCTTCTTCCGGCGCAGCCTCCGCGTCACACGCCGCAACCAACGATCGCGCCGGCGAATAAACCGGCGGGAGCAGGGGCGGTGTCTCCCGCATTCGAGTGCCCGCACCCGCACCGCGCGACAGGGATAATTTGAACCGGTGGGTCGCGACCGCCATCCACGCCGGGGGGCCGTGGGGTTGGAGTATGCTCTTGATGGCAATTATTATCTTCGTCTCTCAGGAATCAGGGTGATTAAGATTACGATTAAGGAGTAAGATCAGGAACGGGAGGCTGAATGGGGGAGTCGCCAAGAGGCACAAAAAGCACAAGAGCTGAATGTTTTTGCGCCTTTGTGTGGCCATCGAAGCGGCGGAGTTTTCTTGAATTGACACCGGCTCATCAACGTCAGGAAGATAAGTCCTATGAACGAAAACCCAAATAACCTCACTTCACGTCGCGAATTCATCAAAAACACCGGCAAAATCGCTGCGGCCTCGGCCCTGGCGGGAGTCGCTATTCCGCACGTTCACGCTGCGGAAAACAATACCCTGCAAGTCGCCCTCGTCGGCTGCGGTGGACGCGGTACGGATGCCGCGGGCAATGCGCTGTCGGTCAAGGGCGGAGGCACCAAGCTCGTCGCCATGGCCGACGTGTTTCCAGAGCGCCTCCGTGAAAAGCACGCGGCAATCACGCGGCAATTTGCCGCAAAAGTGGAGGTACCCGAGGACCGGAGATTTCTCGGCTTCGACGCTTACAAGAAGGCGATGGACTGCCTGAAA
Organism: Haliangiales bacterium; assembly: GCA_035637175.1. Lineage (GTDB taxonomy): Bacteria > Verrucomicrobiota > Verrucomicrobiia > Limisphaerales > AV2 > AV2. The sequence goes on along the minus strand of DASPXS010000423.1, from coordinate 3,389 downwards.
CCAGGTGACATTGTGATCTTGACAACGCCGCCAGCGTTTCGTTGGGTGCATTTCACCTACGCGATTCAGAAAGGCCTCAATGTGTTCATGGAAAAACCCGTGACCGTGGACGGGCCGACGAGCAAACGCATGTTTGAGCTTGCCGAAAAGGCCAAGGCCAAGAACCTCAAAGTAGGTGTGGGATTGAACTCCCGGCACGCCCGCGCACTCCAACAACTCGCCGAACGCATTCACGATGGCGCGATCGGCGACATCATTCTGGAGCGCGGCTACCGCATGCATGGGCCAGCCGCGTACTTCAATTCACTGCCCAAGCCCGCAGGCATCAGCGATTTGATGTATCAGATCCGACGATTCCACAGTTTCATATGGGCCAGCGGCGGCAACTTCAGCGACTTTTACATCCACATCATTGATCACTTGAGCTGGATGAAGAACGCTTGGCCGGTCAAGGCGCAGGCGCTGGGCGGCCGGCATTATCGCCTGAGCCCCGAGGGCATTAGCTACGTGGACCAGAATTTCGACACCTACTCGGTGGAATACACCTATGGGGATGGAACAAAATTCTATTTCGACGGGCGCTGCATAACGGGCTGCAATGACAACTTCTCGAGCTACATCCACGGCACCAAAGGCAGTGCGATTGCCTCCAAGACCGGCGATTGCGGAGCGCCTTCCTCCATCTACAAAGGCCAGACGCCGACGCGGTCCGACATGGTCTGGCAATCCAAGGTACCCCCGGGAGAAGAGAATTGGTATCAGAACGAGTGGAACGACTTGATGGACGCCATTCGCAACGACAAACCCTATAACGAAGTTGAGCGTGGTGTGACAGTCAGCGTCGTGACTTCGATGGGCCGCATGGCCGCGCACACCGGCCAGGAAATCACCTTCGAGGACATGCTCAACTGCGACCACGAGATGGCGCCCGGTCTGGACAAGTTGACGTCGGACTCGCCCGCGCCGCTGAAGGCCGGTCCCGACGGCAGGTATCCAGTGCCCATGCCGGGAATTGTGACAAAACGAGAGTACCAGGCGTAGGACGTCGCCGGAGGGCAAATCATACGCCGAAGCACAAGCCCAGGGACGGAACTTGGATTCCTTGAAAGCGCGCGCATCCTGACACTGCCAACCGGACCGCGGCTGTGTCCGAAGGACCAGCCGCAGCACGCCTGAATGCCCAAAGGCGGTGAAATGATCCCAACTCGCACGCCCCCGCGGAGCCGCTGCGGCTGGTGCTCCGCACACAACCGCGGTCCCTCAGTGAAGGCGAATTGGCAAACGTTCGTTCCGGCGCCATTCGGAGCGATTCCAGGCGATTTCCATGAGCGGCTCCAGATTGCTTCGGATGGAAGCCACCACCAGCTTCTCGCCGTTCAGTGCGACCAGGCAGACCTTCACATTGCGCGTGGAACGGACGTCGTGGCGCACATAGACCGCCACCACTTCGCGCTGGTTCACCACGCCCACCAGGCGGTCCCACCCTCGGCGGGCCATCGCCTTGTCTGCGGCGGTCAGCAACGCCGTTTTTTTGATTTGCTTGCGAGGGTCTCGCAGCGTGTAAACTCCCACTTCGGCAGCGCGAACCGCGTGCAAAGCCGTTCGCGCGTCCGGTTCGAGATCCACCAAGCCAAGACCCGCCCGCGCCAGGTTCAGGGTAATGGCGCCGACGCCGATTTCGATTTGCTCATCCCATTCCACCGCGGCGGATTTCATCACGCTGTCGCGCAGCGCGCCGGCGTCCGAGCTCACTCTGAAACAACCGGTCAGTCCGAGCGCGAGCAGGGCCAGCGCAGCTACCATTTGCGGCTTCGAGTTGAGAGAATTTTGCATTCGGATTCGCTCCGGATTTCAGCATTCAAATTTCGGACTTGGCAGCCGCTCACTTCTTTTCGATGGCCTGGCCGATCTTCTTGAGCGGCTCGATGTTCAGTCGTTCACCGATGACGGCGATCTTCTCGGGCTTGATGTCACCGACAATGTTGATCAATACCGCCTGGCGATTGCCTTCGAGGACCGTGACGACCAGTCCCTCGACGGCTTCCTGGCCGCGCATCTTCAGATAGACGCCGACGTCCTCGTCCTTCTTCTGCGCGGTCACGACCCGTTCCCAACCGTGACCATCGAGTTCGCTGCGGATCTTCTTCACCCGCTTTTCCATTTCGGCGCGATTATCGTCATCCAACCCGATGACATTCACGCGAACGAGTTGGAGGTTGCGGAGCAGTTCCGCGACTTCCGGTTCGTTCTTCTCGACGAGGCGCGCGGCCATCGAGATCAGGTTGCTGTTGATCTGTACCTCAACGAATTCGCCGCCGGATGCCGGCGGTGAGAACTTCCCAAAGTCAACGTAGCCAGGGGCGCCGGCGTGAGCGCTGATGGCGGCAACGGCAGTAATGACGGCGAGCGCGGCCGTGTGGCGAATGAAGTTTTTCATAATGATTGGATTCCGGACGTTACTGGTTTCTGTTTCAAAGGCGAGCAAGGTCGCCCCACATTCACGAATACCCGGAACTGGACCGGCGAGTTGCAGAAAAATCTCCCGGGAGGGATGAAAATCGTTCCCCCCGGAAATACACGCTGATGGGATGTAACTCGGGGTGGTGGGCCGCCTGGCAGCCCACTAACTGACTCGGTGTTGACTTGTGTTTGCCTGCGGCTCGGTCTAAAAGGAAGCCATGAACCGCCGAAAATTCCTCCAAACCGGCGCCACTGCTGCGCTCGCTTTGTCCGCACTCCCCAACTACGCCGCCGAATTTGCCGACCAGAAAAAACGGGTCGGCCTGATCGGCTGCGGCTGGTACGGCAAGTGCGACTTGTTCCGCCTCATCCAGGTCGCTCCGGTTGATGTGGTGTCTCTTTGCGATGTCGATAAGCGCATGTTGACGGAAGCCGCCGACCTGGTGGCCTCCCGCCAGGTCTCGAAAAAGAAACCACGGACCTACGGCGACTACCGCGAGATGCTCAAGGAAAAAGACCTCGACCTCGTGCTGATCGAGACACCCGACCATTGGCACGCGCTGCCGATGATCGAAGCCTGCCAGGCCGGTATGGATGTCTGGGTGCAAAAGCCGATCAGCGTGGACATCGTGGAGGGCCAGGCCATGCTGGCCGCCGCCCGCAAACACGGGCGTGTCGTGCAGGTGAATACGCAGCGACGCAGCACTCCGCACCTCATCGAGGCGCGCGACGCGATCATCAAGGAAGGCAAGCTCGGCGCGATTGCGCACGTTGAGATTTGCTGTTACTGGGGCATGGGACGGGCCGGCAACCCGCCGGACAGCGCACCGCCCGATTACCTCGATTATGAGATGTGGACCGGTCCCGCTCCGATGCGTCCCTTCAACCGGCGGACGCACCCGCGCGGCTGGCGCGCTTTCATGGAATAC
>DASPXS010000422.1:0-3138 GCA_035637175.1 Haliangiales bacterium | reverse complement strand
GATCCTGTATTCGCTCACGGCCGGCATGTTCGTGTCGGCGCTGAGCCGCGACCAGACCAAGGCGATCCTTGGCTCCTTGATTCTGGTGCTGGCCTTCAGCGGGTTATTGCCGGGTCTGATGGTCCTTGTCATTAACGGATTCCTTGGCAAAGGAGTCGGCGCGTTTCTCTCCCGGCTGATCGCCGAGCTGCCCCTGGCCCACCCGACCGTGATCAGTCCTTCCTACACCGGCCAGTACGCGCTGGACCCGGGCTATCGATCGAACCGGCAACTGTTCTGGACTTCGCTCGGCACCGTACACGCCTTCTGCTGGTTTTTCATGTTATCGGCGACCCTCATCATTCGTCGTGTGTGGCGGCAGGAACCCATCGGACGGCGCGACGCCCGCCGGTGGATCTTGCGGTTGGGCTGGACGAAACGTTGGACGCGACGATTTGGGAAACGGCTGGAACGCAATCCGATTTACGCGGTTGCCAGCCGACATCGCTGGCCGCATTGGGTGTTCTGGGCGCTGGTGGGCATTGTCACCATCAACATCTACTGGCTGACGTTTGGCGCGCGGCGCAATCCAAGCCTCTACCAGTTTCACGTGCATTTCAGCACGGCGATGTATTTCATCAACCGCGTCTGGATCGCGGCGATGGCCTGCCAGTTTTTTCTCGAAGCCCGGCGCGACGGCGCGCTGGAACTCATCCTGACGACGCCGATTAAAGAGCGAACGGTGCGGCGCGGACGCCGACGGGCGCTGCTGCGGTTGTTCTTCTGGCCGGTGCTGGCGATTGCGGTGCTGCACTGGCTCTATCTTTATTATTCCTGGGAGCCGTACGCGAAACAGCAGAGCAGCGAGTCCGTCTTCCGCTGGCACGCCACCATGGCGGCCGGAAGCCTGGCAAGCTTTCTGACCGATGTGCTGGCTTTGACCGCGTTGGGCGGCTGGCTCAGCCTTTCTTCCAAAAGGACCCCGTTCGTCGTTCTGGAAACATTCGCGCTGGTGATCCTCGTCCCGTGGGTCGCGCTGTTTTTGTTGGGCGGATCGCGTTGGTTGCAAATCAAATTCCCCAACTCGTATTACATCGCTCAGCCGGCGGCGTTGGTGGCCAAAAACCTGCTGTTTCTTGGCTGGGCCATCTACCAGTCCCGAAAACACTTCCGTGCGGCGGCGGCTCAGACCTATCGGTTGCCGCGCCGGGAGAATTTGCTTGTGCTGCAGCCGATGAAATGACCGCCGGAAACCTGGTTCGCGGCCCGAATCCCTCAATCGGGCCGTAGCGTCACCGCGGAGCGGTTCACTCCGCCACCACCTTGACCGCGCGTTGTTGCGCGGCGCGTTTGCGCTGGGTCTCGTCCAGGATTTTCTTGCGCAACCGGAGGTTTTTCGGCGTCGCTTCGACGTATTCGTCCGAGCCAATGTATTCCAGGGCGCGCTCCAGGCTGAGCTTGAGCGGGGGATTCAGTTGGATGCCCTTGCCGTCGCCCTGCGAGCGCATGTTGGTCAGCTTTTTCGCCTTGCAGGGATTGACCGGGATGTCGTTGTCCCGCGCGTTTTCGCCGACGATCATGCCTCTGTATATCTTGTCGCCCGGCTCGACCATGAGCCGGCCGCGCTCCTGGATCATGTTCAACGCGTAAGCCATGGCTTCGCCGTCTTCCATGCTGACCAGCGAACCGTTCTTGCGCGCGGCAATCTCGCCGCGGTCGGGGCCGTATTCGTGGAAGAGATGGCTCATCACGCCGAGGCCGCGCGTGGTGTTCATCAGATCGGTCTCGAAACCGATCAGGCCGCGCATCGGGATGAGCGCCTCGATCGTCACCTGGTCGCCGTGATGGTCCATGTGCACGATCTCAGCCTTGCGGTAGGCAAGGTTCTCCATGATCGGCCCCATGTGTTCCTGCGAAATTTCGAGGAAAAGCTTCTCAATCGGTTCGAGCAGTTTGCCGGCAGCGTCTTTTTTCCAGAGCACTTCCGGACGGCTGACCAGAACTTCGTAGCCTTCGCGGCGCATCTGCTCGACCAGGATGGCAATCTGCATTTCGCCACGGCCACTGACGGCGAAGATTTTGGGATCGCTGGTCTGCTCGATGCGCAAGGCGACGTTCGTGCGGGCTTCCTTGACGAGCCGTTCCCAGATGTGGCGGGCGGTGACGAGTTTGCCGTCGTTGCCGCCGAGCGGGCCGTCGTTCACGGCGAATTCCATCTGGATCGTGGGCGGATCAATCGGCTTGTGCGGGAGCGCGGGGCGCTCCGGACTATCGACGATGGTTTCGCCGATAAAGACTTCCTCGAACCCGGTGACGCCGACAATGTCGCCGGCGTGCGCCTCCTGCACTTCGATGCGTTTGAGGCCCTCGAAGTGGTAGATCATGGTGATCTTGCCGTCGATTTTCGTGCCGTTGCCGTGAATGCAAACGGCGGGTTGTCCCATCGTGATCTTGCCCGAGTAAATCTTTCCGAATGCAATGCGCCCGAGGTAATCCGAGTAATCCAGATTGGCGACCAGGAGCTGAAAGCCTTCGCTGGCAAACGCGCGCGGCGGCGGGACATATTTCACAATCGCGTCGAACAACGGTTCCATCGTGCCGCTGACGTGGGCCAGGTCGAGCTTGGCGTAGCCTTCCTTGGCACTGGCGTAAACGAAGGGAAAGTCGAGCTGCTCGTCGGTCGCGTGCAGGGAAACGAACAGGTCGAAAACCTGGTCCAGCACCTTCTTCGGATTGGCGTTTTCGCGGTCAATCTTGTTGATGACCACGATCGGCTTCGCGCCGGCTTCGAGCGCTTTGCGGAGCACGAAGCGCGTTTGCGCCTGGGGACCGTCGGCCGCGTCCACCACCAGCAGGACACCGTCGATCATGCTCATGGCGCGCTCGACTTCGCCGCCGAAATCGGCGTGGCCCGGGGTATCGACAATGTTGATGTGGTAATTCTTGTATTTGAATGCGGCGTTCTTGGCGCGGATGGTGATGCCCTTCTCGCGCTCCAGGTCCATGGAATCCATGATCCGCTCCTCGGTGGCGATCGCCTGATTGGCGCGAAATGTGCCGGACTGTTTGAGCAGGCAATCGACGAGCGTCGTCTTGCCGTGATCGACGTGCGCGATGATCGCGATATTCCGAATGTGCTGCATATCAAATTCTATTTTG
>DASPXS010000421.1:0-5572 GCA_035637175.1 Haliangiales bacterium | reverse complement strand
ATTTTTCATCGGGTTCACTTCCAGCAAGGCGTGCTGGCCGTTGTCCAAAAAGACGTCCAGCAGCAACGTGTCGTTCTCGGAATATTTGAAGTGCCAATCATCGACGCCGATTTTCATAGTTGAACTGGGTTGATTGTTAGCGTTGACGCCCCTGGCCCCTCGTTCTTCTCCGGTTGTCGTGCTGTATCTGGTCGCTCATTCAGAACTTATTTCCTTCCCAGGCAGAGATACGCCCTCCGTCAACAACTCGGAATTGCGCTGGGAACGCCATGGCCAAGGTAAACGATGAGCGGTACTTCTTCAACAGCGAGTTTTGATGCGCGGCGCTAATGGCGCTAATCTCCAAAACCCGCAATGCCATTCCGCCTTGCCGAGTGTGGGGTCAGTTCCAATTATTTATACTTGTTGACATCCATCGAAGCAAGAGACAGGGTCCGCGTGTGGCCCGGCAATTGCGCATTGAATATCCCGGTGCGGTTTACCACATCATGAACCGCGGTGACCGGCGTGAGTTGATTTTTAGAGACGACAGGGACCGTCACCGTTTTCTGGAAACGCTGGCCGAGGCTTGCGCCAAGACCAGGTGGGAGATTCATGCCTATTGCCTCATGGGAAATCATTTTCATCTGGTGGTGGAAACGCCGGAAGGCAATCTGGTGGCGGGCATGAAATGGCTTCTAGGCACTTACACGGCGCGTTTCAACCGGCGACACAAAACAGTTGGCCACCTTTTCAGCGGACGCTACAAATCGCTCGTGGTAGATGGCAGCCAAAACGGCTATTTGCGCACGGTCTGCGATTATGTGCACCTCAATCCCGTTCGTGCCAACTTGACTTCTCCGGAACAAAAGCTCAGCCGCTTTCCATGGAGCAGCTACGTCTATTATTTGAAGTCCGCAAGCCAACGCCCGTCGTGGTTGCGAGTGGACCGGTTGCTCGGCGAGATGAGGATTCCCAAAGACAGTCCGGCAGGGCGACGACAATTTGAATCAGCTATGGAACAGCGTCGCGCACAGGAGACCGGGCAGGAGTGGAAGGGACTGCGCCGGGGATGGTATTTGGGGGACGCAGCATTCCGCCAGGAACTCTTGGAACAGGTGCATGGCCGAGTCGGCCCAAACCATGAAAGGAATCAGCGGCAGGAAAGCGCGGAGCAAAGAGCTGAGCGAATTGTGCGTGAAGAATTGCGGAAACGAGGGTGGGAAGATGAAATCTTAGGTCAACGCCCAAAAGGCGACGTTGGCAAGGTGCGGATTGCTCGGCGGCTGCGGAATGAAACGACAATGACGCTAAAATGGATCGCGCAACGGCTGGCGATGGGTACCGCCGGTCACGTGGCGAACCGGCTCTATCGAATTAAGAATCAATCGCTACGGGGTCGCAGATTTAAATAATTGGAACTGACCCCTTGTTTCGCCTTCCCAGTGACGACCGCCACTTTTCCGGCTTCCTGGATCGGCACCGGATTGAACGCGCTCACCAATTTACCGTCCGGAAGTTCGAAGATGCGCACCTTGCCATCATAGCCGCCGGTCACCAGTTGGTTTTTCGTCGGATGAAACTTCACGGCAAACACCGCGCCCTGGTTCTCTTTCAATGTGGCGATGCGCGCGCCGTCGCTGGTTTTGTAAGTGCGCACTTCGCCATTCATATTGCCCACGGCGATGGAACTGCCGTCCGGACTGTAGGCGACGGAGCAGACCGGTCCGGGCTGGCGCTCGAATTCACGAACCAGGTTGACGTCGTTGTTCGCGGCGGTGCGCCCCTGGTTGTCGGAAATTTTGTAAATGCGCGGCGTGCCGAGGTCGCCACCGTAGGCCACGAGATCCTCCTTCGGATGGCGGGCCATGCAGAGGACGTTTTCGAGCAGCTTGTTGATATCGTCAATGAACTGGCCGTTGGCCACGTTGATGAGTTTCATCGCCCGATCGCGGCTGCCGCTTAACAACCGTTTGCCATCCGCGGAAAACGTCGTCGCCAGCACCCAATCGCTGTGATTGTCGAACTTCATCAATTCCTTGCCATCGTTGACGGAAATAATTCGAACGGCCTTGTCCGCGCCCCCAAAGGCAATGCGCTCGCCCTCGGGCGAAAACGAAACTCCAAAAGCCGTGTCGTTGGCGATTTTGTAGGAATTGAGTTCCTTGTGCGTTTCCACGTCCCAGATCTGGATTTCGCCGAATCGCGCCGGGGCACCGCCGCCGACGGCCAGCAGTTTGCCGTTTGGCGAAAAGGCGATCGACTCGATGCGCGGCGACTCACCCACCAGACGGGCAATAATCCCCGTGCCGTCGCCTTTGTGCAGCACGACTTCGTGATAGGCGGACACCGCGAGGATGGCGGCGTCCGGAGAAAACGCCAGCGCCGAGATGACCGGCAACACCGTGTAAACGGGCGGCGCGCTCAGCTTGAACGAATTGGCTTCGGGCGGCGTGTCGTCTTTCGCGCCCTCCTTGATCCAACGCTCGATCAGCGCCACCTCTTCTTTGCTCAACGGGTCCCCTTCTTTCGGCATGTTCGGTTCTTCGCCGCTGACTTCCTCGAGAACGCGGCTTTCGTCCGGCTTGCCGGTCTTGAATGCGGCGCCATGTTTCCCGCCCTTCTCAAAGGCCGCGTAGGTCGTCAGGTCCAGTTCGCCCTTCAATTTGCCCGGATGATGACAGCCCGTGCAGCTCCGCTTCAGAATCGGTACGACATCGTGAAAGAAGCTGACGGGACGGACATCGTCGGCCAAACCGGCCGGTGGAAACAACAGGCAAACGGCCAGGCCGGCCCATTGCCTTTGGCGTATCTTCATAGTTTTCCGTCCTACTTTGCCGCCGACGCTTTTTCGCTCTCGCTCGCCGTTTCCGTCGGCGGCGCGTTGATGGTCAGAACAATCGGCGAACCGCGAAACTGATAGCTGCGTCCATTCACATTGGCTGTGCCGACTACCCTCAGGGAAACTTCCTTCCCGACCGGCGCTTTGTCGGTCGCCGTGATTTTGAAACCGGCGTCGCTGGCGCCACGCGCGAGGTTGGTCGAGTTGATGATGATGCCTTCGGGAACGCCTTCCACATTCAAATTGATGTCGTCGCTGAACCACCCGCGCCGGCTGGCCTTTACGGAAAACTCCGCTTCGCTGGCCGCCGATTTCTTTTCGGGCGGCAAAGCGGCAACTGCCAGGCGGGGCAGCGAATTGGCCAAGGTGAACGGGAAGGGATCAATCGTCAGCGGTATGGCCCGGCTGTATTGCACCGACGTTTGGCCGCCCACTTTCGCCTCGCCCTTGAACAAAATCAGTCGAGTTCCGGTTTCGGAGTCCGCTTTGGCTTTCAAGTTGAGGGTGGCGCGATTTTCCGTTGCCGGCACCGTCGCGGCCTTCAATTCCACATTTTTTGTCAACGGTTCTTTGCCCGAAGAAAAACCTTCCGCAGTCACCTGAATTTCTCCCAGGAAACCATTGAAGCGATGGACGGCGGCCTCGATGGTGGTGGATTGGTCCTGTTCGGTTCGCGCACTCAGCGTAATGGGTTCGAGCGTAAAGGGCGGTTTGTCCAGCACGGTCAGAAACGCTTCGCGGACCGCACGACCATTGGCCAGCGGCCGGCCTTCGCGATCCACGCGCTGTCCGCCGATAACCCCGCGGGCCGTGAGTTTGACGGGATGATGTCCCAGCGGCGCATCATCGGCGGCGCGCAAAACAATCATCGGGCTGACCGCGGAATCCGGCGGGACCAGCAGCGGATCGGCGGTGACGCCCGGCGGCAGATTCTCCAGCCGGGCCTCGACCGCGCCGCCAAAACCGGCCTGCCGCTGCACCTCGACGCTCACCAGCGTGTGGCTGCCGCGATAAACGCGGGGGGTATCGGGAAAGAAGGTCACGGTGAAATCCGGTTGGGGCGGACGCACCACCAGACGATAAGCGAAATCCTCCCCGTTCCGATCCAGCAGATCGCGAATTTTGATGAAGTATTCGCCCGCTTCTGCGAACCGCTGTTCGATGCGTGCGTCGGCGCCCACCGCGTCGTCGTTCTGCTGGATCACCTTTCCCTTGGAATCGCTCAGATAAAGCACGGCGTCGAGCGGCGATTCGAACCGGCCAGCTTCGACCTCGAAGATGAACGTCTGGTCTTTCTCGACTTTGAATTTGAATTGGTCGGCGTCTTTCTCGCCCTTGATGCGGCCATTGATGACCACCGGGAGGCTCACTGGGTTCGCGTTGGTTGGAGTGTCGTTCGGTTCGCTTTCAATGAACTCGGCCAGTTCCCCCACCTCGATCGAGACCGGGTTGGAATAGCCTTTGCCGGTATGGGCGCGGATTTCCTGCTGACCGAGCGGCGCGTCGGGGTCGATTTTCAATTTCATCTTAGACAGGCCGTCGAGGTTGCGTCCGCGCAGCGAGACCTCGAGGGACTTTCCGCGCTGGCCGCCGAGCGGGAAAATGCCGTCCAGACAAGGCAGTTCGCCGGCGACAATGCGATACTTGAAGTCTTTGCCGCCCTGATACCGAAAATCGCGGAGCTGGAGGAAATATTCGCCGTCTTCCGGAACGGTAAAATCGATCAAGGAATCAAGGCCGTTGACGTCCTCGCTGCGGGCCAGCTCCTTGCCCGCCGCATCCAACAACGCCAGCGAAGAATCCAGCGGCGAGCCAAAGCGAAAGGCATAGACATCAAAAATGAGACGTTGATCCTTTTGCGCTTTGAACCGGAAAAAGTCGCTCTTCGCGGATTCGCGAATCACGCCATTGACCGCGGCGGGCAGTTCGATCAGTTGCGCATGGTGGGTGTCCTGGTTCGGCGCCGCCTGCATGATTTGCGAAAGAAAATCCACGTTCAACGCCACCGGCTCCGACACACCGGACGGGATGGCGACGCGCAACTCACGCGCGCCCAACAGCGCATCCGGCGCGACGGTGACGCTGACGCGCAGCCGCTTTTCGTCGTTGTCGGCCGGGACGATTCCACCGCGACTGCCTTCCAGGACGGCGTTGCGGGCCGGAGCCGGCGCATTCGTGGCCGTCAGACCGCCGTCGCCGCTGATAATGAACCCGGTGACTTCTGAAAGATTTTCCCCTTCCAGAACGACGACTGAAGTCGCGCCACGCTGAATCCAGTCCGGCGAAACGGAAGTGATTTTAGGGACCGGCTGAGCTCGAGCCTGAGACAAACTGACAAGCAAACAAAGGCCAGAAGACGCGAAAGCCAGCGTCCGACATTCGAAGAACCGACCGAAGCGCCGCCAGGTTTTGGACTGCGCCAGTCCTCTGGCGCTTTCGGATCCGGGCCGCGGGTGCAAAAGCGGCAGAGGACTGCCGCAGTCCAAGACGCTCTCGCGCCCACGGGTTCCTTGCACTTGCGCGCAGCGCGACGGCGTCATGATCACTTAACCAAACAATCCCAACACCGGCTCGGCCTGCACCAGTTCGCGCGGCTGGTTGAGGTGATTATAGGCGATCGTGTGCGGGTCAATGCCCAGCGCGTGATAGACCGTCGCCAGTATCTGCGTCGGATGCACCGGCTTTTCCGCCGGCGACGATCCGGTCGCGTCGGATTTGCCATAGACCGCGCCGCGTTGAATCCCGGCGCCG
>DASPXS010000420.1:0-7501 GCA_035637175.1 Haliangiales bacterium | reverse complement strand
AACTGGTCGGCAACCGAATACGCGCGGTCGCCGATCAGTTGAAAATCGACTCCCGTCGTTCCGGCATCGGCCAGGCGACGGGCGATCTCGTTCAGCTCGGCTTCACTCGCACCCTCGAGGCGCACCGGATCCGGATAGAGTTCGGTCAAATCGCTGGCGGTGACAAATCGAACGCCTGAGAGGGAACGAATGTGGTCGATGTATTCAGCAAAGCGCTTGAACGCCGCCTCGGTTTCCTGCGGCGACCGTTGCGGCGGCGGTTTCCATTGTTCGCGCGGCGGGTTGGCGCCGCGGCGGAAGTTCACGCCGTCCCAGAACTCTTTGTGCACCCATTCGCACGGATGGTAAAAAATGCTGATCAGTCCGCCGCCACGACCGCGCAGCCGGTCGGCGATGGCCAAAACCTTTTGCTTGGCCGGCTCGACTGCCGCCGGGTCGTGCAAATCCATCCGCGTGTAGTTCTGTCCCATGTGATAGACGACCAGCGCATCCCCATACCAGAAGGGCTGTTCATCAAGGCCGACATGCGTCCCTTCGTCCACGTAACAGGGGACACCGTGCGGCGCGACGCCGATGACTTTCAACGCGGCGATGGTCTGCGACGCCCAGGAAGAACCGGGCTGGCCGTAGCAGGCGAGCGTTTTGACTCCGAGAATCCTGCGCACGTCCGCGGCTCCCCCACCCTCCCGTCGCGCAAACTCGGCGATGCCGTCCAGCAATCCACAATCGGCCAGATACTCGGAGGGCGTCGGGTGAACGGAATGAAAATTCGCATGGTAACCGATGTCGTGCTTCTTCAACGCGGCAATCACGTCGCGGCGACCGCGCCGCTCCAGGACGCGCGCTTTCTCCCCGACGAGCTTGAACGTCGCGCGGATGCCGCGTTCCGTGAGCATTTGCGCCAACCGCTTCGTCGCGTCGTCGTCCGCCGGCAACAGGTAGTCCTCGGTATCGAACCAGAGGATGACGTTGAGCTTGGGCTTTTCGACGGCGGCGATGGCCGGGATCGAAACGAAAACAAGCAGAAACAGCGAGACCAGCGCGCGTCCAGGGAAGGGTTTCATGGACGAAATGTTTACCCCGATTCAGGCGGGCAAACAAGCGCTCAACCGATTCGTCCGGCGAATGAAAAGGCGGCTTGGGAGCGACGGAGGCGGGACAGCAATGAACTCGCGGGCGGGCCGCGCTTCGAACAGCGGAATTTCGGACGGTCGAGAAGGGGCTATCGCAGTCGATAAGTGATGCGCGCCTTGTCGAGGTCGTAGGGTGACATCTCCAGTTTGACCCGGTCACCAACCGTCAGCCGGATAAATCGTTTGCGCATCTTGCCGGAGATGTGCGCCAGCACCTGGTGCTTATTGTCCAGTGCGACGCGAAACATGGTGCCCGGCAACACCGTAACCACGTTGCCTTCCACTTCAATGTGCTCTTCCATGAGTCTTCTTGCGTCCGCGTCCGCGACGGAACCGGGATTCGGTTCGCCAATTAACGTCCCGACCGCAACAAAAAAGGTGCGGGACATTGCGATTTACTGTCCCACACCCCGCCGTGGGCAATTCAACAAGATCAGTAACGGCTGCTGTAATCGCGGCGACCGCCTCCGCCACCGCGACCGCCGCCGGAACGAGGGCGCTCCTCGCGTGGGCGGGCCTCATTGACCGTCAGATCGCGGCCGTTCAGGTCCTTGCCATTGAGCGCCTGGATGGCCGCTTGCGCGCCTTCCTTGGTTTCCATCGTGACGAACGCGAATCCGCGCGATTTGCCACTGAATTTGTCCATGATCAAATCGACGCTGGTCACGGGGCCATGCGCGGCGAAGAGATCCTGAAGATCGTTTTCCGTGGTATTGAAGGAAAGGTTTCCGACAAACAATTTCGTGTTCATGATCACTTTCTAAGCTTTAGACTGACTATTTGTTACCAGGCTATTCCCGACCGTCGGGTTTCAACTCATCGCTGAATACACGTTCTCCTGAAGATTTGCCAGGCCGCGAATTCAATGAATAATCTAGCCCGCCGGAAGCCTGCCGCATTCCCGCTGAAATGCAACCGGTATTTTCAGCAACGCGCAAAATCGCCATCTAAATGCTTCGACCCCAACGGTCGGGCTGGCCGGGAACCACAGTAAAACCAGAAAATTTGTAAGGGACGACCCTTGCCAAACAGACACGCGCCCCGGCAGAAATTCATTCGTTTCCCGCTCGACTGTGTTAATGACTGAGCGGGTGAGGCGGCGCGGTTTGCGGACTTCCCATCGCCAGCCGTTTCATGTTAAATGCCCTTCATGAAACACCCACTGCCCTCTTTGTCCGCCCGGTTTGTTTCTTTCGCCCTGGCGGTCTGGATGAACTCCGCGGTCGCGGCCGACAAACATCCGGCCGGCATCGGCCCGAATTTCAAAGGACCGATCGGTCTTCAACTCTACAGCCTGCGCGACCAGTTCCAAAAAAATGTCCCGGCAACTCTCGACCAGGTCCGCGCATTTGGCATCCAGTACGTCGAGTTGGCCGGCACTTACGGTCTCACCCCGGAGAAATTCAAAGAACAGTTCGCCGCCAGGGGACTGAAGCCGGTCAGCGGTCACTTCCCCTTTGAACAGTTTCGCGACCACGTCCAAGACGTCGCCCGCGACGCGAAGACGCTCGGTCTCCAGTACGCCGGCTGCGCCTGGATTCCCCACCAGGATCCGTTCGACGAAAAGACTTGTCGCGACGCGATCGCGGTCTTCAATCGCGCCGGCGAAGCGCTCGCCAAACACGGCCTGAAGTTCTTCTACCATACGCACGGTTATGAGTTTCAGCCTCACGACCAGGGCACCCTGTTCGACCTGCTGTTGGCCGGCACCAAACCTCAATTCGTCCGTTACGAGATGGACGTGTTCTGGATCGTTCATCCGGGCCAGGACCCGGTGAAGCTGCTCGGGCGTTACGGCAAGCGCTTCGAATTGATGCACGTCAAAGACATGAGGAAAGGGACACCGACCGGATTGCTGACCGGACATTCGGACGTCAGCAACGATGTGGCGCTGGGCGCCGGCATCCTGGATTGGCCCGCCATATTGAATGCCGCCAAAAAAGCCGGCGTGAAATGGTACTTCATCGAAGATGAATCGCCGAGTTCAGTTCAACAAATCCCCCGCAGTCTGCGTTTTCTGGAACAGGTGAAATGGTAGGTCATGATTGGACCGACCGCGAACCATCCGACACCCGGCAACCCACATCCGACTCCCGACAAAGCATTGGACCGCGCCGTAATGCTTGTTCGTTGTTGGATGTTCGCTGCCGGGTATTTTTCTGCGGCGCGGATGCGGCTGCGCCGGGCCGCGTGCTTCGTCGCTCTGTGGTTCTTCGCCGGATTCGCCCTGGGCGGAGAACCCGCCCTCGGACTTTTTGAAAATCACGGAGATGTGGGTGACGTCCGCAAAGCCGGCTCGCTCGAATATGACCCCGCCAGAGAGACCTACCTTGTCGCCGGAGGCGGGGAAAATATGTGGTTCACCAACGACGCGTTTCACTTTGTCTGGAAGAAGGTGTCCGGTGACGTTTCACTTGCCGCCGACATTCGCTGGATCGGCAGCCGCGGCAATGCGCACCGCAAGGCCGGCCTCCTCATTCGCCAAAGCCTGGACGCCGACTCGCCGTACGCCGACGCCGTCGTGCACGGCGACGGCCTCGCCTCGCTGCAGTACCGTGAGACGGCCGGCGGCCCGACACGTGAAATCCAATCGAATGTCTCCGCGCCGCGGCGCATTCGCCTCGAGAAAGAAGGCGATTACGTCTTCCTGTCCGTCGCCCGCGAAGGCGATGCGCTTCAAGCGGCCGGCGGCTCGTTCAAAATCAAGTTCGCCGAGCCGTTCTTTGTGGGACTCGCTGTCTGCGCCCACGATAACAATGCGTTGGAAAAAGCCGTCTTTTCCGGAGTCCAGATCAGGGCCGACAAAACAACCCCGGGCGGAACGCCGGTTTTGGAAAGCACGCTGGAGACCATCACCATCGCCTCGAAAGACCGGCGCGTGGTCTATCATGCGCGCGACCATATCGAAGCGCCCAATTGGTCGCGCGATGGGAAATATTTCCTCTTCAACCGTGCCGGCCGCATCTGCAAACTGCCGGTCGCCGGCGGCGAACCGGAGTTGATCGACACCGGGCTCGCCGCGCGCTGCAACAACGACCACGGCCTCTCGCCCGACGGGACCCAACTGGCCGTCAGCGACCAGTCCGAGGAGCGCAAGTCGCTCATTTACATCCTGCCGGCGGCCGGTGGAACACCGCGGCGCGTGACGCGCCTGGGTCCATCGTACTGGCACGGCTGGTCGCCCGACGGCAAGACGCTGGCCTTCTGCGGCGAACGCAACGGCGAGTTTGACATCTACACGATCCCGGCCGACGGCGGCGACGAAAAACGTTTGACCACCGCGCCTGGCCTAGACGACGGCCCGGACTACTCGCCCGATGGCCGGTACATCTACTTCAACTCGGAACGGACGGGGACGATGCAAATCTGGCGGATGAAATCCGACGGCAGTCAACAGCAGCAAATCACCTCCGACGACTACAACAACTGGTTTCCGCACCCGTCGCCCGACGGCAAATGGATTGTTTTTCTGTCGTACGAGAAAAACGTGAAGGGTCACCCGGAGAACAAGGACGTGATGCTGCGGCTGATGACGGCGGCCGGAGACGAGATCCAGGTGCTGGCCAAACTGTTCGGCGGCCAGGGAACCATCAATGTGCCATCCTGGTCGCCCGACAGCCGCAAACTGGCCTTCGTCAGCTATCGATTGGTGAGCCCCTGAACGGCGAGGGGTCAGTCAATGGTATTGACAACTTCCACGCTCGGCGCAGTTCTTCGAGCGGGGAAGTTGGGAGTCGCGTATCCGGCGGAGAAAAAGGCACAATACCATTGACTGACCCCTCTGACTGATGACCCCTCTGACTGACTGACCCCTCTGACTCCTCTGACTCATTCCTCGACCGGCACCACGAGGTTGGCCATGATGTAATCCTTCCGCTCGGGCGTGTTTTTGCCCATGTAGAAGCCGAGGATCTGTTGCGAATCGGGCCTGGGCGCGTATTCGACCTGGCTCAGGCGCATGTCCGGGCCGATGAATTGCTTGAATTCGCCGGGCGAAATTTCACCCAGCCCCTTGAACCGCGTGATCTCGCAGCTCTTGCCCAGTTGCTTCCCGGCTTCATCACGCTCGGTTTCGCTGTAACAGTAAATCGTCTTCTCCTTGTTGCGGGCGCGGAACAGCGGCGTCTCGAGCACGAACAAGTGCCCGTCGTGCACGAGCTGCTCGAAGAACCGGAAGAAATACGTGATCATCAGATTGCGAATGTGCAGGCCATCCACGTCCGCGTCGGTGGCGAGAATGACTTTTTCGTAACGCAGACCTTCGATGCTGTCCTCGATGTCCAGGCCGCGCATGAGATTGTACATTTCGTCGTTTTTATAGACGATGTCGCGCTTGAGGTCCCAGACGTTGAGCGGCTTGCCCTTGAGAACGAAGATGGCCTGTGTGTTCACGTCGCGGCAACTGACAATCGAGCCCGCGGCGGACTGGCCTTCGGTGAGAAACACCATGGAGCCCCGGCCTTTTCCTTTGATTTTGTCGAAGTGGATTTTGCAATCCTTCAATTGCGGGATGCGGATGGTGATGGCCCTGGCGCGTTCGCGGGCCAGCTTCTTCACCTCCTGCAATTCCTTGCGGAGCTGCTTCGTGTCCTCGACTTTCGCGAAGATCTTTTCCGCGATCTCCTTGTGGCGATTGAGGAAATGGAGCAATTCTTCGCGGACTTTGTTGACCAGTTCGGAGCGAATTTCCGTGTTGCCGAGTTTGTTCTTGGTCTGCGACTCGAAGACCGGGTCCTTCAAGCGAATGGATACCGCGCCCACCATGCATTCGCGCACGTCGTCGCCTTCGTAGCCCCCCTTCGAATACTCGTTCACCGCCTTGAGCAGGCCCTCGCGGAACGCGCTGAGGTGCGTGCCGCCGTCGGTGGTGTACTGGCCGTTGACGAAGGAAAAAAACGTCTCGCCGTAGCGGCTGTTGGTGTGCGTGAAACAGAACTCGATCGTCTTGCTCGCATAATGGAGCGGCGGATAAATCGGCTCGCTGTTGTCCGTCTGCAGGTCTTCCATCACCAGGTCGAGCAGCCCGTTGCGCGACTGAAAGGTCTTGCCGTTGTAAATCAGCTTCAATCCCGTGTTGAGGTAGCTGTAATGGCGCAGGCGCCGCTCCACCAACTCGGGGCGAAACTCGATCTTCGGGAAAATCTCCGGGTCCGGCTCGAAGCGAATGAACGTGCCGTCGGGTTCGTTGCCGGCTTTGCCTTTCTTGTCGTTCTTCAGCCTGCCCTGCTTGAACCACGCTTCCACAAATTCGCCGGAACGGTGACTGCGCACCAGGAACTCTTTGGACAGCGCGTTGACCGCCTTGCTGCCGACGCCATTCAGCCCCACGCTGAACTGGAAGACGTCGTCGTTGTATTTCGCGCCGGTGTTGATCTTGGAGACGCAATCGACCACTTTGCCCAGCGGGATGCCGCGGCCGAAATCGCGCACGCTCACCGTCGTGCCGTCGATGCCGACCTGCACTTCCTTGCCGTAGCCCATGATGTATTCATCGATGGCGTTGTCGATGACTTCCTTCAGCAGGATGTAGCAGCCGTCATCGTAATGCGAACCGTCGCCGAGCCGGCCGATGTACATGCCGGTGCGCAGCCGGATATGTTCCAGCGAGGAAAGTGTTTTGACCTTGCTCTCGTCGTAATTGTGTTTTGGTTTTTCAGCCATAACAAATTCGCTGCGGGAAGGATGAGACAAAGCGGCGCGGGTTGGAAACAACAAATTCGACCAATCGAACGTCCACACTCGGAAAAAATCTGGCGGCTTCACGAAGCGCCAATTAGCTTCGCGGGGGATCTGCCGGCATGAGCGAAGAACACATCCTGCGTTACACAGATTTGGCAGCCCTGATTCAGATGGCCAAGGCGCGCGACTGGCCGACACGACGGATTGTGCGCGAAATGTCTTCGGGCTTGGTTTACGCAGACGCTTTGAATCTGGCGCGCAAGGCAGCGCCGCTGCTCGACATAACTATTTCCGAATTCATGCGGCTGCGGAAGAATGAGTAAGACTCAGGCTTGTTCCAGTTTGGCGAGCAAACGGTCGCTGTAACCGTCTTTGCGCAGTTTTTCGTAATCCACCCGGCCGTCCTTTTTCAGCATTTCCTGCTTGAGCGCCCGCAACAAGTTGTTCGTGGCATGTTTCACAACTTCAGCTTCGGACTTTACACGCCGTTTGCTGGTCGATTTCACGCTCACAATCTGCCTCAAGCCAGGCGTTCGTTCAATCCCAATCTCAGTCGTCAGGCAATCAGCAAGGCGAGTCTTGATTTGCCTCTCGCCGCAATGGCGCCTCGGTCTCTCGGCCATAACCAACTTGCGCTGGCGAAAATGAAGCAGAGAAGCGCGGTTGAGAACAGGAAAGTGCCGCATTAA
>DASPXS010000419.1:0-14804 GCA_035637175.1 Haliangiales bacterium | reverse complement strand
TTGGTTGTCGAACGTCTCCCGGTCGCCGAGTCCGCCCATATCCACCTCCAAACCGTCCGCGCCGATGTCCTTCGTCAGTTGAAACGCGCCGAGCTTTTGACGCTTGAGAATCATCCAGTCGCACACCGCGATGCGGTAACGCGGAAGCCGCGCGGCAGCTTTTGAGTCCGCAGCCCACGAGCGATCTCCCGTCAACCCGCCTGCGATCATCGCGGCCGTGGCTCCCAGGAACTGACGGCGATTGAAGCCCTGCGCCCGGTTAAGAGTCTGTTCACTGCTTCCAGCCATATCATTTCCTCCTCAACCACACGACGCTCGTTCCATCGCCGCCCCTGGGCAGCTTCACCAACCCGCCGGAACGCACGCTCTCCCGCTGCGGTTTCAACTCTCCCGTCTTTCGATCCACCATGAAAACGCTGAACACGCCGCTTTCTTCCGACAAATCCATCTCGGCCCTTTCGCCACAGAACACGAGGATTTGCTTCCCGGTCTCACGCAACGACCACTGCTTTGCCTTGCCGTCCGACTTCCAGGGCTGCATGCGCGAAATCGCCGCGAGCAGCTTCGCGTCGGTTGTCTTCGGCAAGCGCGGCATGGAGCCGCCCGCGCACAGCCACGCCCAACTGGCGGAGTCGAAATCGCAAATGAGCGGCTTGCCGGGAAATCTCGCGCGATACTCGGCGGCCATGCCGGCGAGATCTTCGTCGTGCGGACGACCGCCACGCCACTCCCGCTCAAACTGACGCGGCGTGAGATTCTTCCCGCCGGGTGGCGCGAACTCGCTTTTGTCTGTGCGCCACCAATAGCGAAAATCGATCACGTCCACCACGGCGCTGCGGTTCGCGTCCGCGAGAATGGCGTCCTGCACATCCTTTGTCGTGCTGAGAGCGACGAGCGGCGATGCGTGATGCTCCCGTTTCCACTCGGCGATTGTGTCGAGCCAGAATTCCACAAAGGTTTTTGGCCCGGTGAACTCCGCGCTGGTGAACTGGATGACGTTCGCGTTGTTCGTGAAGTTATCGAGGCCTTGCCGGATGTAGCTGCGATGCAGCGCCCGCCGCACCGGATGCGCCACGTCGTAGAACTGTTCCGCCATGAAGATGCGCTTGTCGCCGGCATACGGCGGTGGCTCGGGGAAATCCGTCTCGTTGATGTTGTTCGCTGAACGCCACGGCGAGTCGGCCCAGTGCGCGCCCGCCTCGAGAATGTTGTGCTGAAAATAATTCTGGTGGAACAACACCAGCCCGCGTTGGTCGCACAAATCAGCGAATTCCTTCAGCCGGCGCCAATACCAGGGATTGAACTTCGTGAGATCGTATTTGCTCAGTCCGTCCCACGCCGTGCCTGTGCCGCTGCGCGCGAACGGTTGCTCGTAGAACGGCGGCCACACGTCGCCATCCATGCGGCGCACGCGCTCATGATCGTCGCGGCGGCGGTCGTACCAGAGACCGTAGTTGTGATCGAGCGCGACGCGGTTGCTGGCGACCATCCAGTCGGCGACTTCGTTCAAATCATCCGTAAAGCCGCGCCCCGCGCGCCCGGGAACAAATCGCGTGATGGCGATTCCGAAGTTCGTTTGCTCGGAGGGACGCGTGTTTCCCCGCCACCACGCGACGCCTGCGTTGCCGCCAGAGAAAAGTTTGCCGCCGATGGTGAGCCAGCCGTTGGTGATCAGAATGATGTTCGTAGCAGCGGACGTATGAAGGCTCTGATCCTTTTCAGTTTGAGCCGCGTTACCTCGGCTGCTACGGGAAAAGACGGCTTCCTCGATGTGTTTCGCGTTTCCCGGCGCGCTGGGAATCCATGCGCGGTGTGCCGCATCCGCGATGTAATCCTTCAACTGCGGCGCAGGCCGGCGCGAAGCGGCTGCCAACTCCTGCGCTTTCTCCGACGGCGGGTTGCTGGATTGCTCTCTGGGCCGCGGCATGAGTTGGATGCCCTTGGCCGCTTCGTTGCCAAGCCGGTCGCGAAGCT
The DNA here is from genome assembly GCA_035637175.1 of Haliangiales bacterium. GTDB lineage: Bacteria > Verrucomicrobiota > Verrucomicrobiia > Limisphaerales > AV2 > AV2. The sequence continues at coordinate 12,830 of DASPXS010000419.1, read as the reverse complement.
GCGCGACATACAAACTCTCCGGCGTGATAAAATCGTTCGAGCTGCGCCAGATGCCGTCGCCCTCGAACTCGGCGCACGAACCAAACGACCAGTTGCGCGCGGTGGGCGGGCTTGCGCAGACAATGCGCGCCCCGCTGCAATTCCAGAGAACGGAGTTTGCCGCCGCCCAACCCGCGCCGCCGAGATTCGGTCCTCGATTGGCGAGGATGAGCGCGCGGCCATCGATGCGCACGTTGTCGTAGAGCACGCCGGACGCCCAGCTTTCGAGCGACCCGCTGTCGTGCGACGGTAAACTGGCCTCGCACTGCACGAAGGCGTTGGGGCCAGCCGCGCAGTGTCCGACGGAGAAATCGTGCCGACCGTGTTCCGAGTAGCAGCGGAGGAAGAGCGTCTGCTGCCCCATCGTAAAGAAAGTATTCCGTCGCGCGCCGCCTTCTTCCGAGACAGGCGCGAGCGAGAGGCAGTCCTCCACCGTCACCCGAGAGCAGCTTTCGTAAATGGCTACCGCCGAGCCGGCGAAGTGTTTGAATGTGACCTGCCGAACCCACGCGTCGCGCGCGTGCTCCATCGTGACGGCGCACCAGGAATGATTCTCGTCCGTTGGATTACTCGCATCGAAGGCGGATTCGAGCCTGAGATTCTCGATGCCGACGTTGTGGATGCGCCCTGCCCAGCCGTAACGTTCGACACGACCGCCGGCGAACTCCGCTTCGATGGCCGTCGTGATCGGCGCGTCCACGGTCACCTGGTTGTCTTCAATGGCAGTGACAACGCGGTCCCAGACGATGTCGCGGCTGCCGGGTTTCCAGCCTCCGCCCACGCCGCCGCCGAATTCGGTCGCGCCGAGCTTCTCGATCCAGGCCTGTGTGCTGGGGCGGGTGAGGAGAATTGAATCGCCGGGCTTTAGTCCATTCGCGCTTTTCAAACGGAAGCTCGTTGCGCCAATGGGCACGTAATCGTCGCTGACGTTCCAGTCCGCCTGTGTGCGCGTGGTGCGGTCCTTGCGTCCGGCAACTCGAATAAGCGTGCGACGGTCCAGTCCGGCGGCGACCAGCACGGTGCCCGTCTCGCTCATGCCCTGACCACGCAGCACCACGCCGGAGTTTGTGAGGTGCAGTCCTCCAAGAACTTCATGACGGCCTTTGAGCAGCAGGACGGCGCCGCGCACGCCGTTGCTACCCACCGGCAGCGTGGCGACGTAATCAATCGCCCGCTGGATGCGCGCCGTGTTATCGCCGGGCTTCGGCTCGACAACAACGCAGACCGGCGCTTCGGGAATGGCGCGGTCGCTGCCAGCGTAGCCGCAATATGAGAAGTCGGGAACGCGATTGCCGCGTTCGTCCGCGTCATAAGCCATGCGACCCTCTTTGCCGAGGGAGATGATGAGGGATTGGTTGCGCGCAGCGGCGAGGAGGGTTTCACCAAAGGCGAGAGACAGCGTAGCAGCCGACGTAAGAAAGCTCACTCTGATCGCCGACCAGATCACGGCAGCCTCCCGGTCACGCGTTCGAGTTTGTCTGCTCTCGCGATCTGCTTTCCGTCCGCGAACACGAACAGTCCCGAGCCGCGTTGGTAGCGCGAGCCGTGCTTGTCCCAGAGAATGGTTAGCGTGTGGCCGTGATACTTCACCTCGTCGAGGCAGAACCAGTCCCATCCTCCCGCCGGCAGCAACGGATGGATGTCCACCACGTCATCCGCCCGCGGGCGCAGGCCGACGACGCCGGTGATGACCAGGTCGGCGAACGTCGAGTGGTTGTAATACCGGCTGCGTTCCTGGCGGCCCTTGAGCCACTGGCCGGTCGTTTCATCGAGGTATTCACCGATGTAGGGCTTGCCATCGAAGCGATGCGAGCGGGTGTAGGCGAGGAAGGCGTCGAAATAGTCGCGCGACGTGACGGCGTTCTGCGGATAATCACGCAGGACATTCGCGAGCGCGCCCAGCGTTTGCGAAGTGGCGAACGGCCAGACGGCGCCATCCCATTCGCACTCGCAGCATCCGTGCGAGCGGAACTGCGGATGCCGTCTCTCCGCCGTGGTGATACCGAAGGGCGCGCGGAAACCTTGCGGGTCGGTGAGTTGCACCCAGGCAGCTTCATAACCTTTGTTCGCGTCCGGCAAAGCAAACGACCACGGGATGAAACCGATGGCCTCGCGCACGTCGCTGAGTGTGCCGTCCTCGCGCCGCACTTTGAAGAACCTCGCTTTGCTGTCCCAAAGTTTTTCCTGCGTGAGCCGTTTCAGGTCCGCGGCTTTTGACTCGAAATCCTTCGCCAACCCGGCGCGGCCCGCGAGTTGAGCAATGCCTGAGATAGCCCGGGCGTTCGCGAACATGTAGCTGTTGATCGTTGGCCGCGCTTGCTTCGCCGTGCGCGAGCCGCTGATGGATTCCTCCATGCCGTCCTTCACATCGTGCTGCCAGAATAGGCCGTCAGGCAGGCGGCGCTCGGCTTCCCAAACGTGGTAATCGGCGACGAGATCATCGAGGAGATTCGTGACGAACGCGCGGTTAACTTCGACGAGGTAGCGGTCCCAAACGGCCGCGGCGAACCAACTGCTGAAGTTGTGGAATTTTCTTTCGGGTTTGCTGGCATCCCCGCGCAGCCAGAAACGTGCGTAGTCATCGACGTAGCGTGAATCGTGCAGCCAGCGGCCTTCTGCGAGGTGATGGCCGGCGGCGCAACTGATGGTGTTGTGCGCGCCCGCGTGCTTCATGGGGACGAGGAATTCGGTAAACACAAAACCGTTGGTCGTCTGCTGGAGATGCTTTCGGAACGACCACCAGCGGAAGTAGTAAATCTCCTCCGCCTCGCGGTCAGGACATTCAAAGCGCGGGATGTTCGCGGTGAGCCAGTCGAACGACTGCGCGTTGGAGATGAAGTTGGTGATGTTCTCGTCCTCCATCGAGTTGAACCGGGCGATGTGAGCGGCGAAGGCGGAGGGCGTGAGGATCGGGAAATTGTCGGCGGCGCACAGGCCGGATGAAAGGGTGACGAGGATGACGACAAGAACATTCACTTCGACGCGCTCACATTGTTCTCGAGCCTGGTGTAATCCACGAACTGCTTCGGGTCGGTGCCGTTGAGAAATTCCTCCACGTTCGTGTAGCCGTCGCCGTCTGCGTCGGTGGAGGCGTCGGATGCGTCGCTAAAATTCAGTCCGTGTTTCTTTTCCCAATCGTCGGGCAGGCCGTCGCCGTCCGTGTCCTTGTAAGGCTTGCCTTTGTATTCGGGATAGCCGCCGACCTGATCGGGATGGGTGATGATGCCCTTGGGGATGTCAGAAATGAGCTCCGCAACGAGTTCTTTGCTGAAATTCGCGTTAGTGAGCGAAGCCTCGACATCCGGGCTGGCCGTGGCGGCGACTTTGCCGGTGTGAACCATCCGCACGACGCGTTCATCGACAGCGTCGCGTCTGGGCAGCGTGGCGCCAGCGTTGGCCAGAACGAATGTGAACGCTTCGTCGGCTGGCTGAAGCTTGAGTGGCGCATAAGGATGCGGCGCGTTTGTGCGGATGTTCGGCAAAACGGATTCGACCGGCGCACGCGAGGCGGGCTGCACGCCACCCTCCCAATTGTCTTTGGTCACGCGCGCGTTCCCCTCAACAACGTTGCCGGCCACGTAAGCCTTCCCGAAGTGGTCCACCACCGTCTTGCTGCGTTCGGACTCGGGCTTGAGCAGGCGATAACCGATCGGTTCGCCCTTGGGCGTGACCGGCCCGGGCTTCAAGTAGTTGTTGATGATGTTGAAGTAGCTGCGGTGATCGCCGCCGTCCACGGTGCGATGGTGCCAATTAAAGAGGACGTTGTTGGCAAAAGTGAAATCGCCATACATCCCGACGCTCGGATTGCGCCCGGCGTTGCAGGCCCAAAGGTTGTGATGAAACGTGCTGTTCAATCCTCCGATGGTGCTGCCAAACGAGTGATGGTACGTGTTGAGCGCCTCACTGAAGATCGAATTCTGAATCGTGATGTTCACCGTGGGCAGCTTGAGATCGGGCGTGGTGTCGTTGCCGTCGTGGTCGAACATGTGGCGATACAGGGACATGTTTTCGTCCAGGCCCCAGCTCGCCGAGACGTGATCGATCATGATGTTGCCGGTCGGATTGCCGCCGATAGAATCGTTGCGCTCGCCCACCCACGTTTCGCCGCGACGAAAACGCATGTGTCGGATGACGACGTCGTGCGTCTCCAACTCCACGGTGTTGCCCGCGATACAGACGCCGTCGCCGGGCGCGGTGGCGCCGGAAATCGTGATGTAAGGCGCGCGGATGCGAATGCGCTCCTTGAGTTTGATGATTCCCGCCACGTTGAACAGAACGATGCGCGGCCCCCCCGCCTCGCAAGCTTCGCGAAAGCTTCCTGGCCCGCTGTCGTTCAAGTTCTTGACGATGAAAACATTTCCGCCGCGTCCGCCAAACGAATACATGCCGCCACCCCACGCTCCGGGAAACGCCGGAATCTTCGCCTGCGGAAGATCTTTCGGCTCCGCCGCGCCCGGCAGATAGGGTTTGCCCCTCGCTTCCCATTCTTTGATGACCGGCAGCGCCTTCGCGAATGCTTCATCGGAGAGTTTGTCTGCGGCGGCCCTTCTCGCGTCAGCCTCGGCCTGCACCGCCTTGGGCACCCGCGGATACTGGGCGATGGCGGTGGAGGCGAAAGTTGAAACGAGCGCGATCAGAGAAGTGAGTTTCATTTCATTCGTCCATGGTCCTCCCGCGCGTGTCCGGCGCCCACCAGATCACGACCATTCCCAGCGCGTAGATCAGTGCCGTCGCCGCGCCGACTTTCGCGAGGTCGCCATTGAACCAGCCGACGAGCGTGCCGGCCACGCACACGCCGAGCGCCGTGGCAAACCGCCCCACATTGTAAGCGATACCGGTGCCGGTCGCCCGGACTCGCGTGGGGAAAAGTTCCGGCAGGTAAAGCGGCAACCAGCCAAAGAACAGCGTGGCCACAAATCCTTGCGCGAACACGAGCGGCAGAAACTCCGGGCGCAGCGGCGCGGTGAACAGGAAGATGCCGCACGTCAGCGCGGCGGATCCGACGCTGATCAGAAAATAGGACAGCCGCCGGCCCACACGGCTCGCAAGCTGCGCGCCCAGAAAGCTGCCGAGCACCGCGCCGAGTGCCCAATAACCTTGCGTGGACGCTTTGTAGCCCGGCTGCGCCGTGCCGCCGATCTGGTCCGCCCACGGAATCATCCACTTGCTCGCGGCCCAGGCGCCGATCATGGGAATCGCGCCGAGCATAATGCCAATCATCAACGTGCGCCGGAGCGGCGGCCGCAGCAATTCGGCAAGCGGCGTGGCGGGAGCCCTCTTCGCGCCACGCATGGCGAGCCAGTGCGGCGATTCCGAAACCGTCCAAAGCACGAACACGCCAAGGACGGCAGGCAGCGCGCTCCAGCCAAAAAGCCAGCGCCACGAATCCGGCGTGACGTGCCAAATGCGCGCGACCTGGGAGAGCAAAAGAATTCCGACGTTGATGCCCGCGCCGACTATGCCGGCTACGACCGGACGCGAAACGTTGGGCCAGCATTCCGAGACGAGCGCCACGCCGTTCGGCCACACGCCGCCGACACCCAGCCCGACCAGGAAACGCAACACGAGCATCTGTTCGAGGCTCGTCACGAAGGCGCCGAGACCGGCGAACACGGAATAGAACAACACGCTCACGCCAAGCGCCCGCCTTCGCCCGATGCGATCGCCCAATGCGCCCAACGCAATGCCACCGACGGCAGCGCCCAGCATCAGGCTCGCCGTGAGCCAGGCAAACCAGTCGCCGCCCAGTTTCACGGTGAACTGTTCCCCGAGCAGGTTCTTCGCAACCGAAAGCGAGCCGACCGGCATCAAGCCCAGTTCCACGCCATCGAACAGGAGCGCGCCGAACGCAGCCGCGAGGACAAGCAGCCGTGCGGAGCGTGGGAGTGATGAAGTGGTGACCGGGACGGCGAGCGTCAGAGTTGGCGCCGAGTTCATGAGCAGTAATGGGCAGACCGGTTCATGATCCAAGGAACCCTTCCGACACTCCCAACGGGATTGAAGAATGACGGGCCGCGCACATGGTAAGAGTCGAAGGCATGTTTCCGCACTCCATGTTCTTCGCGCGTCTGAGTGATGGAACCGTTGCCTGGGCTACAGTTTGTTTCCCCTCACCCCAGCCCTCTCCCCTGGGGCGAGGGAGAATCCTCCTCCGTCTCTGGGCCATACCCGCGAGGGCGTGTGCCAAGCCAGCGTGCACAAGACAGGCGCCTGGCGGAGACTGTTCCCTCTCCCCGAGGGAGAGGGTCAGGGTGAGGGGAAATGACGGTTCGACAGCCACCAGGTGTAGCATATCCAAGAGACTGCTCAGTACGGCCGCAAATTTTTCAGGAGTTCAATCGCGCGGATGATGGCGCTGTTGTCGAGTTGCCCCAGGCCGTTCTGTTCGCCGAAAACGAGAATGTCGCGGTGCGTTTCGCTGAGCGGCAACTTCGTGTTGGTCTTGGCGGCGGCCTCGATCATGAGCCTTACGTCCTTGAGATGTTGCGAAAGCTTGGCGTGCGGCTCGAAATCCTCCTGCACCATCTTTTCTCCTTTGGCGTCCATGATGCGCGAGTAGGCCATGCTGTCGCGCAACACCTGCAACGCCTGTTCATCGTTCAGGCCCAGCGATCTGGCGAAGACCAGTCCCTCGGCGAGCGCGGCGCGGTTCAGTCCCAGAACCAGGTTCGTGATCAGTTTCATCTTCGCGCCGCTGCCGCACGGGCCGGTGTGGATGATGTGTTTCGCGAACAGGCGAAAAAGCTCCTGGCACTTCTCGAATGCGGCGCGCGAGCCGCCCACCATCATCACCACTTCGCCGTGGCGCGCCTGCTCGCTGTTGCCGGACACGGTGGCGTCGAGGTAATCCACGCCGCGCGGCGCGAGCAGACGATCGATTTTTGCGGCGGTGTCCGGCGCGCCGCTCGATGTGTCCATCACAATCTGCCCCGCGCGCAGCGCCGGGCTGGCTTCAGTCAAGACGCGCGTGACAACATCGTCATCGGGCAGGCTGAGGATGACGTGGTTGCACCGGGTGAAGACCTCGTTTGAATTGCCCGCGACTGCGCCGCCGAGATTCGAGAGCGCGGAACGTTGCGCCGAGGAGATGTCCCAGCCGAGAACGTCGTGTCCACCCGCACATAACCGCTCCGCCATCGCAAGGCCCATGAGCCCGGCGCCGATTAGCCCGACCCTCGCGCCTTTCAGTCCATTTATTGTCCCGCGCCGTTTCATCACGGGTAAACCAGTCTGAAGAATGACGAACCCATCGCCGGATTGTTCGTCAGGTTCACCAGGTTGTTCGTCGTCGAGCCGGCCACGGTGAACCAGTTCGTGGTGATGCCGACCCCGGGCTCATTGGTTTGCGCCTGCAATCGCCACCCGGTATGGCTCGCGGGCCATGACAGCGTCGAGACGTCGCCCGCGAGTGAGAAGGTGATGTTCGTCGGCGTCCCGGAGGTGATCTGGAGAACTCCGACGAAGCCATTCGTGCGAAGGATATTCGGCGCCGTGTTCGTGAGCCAAACCATTCCCGGTCCCGGCACCGACGGAATGAAGGGCGAGACATTCGCGTTGTTTGGGATGTTGGGCGGAAAATTCGGCTGCAGAATCTGAAAGCTCTGTCCGCTCGCGAACGGCGTCGTGCCGATGTTCACGATCATGATTTGTCCGCCGAAGTTGATCGTGTCCGCTGCCGCCACGTCCTTCGTTCCAGCCGTAAGGTCCACCTCGAAGATATTTGTGGAACCGGCGTTCATATCGAAGCGTGTGTTCATCGTCAAAGTGCCAATCCCGCCATTGCCGGGCGAGAAGGTGCCGCCGCTGTTCACCGCCACGCGGGAATTGTCACCGCTCACGCCCGAGGCGGCTTCGAAGAGGCCGGTGCCCTGCAGGATACCGCCCACATCGAGTCGCCCGGCTTGAACGATCGTGCCGAGGTTCACGACGCGCGCGCCGGTCGGAATGGTCCACGCCGCGGCGACATTCATGATGCCGGAGGCTGTGTTGGTGAGCGTGGCGTTGGCTTGAAGGCTGAGGGCGCCGGACAGTGTGCCGGCATTTACGAACACGCCCCCGGATTGGACTGCCAGCGAGCCGGCGACGGTGCCGGAACTCGAAGCCGTTCCGCCCGCAACCACCGGGCCACTGATGCCGCCCGAGAAAGTCAATGTCGCGTTCGTGGCCACGGTCACGGCGCCGATGTTGCCGTTTCCATTCAGCGTGCCGGCGCTCACGAGGATAGGCGATTCCGTGTCCGCATTCATGGTCACTGTGCCGGCGCCTTGCTTCACCGTCCGCGCCGCGCCCACGATTTTGCCCGCGCCGTTGAGCGTGTAATTGAGCGTGGTGTTGCTGATGAGGATTCCCGGAATCGTCGGCGACTGCGCGGGAAGAACCGTTCCAACCAAGGTCACCGTGGTCGCGCCGCTGGCCGTGTCGTCCATCACGACGAAATCGCCGTCGGCAAAAGTTGTCGCGGCGAGCGTGCTCGCGTCCATCCAGTTCGCGGTGGCGGTGTCCCAATTGCCGTTCACGTTGCCGCGCCAGATCACGGTCTTGGGCGCGTTGGTGTTGATGACCACGTCGATGGTTTTGTCCGCCGTGTTGTTCTCGACGAACCCAAACAGTCCCGAGGGCAAACTGCCCATCGCGATGTTCGGCAGCGCCGGCGCGGCCTGGTAGGAAATAACCGCGATGCGCGCCGGATACGAAGACACGCCGGTGACCGAGGCGACGTTGATCAAGTTCTGAAGTCCGCCGCACACGAGATCGGTCACGAACGCATTTGTGTTGCCGCTGGTGAGATGCACCGTGAGCGCAGCGTCGGACATGCCGAGTTCACCCAGCGGTTTCGCAGTCGAAGCGATGGAGTTGCTCAGGATCAAATTCCCGCCGCTGTTCAGACGCACGAAGTTCGCGCCCGAAAGTTGCCCCACCGTGATTTGATTCACGCGCGCCACGCCGTGGTTGGTGATGGTGATCTGGCCGAAACCCATCGCGGCGGAACCCGCGATGTAATCGCCGCTCGTGTGGCCCAACTCCAACTCATCGTTCACCACCAGGACGCCCGGGCCGCCGACCCGCAGGATGCCGCGCGCGTTCATGTCATTCGTGTAGGCCTGGTAGCCGAGACGCAGTGTGTTCACGTCCACGACGCCGCTGTTGAAAGTCATCACGCCTTCCGCGCGCGCGGCGGACGTGTTCGTGAAGCGGTTGCGGCCAATCCAAATTTCTTCCGCGAGCAAATCGAGCGCGCCGCCGTTGAAGTTGCCGGTGATTCTCGTGTTGCTCCCGGGCGCGTTCTCGCCGTCATCGATGGCCAGCCCGAAGAGCCTCATGCGCCCGCCGTTCGTGTTGCGGAAGACGGCGCTCGGCGAGTCCGCCAGAAACGAAGGATTGAATCGCACGGTGTTGTTCGCGCTGCCAACCCGCGCGCGCGCCGCCGTGAAGCTGTCCGCGAAAAACTGGTTCACGACACCGAGGTTGAGGGTGTTGGCCGAGCCGTTGTTGAAGTCCTGGCCGTTGTGAAAAACCTGGATCGAGTTCGTGATGCGCTGGCCGGTGTAAGGTTCCGCGAAGCCCGCGCGAATGACGTTCGTCCTCGCGAGTGAAACCGCCACGAGTTGAGCGCCCACGCTGCCGGCCTGCGCCAGCGTCACGTCTCCGACGCCGAAGCGGCTGACGGTTGCCGTGAAATTGCTCAAGCCCGACATGTCGAGCGTCGTTCCGGATCCGCCCGTGTTCAGCGCGTTCACGGCGAAATTCGCAGCCTCATTGCTCACGACGAGCGTGCCGCCGCCCGTAATGTTGATCGTGGTTGTCTTGTTGTTGCCGACGACGGACTCGACGCTCGCGGAAAAACCACCCGCGCCGACCACGGACAGCGTGTTGCCGGCCGGAATGACCGTAGTGTGATTGCTGCCGGAAACGAAGCTCGCGTAGGTGAGCGAGTCGATGGTCACCGACGTGTCCACGATGTTCGTGCGGACGTCGGCCTCCTCGAACTTCACGTGATCGCCTGCCGTGGTGACGAGGCCGCTGCTCCAATTGGCCGCGACGGACCAATTGACATTGGCGAGATTGGTTGCGCTCCAGAGCTGGCCCGCGATGAGGTCCATGTTCGCGGAGGCTGACGCGCCGCCGCTCGCGTCGATGGTCACGGGATAAACGCCCTTGGCAATGCCCGCGACATTGACGAGCAGATTGATGGTCTGCGAATTCGTAATCGAATTCGTGTTGAAGCTTGCCGTCGCGCCCGTCGGCAAACCCAACGCCGCCAAATTCTCCGCCGCGTTGCCGCCCGCGAACACGACGGCGATGGGCAGCGTGTAAGTGTTCGTGTGCGTGATGTTCGCTCCGGTGACGATCTTCGGCATCAACGGCTGAAGCGTGACCGTCTGCTGGGCCGAAGCGGTGGACGCAAGCGCCCACCCGCAGAGCACGAACCGGACGAGCAACCGACGGCTGAACGGCCCGCCGTCACTCGAATGAGTTGGAAACGAGTTCTTGCTCATGGGTTGGCTTGGGTTGATGTCCAATGTCTGATCGAAAGCAACCAGGGATGCCCATGCGCCGTGATCATTTGGGCCGGTAAGGCATGCGGTCGGTAATCCATTGGTAGTCCACACTGCCTCGAACGTTCATGCCGGTGAAATCCATTTTTGTGATCGCCTTCTTCGTGCGGCCGTCCTGCCATTTCTTGATTTTGCAATGCCCATCAGCGTAGGAAAAATTCGCGCCACCGCCGTAATGATAGCTGGCAGGAAGGTCACGCCATCGGAAATTCGCTGGCGCGAGGCCGGGGACCACGTGGAATGTCCCGTCGTTGATGCTGTCGGGATGCTCGTCCAGAAAGGCAAATGTATCGCAGGGTCCTGGTGTGCTGAGTTCCGTCAGCTTTTTGGCATTAAAGTAATCCCGGTCGGGCGACACGTTTTCGCTCACGTCCGCGCTTCCGCCCAAGGCCGCATTCAGCGATACGCTGCGCACGCGCTGACCGTTTTGGGCAGGCAGCTTGTCGGCGGGACACTTATAAATCCCGGGACTCACTGTGTACGGGCCGAGTGCGGAATTCGTGTCCACCATCTGTTGGGCGTTGATGTTATCCGGCGAATTGAGCCAATCCAACCCGCCCGCCACCCAACCCGGGTTGCCTACCAGAGCGTCGTCGTTATCCATGGTGTACATGATCCACGCCAGGGTGAGTTGCCGGGTGTTGTGCATGCAATACGTGGCCTGTGCCTGTCCTTTGGCCCGGCCCAGCGCCGGCAAAAGTAGTGATGCCAGGATTGCGATGATAGCCATCACGACGAGCAGTTCAATCAGGGTGAAGCCAGAGCTTCGTCTCCGGCTGGTGGAAATTGTCCTCGGAACACCCAGCCATAAAATCATCGGAACGGGTAGCGGTTGAACGCACGCGGATAACGAAGAAAACTCCGGGATCACAACGGAAACCCACCGGCGATGGACGCTCAAACGGACTGAAGCAGAGCTTCCCAGTATTTTTCGGGCGGTGCGCAGTCGCATATTTTGCTCCGGGTGTTCGAGCGTTACGTTGTGGCACGCCAGTCCGGAGCGCCATGCCTTTTCAGTCACAAATACATGCCTTTTGGAACAATGATTTGGTAACTGTTCGCACGGATAGGAGGAAGACTTCGGGCGCTGGATGCTCGGAGCGCGCGGACGGAGACGCTGGCCGAATCGCGGCACAGGAACCTTCGACCGCAGGCCGGCCCGAGCCGTTGGCCATTATTTTCAGCCTCGCGTGCTCGACGCGCAGAAGCAGATCCTAAGTCTGCACCGCGACCAGCTTGAGAAGGTGACGACCGAGCTGCTCGTGCGTGAAACGCTGGACGGCGTAGAATTTTACAAGCTCGTCGGCAAGGAAATGCCGCGCGCCAAAGAACCCGTGCCGCTGATGCCCGTGTCCGGGGCGGTCGCAGCGTTGGTCCAGAAAGGCGCTGGACAGAACGGGCGTTGAGCGGGAACGGGCGACGGTCGGCTTATGAAGTCCTGGAAACGATCACGGTGAAGTATTGCCGAACGCTCGAGATATCAATCTTAAGAGCTGGCGACAGCTCCCCAACATCCCAAGTTAGCATTCGGAACGGTTTCATTTGGGACGCGTCTGATATCAGAACGTGACGTTGCTGTGTGCGGCTTGAGACAGGAGCCGCTGGCTGACGGACGCCTCGAGCCTCACGTTCACCGGCGTCGTCGATTCAAGGAAGTCGAGCCTGGTGTTATGAAGTCCTATTTGACCGCTGTGATCGACGTAACACGCAGTCACCAGAAGATGGTGGAGAGGCGGCTGGAATTTGCGCCTGAGTTTTTCGGAGGAACTTGTCAGTACGATGCGGTTTGAATCAGCGGGATTGAAATGGCTTGTCGCCTTGAGTAATCGTCGAAATTGCTCATTTGAAGCCTCCAGCGTCGCTCGTGCCCTCCTGCTGTTGACACATACCGAATCGATTGGCGCATGCTCCCCGAGTGTCAATGATCCGGGCTTCGGTCGCTTGCCTTCTTTGGATGGCCTCGAAGGCGCAACGGGCAACTGTTATTTTGCGTACCTTGGGCGGAAAGCAGCAGCCTCTCACGCTGCATCGCCGTTCGCAATGGTGGAGCGCGCGCCAGAATATTGCGTTTTTGGCAGCAGGTAGTTCGCGGGCGTGAAGCGTTCCAAGTCGAACAATTTGCGTGGAGAAAGGTAGTCGGCTTGTCGAACCTTCCGTGGGACTCGGAGTTGGCCGTGAGCGTTGAGCGTCGTTTGCATGACACTCTTTTACGCGATTTGAGGTGGTCCGCCAAGT
>DASPXS010000418.1:0-11331 GCA_035637175.1 Haliangiales bacterium | reverse complement strand
GAGGAAGAGATCACGAGTCTCCATTGCCTTTCGGCGTTCTCCGCGTTCACCACGAACTCTTAGACACTGACTTCAATCCATTTGGTCAGGTCTACGTCTCCATTGCCTTTCGGCGTTCTCCGCGTTCACCACTGCTCCGTTCTAACTCTCTGAAGACCAAGAATGCAAGCCTGCAGCAGGTCGCGAGTCGGTTCCACTGCCGGTACGGAAATTGCCGTTGGTGCCCGCTTCTGATCAGATTTGCTGGCTCGTTCATTGAAATTCAAGGCGTTCTGAATCAGGTCGCCACCCCCGCGCTTTTCCGCTCCTGAAGCTCGCGACCTGGCGTTCATTGGGTTTCACACCAGGTAGCACACGGCCTTTTCGGAGCAGACCATCGTGCCCGCCGTCAGGGTTTCTTTGGCGCATCGCGCATCAATCTTGTAAGCGACCATCCGGTCCTCGTCTTCATCGATCTCTTCGAGGAGCTTCAGCCAGAAGTCGGTGAATTCGTCCTCGTCCAGGCGACACTCAAAGATGCTGTATTGAACGCGCACGCCGTAGTCCTCGCACACCTTCGCGACACGGGCGAGCCGTTTGGGATCGGCAATGTCGTAGGCGACGATTGTCAGCATTTCATTCTCTCCCGGTGGCGACTTTTCGTAGGGAACCTGGGCAAAGGCTTCATACCACCAATTAGGCATTTAGGATTTAGGATTTAGGACATTCCATTTTTGAATTCTGATTTATGAATTCTGATTTACAAATGCACTTCTGATTTTCGATTTCTGAATTGTGATTTCGCGGCCGTTGGCGACGATTCCTTGCATGAACCGCGAAGAACTGAAACTTCGGACTAAAAAGTTTGCCTTGCGAGTGATGACGATGACGGACGCGCTGCCGCGCAGCGTCAAAGGGCGAATCCTCGCGAACCAGGTTCTCCGCTCCGGCACGGCGGTGGCGTCAGGGTACCGCGCTGCCTGCCGAGCGCGCAGCCGGGCCGACTGGATTGATAAGATCGGCCGCACGCTGGAAGAAGCCGACGAATCGCTGCTTTGGCTCAAACTGATCGAAGAAGGCGGTCTGTTGAACGCGCGCCGGATCGCGGCGCTCAAACAAGAAGCAACCGAGCTAACAGCCATCTTCACTGCCCTCCACAAGTCGTCTAAATCATAAGTCATAATTCATAGATCGAAAATGGCGGCCTAGTTTATCAGGAACGGTTCGAACCGGGCGAGGTCGTCCAGGGCCGCTTTGAACATCACCGACTGGTTTTCCAACTGCTGACGGAGGGTGGTGCGGTGTCCGGCGCACTCGCTCATGAACTGTCGTTCCATGCGCCGCTCGTATTGCAGGAAGAACTTTTTGCGGCCGTCGTTGTTGAGATAGACGCCGCCGTTTTTGGGTTCGAAATGCTCGCCCTTGAGAATCTCATGGCTGAACAGGTCCAGCGACAGCGCCTCGACGAGCACGGGGCGGAATGGCTCCATCAGGTCCAGCGCCAGGCTCCAGCGGCCATCCTCGGTGGAGTGCAGTGTCCCCAGCGCCGGGTCCAGGCCGTGCGAGTGAAGAAAAGCGACGGCTTCGTGGTAGAGCAGGGTCGAGCCAAAGCTGATGCAGGCGTTGACGGGGTTGAGGGGCGGTCGGGTGCTGCGGCGCTCGAAGGGGAATTCGGCGGGGAGAAAACCGGCCCAGGCCTGAAAGTAGCGGGCGGTGGACGCGCCCTCGTATCCGCGCAATTCATCCACAGTGCGGCTCACCGAAACAGGCGCAAACAGGGCGTCCATCCATTTCAACGTGGATTGGAGTTCGGATTTCGGGTTTTCACCTTCCGTTGGTGGCGCCGGCGTCCCTGTTTGCGGGTTCTCCGGGGCGCCTGCCTGCCGACAGCCAGGTCCTTGCCCGGACTCATGACGAGCGGCAGGGATGCCGCCCGAACTCGCAGGCGTGGACGCCGGCGTGGACGCCGGCGCTACGTCAGCTCGCGACGCGCCCAACCGCTGGAGCACGCGGCGTTGGTTGTAGAGTTTGGCCGTCACGATTCGGCCGGCGATCCGAAGCGCAAAATCCGCTTCCTGCGTCCGGCGATACTGCTGCAGCCGCGCGCGTCCGTGCGCGTTGCCGGCGGGCAGGAACCCGCCCAGGAACTGGCCGTTCCAGCCCAGGACACTCACGGGTATTTCTGCCCGCAACAGCGCAGCCAGGGCCTGGGAGGTCACCTGGACGGACTCCGCCACCACCAGGCGTTCGAGATCGCGCAGCGGAATTTGACGGAGAACCTCGTCGCGCTGGGTTTGCTCGTTGAAGCCAAAGACTTCGATGCGCTCGCTCTTGAGGCTCACGCGGCAATCGGGTTGGATGATACAGGCGGTAGGCATGCTGATTGGCGATTTACGATTTACGATTTGGAGGATTGCACTTCATTCCCCTCCGGCTTTCTGGGTGTGCGACGACACTCCCTCTCCTCCCGCTGAGGAGAGGAGAGGGCCGGGGAGAGGAGGCACTTTTGTTCGAAAACCCCTCTCTCCGGCTCTCTCCCCGCTCGTCCCTCGCGGGGAGAGAGAGTGAAAGACTGCGTTCACCCGACGCTGAAGTGCCCGGAGCAGCCGACGGGCAATGATTCGTTCCTTGAGCCTCTTGTGCTTTTTCGTGGCCATTTTTCAAAGCAAAGTAGATTCCGCTCCCACCGTTGTTGGCTGGTTCTCTTCCGGCGACGGGAGCTGGAGGAGCCGGCACCGGCGATTCGATGGGCACGTTGAACTCGCTGAACATCCAAGGCTCCACTTCAAGACTGGCGGCAAACGGCGCGGGTCGGCAAAGGCTCGTTGGCGCCCTTAACGCGCCGGCTTGCGGATTCCGGCTTTGACTCGCGTTGGTTGCTGCCAGTTCGAACTTCATGGTGGCAGTGTAGAACGCGAGCCAATCGCTTGCACGAAACCGGACGTCTGGCCACGTCCGGAGCGCGGACAGCCCTGTCCGCGAGTAGCCTGGGCAAGGTGCAAGGACGCGGAGCAGGTAGCGGGAAAAAGGGCTGTTCGGACAAAGCTGTCCGCACCCCTACTTGACCAACTTGATGCGAAGAGCGAAGGCGCCGCGCTGGGGCAGGAGGTACGACTCGAAGCGGCCCAGGCCGGCCTGCTTGAATTTCGCGCGCGCAGAACTGAGTTGTTTGCGCAAGTCTTCATCGGTAGGGGAGGCCCAGGATTGCACGAGTTCGCGCTGACGGGTGAAAGGACCGAAGCGTTTGCCCCAAGTGGCAAGCCACTGCTTAAAATCATCGACCGCGTCCTTCTGCTGGCGATACGGCGTCGCGCCTTCGTGGCAGCGTTGGAGGAGAAAAGCAAACAGGGCGAATTCCCGTTGCGCCAGCGGTACACGCACGCCATTCACTCGGAGACTCAAATCCGCGTCGTCGATTGCCACTTCCGGCGGGCCGCTGATTACTTCGATCCGCTCCGCGTAAGACTGCACCAGCGCGCTGAACTTGCCCGGATAGCGGCCCAGTTGCCTGGGGAACAACTCGCGCAGCCGCACAAACGGAACGTCCGCCAGCCACAGCCGCGCCGCGTCGCCGCGATGAATGCCGCCCGTACGCGGATGCTGATGCAACGTCTCCGGCTGCGCCGGGAAATAGAAGCGGGGCGTGAGGCCAGGGTCTTCAAACGGCTCGCTCACCAGGACGTGCGTGAGCCGGTCTCGCGCGCGGCCCAACAGGGAAAGCGCGGCGTAGAGCAGCGCACCCATCGTCTTGCGTCCGCCCGCCAGCGACGCGATGATCTGCGTATCCGCGTTCTCCGTGAGCTTGCGCAGTTCCTCCAGGATGAAGTCCGCCGCCACCTCGTTGTCTGCCGGCGTACGGATGTCTTCCAGCGGAAAACTGCGGCCCAGCTTGGAATCGCGCCTGGCAATGAGGCGGACTTCATCCAGGTTCAGCCTGGCATCATTCTCAAAATCCGGTCCCAGCACAGCGCGCCGCAACGACTGCCAGACGCTCAGGTTGCCGTAGTCCGCCGATGGCTTGAACAATTCGCCTTCAATGCGCGCTTTGCCGGGCAGCGTGGTGAGCACAATCACCCGGTCGGGAATGGCTGGCGGCTTCTCCTGCGCCAACGCCCACACAGTCTCCGTCAGCACCGCTGGCGACATGCCGGTGACGGCGAGCAGGATTTTTTCGGAGTGTGACGCGTTTGGAGTCCCGCCTTCAGGCGGTCTGGATTTTGGACCTGGTGCGGTTACCACGGATTTTCCGGATGGCGCGGCTCCAGGCGGTTGGCGTTTTGGTTTGGAGGGTTTCATGGCGGGAAGTTTCTCTCGGTGTATCAGCGCGGGCGCCGCCCTGCGAGAATGGCCGGGAGGCGCTTCACCAGGTCAGCCTTCAGCAGAACCTCCACGTGCGGATGCCGGCTGGCAGCAAACTCTAAGGCCTGCTGCGGCGGCTTGCTGCTGCGCACGGCGAGCGCGCACCCCAGCAACCCACCCACTGCCGAGATTTGGAAGAGGTCTTCCCGAAGGATTTTGATGTCACGATCCTTCAAATCCTCAGCGATACTTTTCAAGAGGCCCTCGGTCTGCCGATTGCAGCAACCATCGCCAAGCAATAGCGTCTTCAGCGACTCGACCTTGGCGTCGCCGCCGACGCGATCTTTGCAGTCCACGACCCAGAGGCGCCCGTTCCAATTGAAGACGAGGTCCAACTCCGCTTCGGTGTTCGTGGACTTGGGAAGCGTGGACAGTTCAACACCGCGTCGGACGGCGGGCACACCGGCTTTGAGCAACGCGCAGGCGGTGCCGTATTCGAGATTGTCGCCTTCGTTTGGTTCGCGGGGAGAAGGGTCCTCAATCGTGAGCCACTTGCGGAAGTCGAAGGCGTTCCGATTGAGGCGCGTTTCAGCCTGGAGTTTCGCGGCGAGGTCCTGTGGACCGGCATTCCGCCCCTTCTCATTGAGGGTGAGACGTTCGCCCGATGATTGCACCACTTCATCGCCAAACTGGCAGGACAAAAGGGCGGCAGCATCCAGTTTGTTGGTAATGCCGGTCGGCAACGGTTCCGCATGGGTCAGCATATCGCCGTCGCGTGGCTCGAACCAAGTGATGTGGTTGCCGCGTTCGAGGTAAAAAGCCCGCACACCCCGGCGGCCGACGCGACGAAAGACGGCAGTGGCCATGAGCTTGTTCCCACCGGTGAAGTTGACCAGGCATTCTTCCAAATTGAGTTGGTGTTTGGCGATGATCTCATCAAATCGGCTTTCGATAGCCGAGAAATCGTCGTGAGGAACAGGCTCAAGGTGCGTTGCGCCGCGCGGCACAAGTTCGTTGCCATCGAAAAGCCGTTTCAGGCGCTGGGCGGGGCCTTTGGATTCCACGGCGTCCTCGCTGTGCAACAGGAAGACCCGCTCGGGCGCCAGGTGCGCGACGGCCAGCACCTGCGGCCAGATTTGTTTGGAGGCGAGCGAGAGGAGGGTCATTTCCGATTTTTGATTTACGAATTACGATTTTCGATTTGCAGATTGCCTCACGGCCAACCCAGTTCCCGAAGCAGGAGCCGATCGAGTTTGTCGGCAACCATTTCGTGCTGGGTCATGGCATTTGCGATTTTTGATTTACAATTTGCGATTTCCGATTTGCGGAGGGCAGCGAGCCCCTCTTTGAGTTCTCTGCGTTCTTTTGCGGCCATGTTCGGTGCGGAGTTCCAGGTTCAACCCGGCTGCTCCGCCAACGCTGCGCGGATGGCCTCCGGCGGACACAGCGCCAGCGCGCGCCGCAGGCCGACGGCTTCCAACAGCATGGCCAGGACGTGGAGACGTTGTTCGTCATTCCAGAACAGTTTGCCGTCGATGGCTTCGAATTTCTCGGGCATGTTCAAGTGGCTGTAACGCGCCCAGAACTCGTCGCCGCTGAGCGTGGCAGGGTCCGCGGCTATTTTCCATGTGACGTCAGGCGAGGGATTCATGGGAATTACGATTTAAGATTTGCGATTAACGATGGTTCAACAGCGATCAGGCCGCGTCGCAGCATTTCTTGAACTTCTTTCCGCTGCCGCACGGACAGGGCTCATTTCGGCCTACTCTCGCTGTTTGCCGGACGGATGGTGGCGCCGGAACTGATTCACCCGATACGGGGCCTTCGCCCGAGAGATATGAGAATGGGCGCCTGGCGCGGCGGGGGACCTTCGGCATCAGGCGCCGGCCCAATTGCTTCAACTGTCCGTGCCGCTGGCGGAGCGTTTCCGCGAGGCCGGAGTACGCCGCGCGCAAGCCTTGCAGCAACGCCTCCGGGGCGGGACTTCCGGGCTGCGCCTCCGCCACCTCGAACTTGCCGTTGCGATAATCGTAATACAGGGCGATGGCGCACCGCGTCGGCTCAGCGGCGCGGGCGTTTCCCGCCGGCACGCGGCAGAACGCCAGGCAACTCTGCGTGCAATCGCAACCGGGCTCCACGCAGTGCTGATCGTCCACGAACCAAAGCTGGCCGTCCCGGGTGAACTCGAATGGGTCCGCCCAGGGGAAAATCTCGATGTAGCCGACCATGGTGCCGTCGCCCGCCATCACGTCGGCGGGCAACTGCGCATTGAGCGTATCGAGGTCCATCGACTCCATCCGGCGGCGTTTGGTGGCCAGAAAGAATTGGCCCAGCCATTCCCAGTCGGCGGGCTGCGCCTCTGCGGCGAACGCGCGGCCAAGCGCGACCCCGTCGGGCGCGGACTGGACCCGGGTGTTGATCTGGCGCTCGAACACGTCGAGGTCGAAGCTCAAGGGCTCTCCGGGTGCATTATCGTGACGGCAGACAAACCCGACCGCGCCGCACGGGCAGCACGGATTAAGACAAACGTCGAGCATGGCCGAGAAAGTCTTTCCGGCGAAGTGACCCTGTTCCAATGTGAACCGCAACGTGGCAGGGGCATCGGAGCCAGGCTGGGCAGTTGAAGGAAGGGACTCGTTAATCTTCATACATTCAGCGTAACGGAAGCGCGGGGCAACGCGAGCACGGACAGCGGATTGCGGGGGAGAATCCGGCGATGGTCTTGCGCTGTTTGGCCGCGTCGTCCACGGACACGTTCCCTGCGCGGGCGAAGTTAGTCGGCAGGCTGATGCCGACGGTTAGGATGTGGTGGGAGTTGGGCATAGTGGATTTTTGATTACTGATATGGGTTTTGCGAATCCACTCAATAGCGTCGGCGTTGACGTGGCGGTGCGGCGGGTGGCGACCCGGTGAACGTGCGCTGCGCAATGACAGGACCAGCCGCCGCTCTACGGGCTGCCATGGAAAGCACGAGAGAGTGAGGAACCTCGAACACGAGCAGGCCGAAGCCGTCAGAAGTCGCAAAGGGCCGGAAGTACACCGCGCTGGTCTGGCGGACCTTGGGATTCTGCGAGACGCCACCGAGCGGCGTATTCGGTTGGTTGTTGGCGTTATACTGCTCTCTTAGATCAAAGCGGAGCCGGGCTTCCGCATCAAACACTGCGGCTTCGGCATCTTCAAACCCGGTATTTCCAAACTTGATGGTCACACCATTTTTTCGCAGCAAGCGTTCAGCGGCGGCTTGCGTTGCGGGCAGGGCCGCATCGAATTGATCGCATACCCACGCCCCCAGGCCTCGACTCAGTCGCATGCGGACTCCGCCAAAGCGGAGCAGAGCTTCAATCGCTTCGTCAAGCTTTGCGGATTCCGACTGCGGCAGAGAGCGCAAGAAACGAATGGACAGTTCAAAACGGGTGCCAGGCGGGAGATGACCTTCATGGTTGAAGATACCGGGTGGTTGATTGCGACGCCCGGGTGGCGTCTTCCACCAACGCTTCCCATCTGCTGACTTGCTCGCGAAATACCAGATGTAAGCGCCTCGATTATCCATGCTGCCCATATCCAC
This sequence comes from Haliangiales bacterium, assembly GCA_035637175.1. Classification (GTDB taxonomy): domain Bacteria; phylum Verrucomicrobiota; class Verrucomicrobiia; order Limisphaerales; family AV2; genus AV2. The sequence goes on along the minus strand of DASPXS010000418.1, from coordinate 3,488 downwards.
TGGGCGCCACCTTGGGCCTTCCTCCAATATTCGCACCCTCAATTGGACCGCGCTGGCTGAACCCGTCCCGCCTGCGGTAGCGCCAAAGACTCTCGCTTCCTGTTCAGCGTTGCCTCCCAAAACACGGAACCACCAGCGCAGTTGACCCCGTAACGCTGTGGCGCGGAGTTCGCCTCGAGTCTGGTTGGCACCAGCGCAGAAGCATGGAGTGAGAAACCGAAGTGTGTAGTAGAGGGTTTTCATGCGAGCTTCAATCCGAGTCGTTTGAAGATAGCTTGCCCTTCAGGATGTGACGTGAAGGACTGCCAGTACGTATTCGACCTGCGCAGATTTTTCATTTCGTTCGGCGGCATGATTGCCTCGAAGACATCGCGGAGATCTGCGTCTTCCTTGATGCCTGCCAGCGCTGGACGAAACGCGCGGAAATTTTCTCGGCTGGTTTTGCCTTTCCAAGCTGTGATCAGGGGATGCTCGGTAGGCTGTGCCGTAGCAGTGCCCGCCACCGCTGTTGCGGTTGCAGCCGGGGCGGACTCCGAAACCCGATCGAATGCAAACCAGCCGTAGCCTGCGTTGGTTTTTCCGCCGATGCCGAGCCTCTCCAGACCAAGCTTGAGCCAGTCGCGCGCTTTGCCAGCCAGCGAAAATTCTCCGCGTTGGTTCGGCTGCACAGCAAAAATGAACTCTGCCTTTTTCTGCGCACTCACGACAGGAAAGACGATCGGTTCAGGCTCTTCAATGTCGAGGGCGACAGGCATCTCCAGTCTTCCATCTGAATCTTCTTCCCGCCCGTAATAACGCTTGTGGTGACAGGTGACGACGTCGAGATCAATTCCGGGATCGCCGCTGGAAGGAAAAGCCGGCAGAAAATTCACCGCCCCAGCGAAGCTCGGCAGTTGCCGCCAGACGGGCTGATCCGCACGGGTTTTCCAACCGAAGTGCTCGCATAACTTGGCCGCCGCAATATCGCGCAGTTGCTTCCACGGCTCACCTTCCCCGCACGCCCATTCAAAGTCTGAAATCAGCTCTGTTGGTTCACCGCGAGCGTTCCGCTTGCGACCGTCTTCCCAGTCCTGGTTGCACCAGCCAAATGCCATGGCGATGTGGAACAGGATCCTACACTTCTGCTCCTGTTCTGCCTCAGATAATTCGATCAGAGCATAACGACGCGCGCAGCCCTTGGCGGCACTGCCGGCAATGAACGGCAGACCGGACGACCGATCCAGAGAGAGTCCGCCGTTTTCCAGGACACCTCCGGCGGCGTTCAGTATGAGACGCGACTGAAGCTGCCCCCGCAGGCGTAAGCTTGGCGGGATGCCGAGAGTTTCAAGGAACGTTTTCCAATAGTCGGCCTTCTGCGGCAATGTCTTGCCGGTGCGGATGGCCTCACATGTTCGCCGACGCCAATCTTTGTCTTGGGGGTTGTTGGGGAAATCGACGAACCGGTCTGCGGCCAAGGTTCGGCTGTGGCTGCTGCGATAGTGCATCCAGGCTTCGATCGTGTCGGTGCAGGCGTAAATCATTTGGCGAATCGTTTGAGGTAGCTGAGAAAGGCCAGCGCTTCCGCTGTACACTGTTTTAGATGACTCGAATCACTTTGCGTCAGCTTTGTCCGCAGGCCTTCGGCAGTAGCCGGCAGCGGCGCAACCAGATTCTCGTTCTCGGGCATGTTGGCCAGGTGGTAGGCGATGGCATTAGCGATACGTTGCGGCTGTTTCTCCTTCTCAATGCTAAAGGCAAGTGTGGCTAAAAGGCCGTTAGTGATGATGAGTGAAGGATAGCCGCTTAAAGCGTCGCCTTCACCTTGTCGCTTCTTGGCTTTAGCATCTTCTGCCTTGGCCAGGGCGTTGCGGGCGCGGATTTGTTCGAGGTTTTCCATGATTAATTGATTCCTTTCAAACCAGTTGAGCTGTGCAAAAACCCAGACCAGTTGTGGCATCGCCGCCGATTTGCAGCACGGGCGGAACGGCGAAGCCGTCGAATGCCGTGGGGCGCAACTCGGTCAGGCTGGCGTAGAACAGGGTCTCGGCAGGCACATTTTCCTGATTGAAGAGTGCGCCGTCCGCAGCAGTGCCCGATTCATCATCAATTCTGACATGCTGCGCCACCTCACAGGCTGTCCGGACAAAGTGGGCCAGCACGTCATTGCTCACGAGCACCAAGTGCTTCGCTGCCAATTCCCGCCAGACAGCATCTGACACAACACCCGCGAGCTTGGCAGCGGCTGCGAACGGTGCTTTGTGCGAGAACGCATAGTCCTCAAGAATCGCTTTCGGGCTGCCAAGGGTGTCGGCGTCGAAGTAAGCATCACTTCCGTTGGGAACGACAAGGTCGCCTAGATCATCATGCGCTTCGCGTTGCCATCGCTCGATTATTAGAGGGCAGGTCAACCACGCGAAGCAACCTTTGCCGGAGCGGACGGGAAACGCCAGCAACTTGCCTTCGCCGAAACTGACGGAACCCGATTTGGCATTCTGATCATCAGGCTTTTCATGACCGAACAATGCGCGGCCTTTTTCCGTGCGTTCGCCGGTTTTTCGGTTAGCGAGATAGGCGGCGTCGTCCGCCAGGACACCTTTGATTGCTGTTCCAGGAATGACCGGGAAGCCGGTGTGCCGCTCGCGGATGATGGGCTGGTCAATTGCGCCCACGCTGGAGCCGGCACCGACATGCAGCGGTGTGCGGGTGAACAGGTAGAGCAGCCTTCGCTGCAGTTTCGAGTTATTAGTCGTGTCGCTCATAGTTCAATAGTCGTTGGTTGGTTGTTCAAAGTCAGTTCAAAGGACGTCCGGGGACGTTCGGAATGGCGCGGGCGAGGTCGTCGCGCTGCCAGTCGCGGAGGTTTCTCGCAGGTGCGGTGAGTCCATACACAAGGCTTCCTCCAACCGCAGGAACAGGGTGCGGTCCACGCCGATCAGCAAGAGGTCCGCTTCTTCCGAGCGTTCCACCAGATCCGGCGCGGAATGGCCCAAGGCATAGAACGCCTGGCTTCCCGCGAGGATCAGCCGTTGCCCGGCGGTCAGGGCGACGGCGCGGCGCAGAAGCTCGAGCAGGCGGTGCTTGGTCATGGCATGTTCAGAGCAGATGCGTGCGAATCGCCCGGCGCTCCTCGTCCGACAGGATGCCTGCGAATGGTGTAGACTGGCGGCGGCGATGGCCTTCCTCGCTGGGGTCGGTCATCAGGCGAAGGATCTCGTCCAAGTCTTCGTGCTCGAGGATGCGCTGCCATTCGAGGCGGGCTGGCGAGGGAGCGGCGTCCGGCTCAGCGGCGATCCAGCGACGAAGGTTTTCTTTGGCCACGTCCAACAAAGCCGGCTGGCGGCGGATTTTTTTCGCGATGGCGTCATGGTAGAAAAGGCCGAGCCGGTCGTGCCAGGGATGGGACCACGGTTCCGGAGTGGCGCTGGCGGACGGACACCCGGGTTCAAGCGGCACGGCGGAACCGCCGGCGCGGTCGTGCATTTCAGAGGGATCATTCATGGTCAGAGTTT
>DASPXS010000417.1:0-14597 GCA_035637175.1 Haliangiales bacterium | reverse complement strand
AACAACCTCGGCGCGCTCAACGGGCTGAAGCTGGTGCTCGTCTCGCTTGAACCCGGTCCGCCGCCCGTGGCGAAGCTGGAGCTGGAATTCTACAACACAAACGTGCTGGCCGGCGTGCTCACGGACATCAACGTCAACGGCGTTCCGCCCGGCGCGATCTTCAAGGTTCACGGTGGCCGGCGCGTTCCCGCCGGCGACGCCGTCGGCCAGGTGCGGGTAATCGGCGTCGTCGCCGGAGGCGCAGCGGACACGCTGATGTTGACCGTCGAACCGATTGGCGACTACTCCACCTACACGCTGGAAATGCTGCATCCGGACATTGACCCGTTGCTCAGTCAAATCCCATTCAAGTTCCGCCCCGGCTGTTTCACGAACGACTGCGCGCCGGAATGGACTCCGACACGGCCGCCCGGGCCCGGCCCGACGATTGATTACCTGGCCAAGGACTACGACTCGTTCCGGCACACGTTGATCGCGGCGATGATGCAGCGCGTGCCGGGCTGGCAGGTGACCAGCGAGGCCGACCTCGACCAGGTCCTGATCGACCTCCTCAGCGCCGCGGCCGACGAACTCAGTGATTTCCAGGACCGCGTGATGAACGAGGCCTATCTCGTCACGTGCCGCAAACGCGTTTCCCTCGCCCGCCACGCGCGTCTGATGGATTACCACATTCATCAGGGCAACCAGGCCAGCTCCTGGCTCGCGCTCAAGGTCGGCACCGCCGGTCTGTTCACTCTGCCGGAGAAGTTCATGGTCTGGACCGGCCAGGCGCAGAAGCAGAAGGACTCGGCCGCGTTCGCCACGCGCCAGACCTGGCCATTGCATCCGCTGTTGAATCGCCTGCGGCTTTACACCTGGAGCGGCGCGGTTCCTGCGCTGGCCGCCGGCGACACGCAGGCGGATCTGCTGCTCGACACCGCCGGTCAAACCGCAGCCGAAACCGTGCGCGATCTGATTCGCGACGGCACCATCACCCGGCTGCTCGTCCAGGAATGGAAGAACCCGGCCACCGGTCGCGAAGCCGGACGAAATCCACAGAAACGCCAGTTGCTCCGACTGCTGAGCGGCAACGCGGGCGCGACCGCGCTGCGCGATCCGCTCACCAACACCTGGTTCGTGCGCGGGTTCTGGCGCGAGGAGGACGCCCTCAAATTCGACTACTGCTTCACCAGCTTCTGCCCGGGCGGCGATGTGGACGACATCTCGCTGTTCCATGGCAATTTCGCGCTCGTTCATCAAGGGGCACCGGCCGAACTCAACTTCGTCGAGCCCGGCACGCCGCCGGGCGGCGCCAATCAATTCTATTACGAGCGCCCTGATCCCATGGACGAGGACCGACGCGGCGTCATTTGCCGGTTGCCGTCGCGTTTCTCGCCGCTGGCTTATCTGCCCACGTCGCCCGGCGGGGAAGAGCCCCCGCAATCCACGCTGCGCGTCGAGGTGATCCTGTCCGGCGGCGGCGGCAGCGATCACTGGGATGAAGTCATCAGCCTAGTGCACAGCGACGACAGCGAGGAGAGCGGCGATCATTTTGCCGTCGAAACCGACGAACAGCAGCGCAGCCTTCTCCGCTTCGGCAACGGCGTGAATGGCCGCCGGCTGCCGGCCGGCGCGCGCGTGCGCTGCGAATTCCAGGCCGGCGGCGGGAGCATCGGCAACATCGGCCCGGACACGCTCCGGTTCTTCGACGACGCCGCGGTGCCCGAGGTCACAGAATGCTGGAATCCCTTCGACGTGACCGACGGGCGCGAACCCGAGCCGGTGGAAAAGATCCTGCGCGCCGTGCCGGAGGCGTATCGGGCGCGACAACTCCGCGCGATCACGCTGCGCGATTATATCAAACGCGCCGAGGAATTGCCCGATGTCTCGCGCGCGGTGGCCAGCTACGCCTGGACCGGCAGTTGGCGAACCGTCCGCATCGCGATTGATCCCGCCGGCGCCACCGAACTGAAGGACGACGCGCGCCGCCGGATCGCCCGGCATCTCGACGCCGTGCGTTTGATCGGCGAAGACCTGGAGATTCGCCCGCCGATTTTCGTTCCGCTGGCCATCGAAGTGTCACTGTGTGTTAATCCGGAATTCTGGCGCGAGGATGTTCGCTTTGTGCTCGAACAGGAATTCTCCGAAGGCTACACGCCCGATGGCCGCCAGGGTTTCTTCCACCCGGATCGCTGGACGTTCGGACAACCGCTTCGCGCCAGCGAGATCGCCGGCCGCATCCACGAGGTGACGGGGATCGAGCACGTTATTTCCATCACGCTCAAGCGCTGGAACGATCCCGCGCCGGTGTCGAGCGACATCGTCGAGGTGCGCTTCAACGAAATCATCCGCGTCCGCAACGACCCCGACAGCATGGAAGACGGTTACATCCGGTTCGACCTGAAAGGAGGCCGGCAATGAGCGACGAATGCCTCCATTTCTGCAAGGACGATCAGCTCTTTCCGATGCGGCCCGCCAACCGGCCGGGTCTGGAGCGGATTGATTACCGCATTGGCGCCTACGCCGAGTTTCGCGACGCGATGCTGCGCCGGCTCAACGTCCAGCCTGTGTTGCTGAACTGGACCCATCGCGAACCGGACGACCCGGGCATCGCGCTGATCGAAGGTGCCGCAATCCTCGGCGACATCCTCACGTTCTACCAGGACCTCTACGCCAATGAAGCTTACCTGCGCACGGCCCAGTGGCGCGAGAGCGTGTCCGAACTGGTGCGGCTGCTGGGCTACCGGTTGTCCCCGGGACTGGGCGGGCGCGGCACGTTCGCGTTCGAGGTCAAAGGCAAACGGCCGGTCACTGTTCCGGCGGCCTTCGGCGTCCAGGTTGACCTGGAAGGAGGCACGCAGCCGGCCGAGTTTGAAACCGAAGAGGAATTGGTTGCTCACCCGCACCTGAGCCGGTTCCATTTCTATCGTCCCCGGACATACGGGTCGCTCATTTCACAGGGCGTCTCGAAACTCGAACTCGCCACGGCCGACGGCGCGTCACCGGCGGTCGAACTCAAGCCCGGCGACCGCCTGATGCTGATGCCCAGCGAAGCCATGTGGAGCGTGAACGGCACGGCGTTCACCCCGCAGTCCGCGCCGCAGATCATCAAGCTGACCAAAGTCACTCACACGCTCGACCGAACAATCCTCGAGTTTGAAGGCGGCCTGGCCAACTCCTGGGCCGCTCCGGTGACCGCCTATCGCGTCGGTCGAAGCTTCCGCCACTTCGGCCACAACGCGCCGCCGAAGATCGTCACTAACCTGACAGACTCGTCGGGAACCATCACCGGCTCGCGGCAGAGCAGCACGGTTTTCCTCCGTCACTTCGACTGGGAATGCGGCGATGCCAGCATGAGCGTGTCGCTGCCGGAGACCACGATGCCGTTGGACCAGGAAGTCGGTGATCTGTCGGTCGGCGCCAAACTCATCATCCAGGCTCGCGTGCAATTCAAGAATCACTCGACGCTCGAACCGCTGGTCGTGGTAAAGGAGATCAAGGGCCTGCGCGCGGTCAACCTCGGCTGGGGCAATCTCAACGGCCAATCCACTTTCGTCACCACCAACTCCAAGCTCGTGACCAACACGCAGACGCCCGAAGCCCAGGGCGACATCCGCGACGTGCAATTCCACGAAGTCACCAGCCCGGCGCTCACCTTCAAACGCCTGGCCTCGTTCAGCAGCGGCGCCCAGACCACGGCGTCGCTGCAATTCTTCGGCGCACACGCCGAAGTCAAAACGCTCGCCGGCCGTCGCCTGCTGCTGCAGCATAACGACGGGCGAATCATTGACCACTTTTGCACCGATGCCGCCACGGTCTTCCCGGCGCCAGCGGGTGCTGACTATGCGAAAATGTGGACGGTCCATTTCGACAAGGTCCCCGCCGGTTTCCTGAAGCAGGACTTCGACGAAGTAACGCCGAAAGTCACCGTCTTCGGCAACGTGACCGACGCCACGCAGGGCAAGACCGAGCGCGTGGCGACGCTCGGCAATGGCGACAGCCGCCAGAATTTCCAGACATTCAAACTCCCCAAGGCGCCGCTCACTTATCAACCGTCGCCCGGCGGCACGCCGCCGGAAGCGCCTGAACTGGAAATCCGCGTCAACGGCCTCCTCTGGAAACGGGTCGATTCGCTCTTCGGCCACGGCCCGAAGGAGGAGATTTACATCGTGCGCGAAGACGCCAAGGGCGACAGCTTCGTGCAGTTCGGCGACGGCGAGACCGGCGCGCGTCTGCCTTCCGGCGTCAACAACGTCGCCGCCCGCTTCCGCACCGGCAGCGGCGCGCACGGCAAACTCAAACCCGACGCCAAACCCCAGCCCGGCGGCCGTGTCGATGGACTCGAAAAAATTCAACTGCCCGACGTCATTTCCGGCGGCTCCGAACCCGAAACCGCCGACAAGGCCCGCGAGGCCGCGCCCGGCAAGATTCAAAGCCTCGGGCGGCTGGTTAGCCTGCGCGATTTCGAGACCGAAACCCTCGGCATCGCCGGGGTCACCAAAGTCTCGGCGGCGTGGGCGCTCGACGGCGGCGTGCCGTCGGTGGTGCTCACCGTCCTGCTCGCAGCCGGTCGCGCCAACGAGATCAACGCCGTGAAGCAGACGATCGCCGAATACCAGCATTGCCGCGGTCCGAACCGGTTCCCGGTAAAAGTCATCCAGGGCACGCTCCGCTACGTGTATCTGGACGTGCAGTTCGCCTTCGACCCGCGCCTCGAGCGCGAGGCCGTGGAAAAACAAATTCGTTTGGCGCTGGGCGTCGGGGACGATGAAGCGGCGCAACGCCACGGGCTCTTCGCACTGCGGAATCGCCAGTTTGGCGAACGCGAATACGCCATCCGCGTCGCCGGTTATGTGCAAAACGCGGCCGGCGTCCGGTGGTGCAAAGTGACGACGTTCGGACTCCTGCCGGTCGGCGACGATCCGGCGGCGCTCACGCTGCCGGCGGAACCAAAACCGCTTAACGCGACCGTGCCGTGCGGTGACACCGAGTTGCTTCAGGTTTATCCCGCGCATCTCAAGCTCACGGCCGCCGCGCCGCCACCCACCGATCCCTGCGAGCCATGAGCACTCCACGCGTCCAACTTTTTCAAAGGCTGCCGGAGATTTACCGGATTCGCGACGCCGAACAGGTGCCGCCCGGTCAGTTGGAGGCTTACCTCGCGGTGGTCGAGGAAGCCTACAGCGCAGTCCACGAAAACATCGAGTCGCTCTACCACGACCTGTTCATTGACACGTGCGACGACTGGGTGGTGCCTTACCTGGCGGACCTGCTCGGCACCAGTCATCTCAAGGGCGACCCGTGGACGCTGCGCGCCGACGTCGCGGACACGATCGCTCTGCGCCGGCGCAAAGGCACGCTCAGCGCCATCGAACTGCTCGCGTTCGACCTCACCGAATGGGCGGCACATTGCGTCGAGTTGCGCGAAAACCTCGCCTGGAACCAGCACCTCAACCATCAACGGCCCGATGAAGGCGGCCAGCCGCCCTACGGATTGCCGAACCTCGATCGCTTCGTGGTGCGCCGCGGCGGCACCGTGCCGGTGCGTTCGCCGGCGACGCTCAGTTTGTTGAACACGCCCTTCGATCCGTTCGCGCACGTCGCCGACGTGAAGCCCGCGACCGTCGGCGGAATTCATTACAACCTGCCGAACCTGGCGATCTTTCTCTGGCGTCTGGAGGATTATCGGATTCGCGTGAGCCGGCCGTTGGCCAAAGGTTCTGCTCAATTATTCGGCGGCCCGCCGCCGGCTGGTCTGGCCAAACACGCCGTGCGGTTCGACCTTCATCCGCTCGACCGGCCGGTGCGCCTGTTCAACACCTATCGCTTTGATCCCAACCGGCGCCCGCCGGAGTTGAGCGAATTGGACCAGGTGCCCGGCCCGGTCCTCCCCGCCCGGCTCAACTCGGACCCGCCCGCGGGCAATCCGGACGCTTACCTGGCCATCGACCTCTACAAACCGGCCATCATCACCATTGCCGATTTCAACCTGCGCGACGCCGGCCTGCAGTTGTTCCTGCCCGACTCGCAATTCATGGCGAACTGGAACCTCCACGCGCGCGGCGACAATCTGTGCGCGTGGGAGAGCGGTCTGCGCAGCCCACTGCGGGATCGCGAGATCGTGATCGATCCGGTGATCGGCCGCGTGTTGTTCGGCGTGGCCAACGCTCCGCAACGCGACGCGTTGCTGGAGGATCTCTGGATCGGTTACACCTACGCCGCCGTCGGACCGGTCGGCGCGCACCCGGTGTCGCGTTCCGCGCGGCCAACCGAGTGGGACGGCGCGCCCGTCGTTTTCCGTCCCATCACCGCGTTCCCCGGTAGCCCGACGGCCCTTGTCACCGCGCTCGACAACCTGCAAACCGCGACCCAACCCGTCGTCATCGAAATCCAGGACAGTCTCGTGCACGAGCTCGACCTGAGCGCTGTCGCGGGAACCCTGGTCGAGGACGGCGGCCCCAACCTGGCCCTGAACAAGTCGCTCATCATCCGCGCGGCTGATGGCGAACGGCCCATCGTGCGGCTCGCGCAACCGCTGCGGTTCCGCCTGGCGGACCCCACCGCGCCGCAAGTCGATCAGGCGCGGCTCACGGTCAGGCTGGAGGGCGTTTATCTCACGCGCGGTCCGGCGTTCCCGGCGGGCGAACCACTGATCGCCCGCGCGGCGATTGGCCGCCTCGAACTCCTCGGGTGCACGCTCGATACCGGCGGGTTCCAGCAGCGCGACGGCACGCGCGCGCCGTTGCACACCGGCTTGAATCTGCGCAAGCCCTATGGCTTCGCCAATCCGGCCGACGAGACCGCCTTCAAACCGACGCCGCATATTCTTTTGCAGCGGACCATCTCCGGCGCGGCGCTGATCGACGCCGGTTACCGGCTCGTCTTGTCCGATTCGATTCTCGACGCGGGCGTCGGCGTCGGCGACGCGCCCGGCAACCACTTCGCGCTGTCGAGCGCGACGGACCCGATCAACGGCTGGGGCGCGCCCACCGACGTGCGCGGCGTGACCTTCTTCGGTCGGGTGCGCGCCGAGCAGATGACTGGCTCGGGCGGCATCTGGGTGCACCGGCTCGAAGTCCACAACAACCAGACCGGTTGCATCAAGTTCAGCTATTTCTCCGGCGATGCCGATCGCCTGCCGCAGCATCACGGCTGCGTGTCCGGGCCGGACGCCGCGCTGAGATTCACCAGCGAATGGTTCGAGCAGCCGGGTTACGCGCAATTGGGTCTGACCTCGGACAAATCCGTCCTGCAACTCGGCCCGCGTTATCCGGACCAGCGGCAGGACGATCAATTCCGGCCCGAACAGTGGGCCGTGCCCGACGCGATGGGCGCCTTCGGCTTCCTGCTGGAGGCGCACAAATGGGTCAACCTGCAAATCCGCTTTCGTGAATTCATGCCCGTCGGCGTGCGACCGCTTTTGATTCCAGTCACGTGAACCGGAGACAAACTATGAACGGAGATTTTTCACAATGGCGGCCGTTTGATCCGACCGAGAACTTCACCGCCGTCCTGCATCAACAGGGCCGCGTGCTACTCGACCAGGATTGGAACGACCAGGCGCGCATCGTCGATCATTGGGAGCGGCGCGCGGGCAAAGACGTGATCGGCGACGCCATCGCGGCGGTGCCGGCCGGCAGCCCGAACGGTTTCAAGATCGAGGCGGCGCAGGTCGTCAACGTGGGCGGCAGCGACCGCGTGGAACTCGACGTGCGGCCCGGTCATGCCTGGGCGGACGGCTTGTTGGTCTATCTGGGCGGCGATCCTTCCACCACCGTCAGCCGCGTGGCGACCTATCTCGAACCGCCAATTCAGGATCCGGTCCCCGCAATGTCCTCGATCACTGGCGACGTGCGCGATGCGGTCGTTCTCGAAGTGAGCCGCGAGGCTTTCAACGGATTCCAGTGGCCGGAACGGCTGATCGAGCCGGCGCTTGGCGGGCCGGACACCACGGAGCGCGTTCAGACGAGAATTGCGTTCCGGTTGCTGCGTCTGGGGCCGGACGAGGATTGTCACAACATCCACGGCAAACTGAAGGACAACCCGGCGAACTTCGGCAAATTGACCGTCTCGCTCCAACCGACCGTGGTCGTGCCCGGCGATTGTCCCGTGGTCGAAGGCGGGGGTTACACCGGTTTCGAACATCAGCTTTATCGCATTGAAATCGCGGCCGTGAACGCGGGCGGCCCGAAGTTCAAATGGTCGCAGTTCAACGGCGGTCTGGTGGGGCGCGGCCGTTTCAACGCGGGCGCGCCGCCGAAGGTCGAGATCAACGCCAACCTGACCGCCATCGTCACGTCGGGACTGACGTCGTTTTACCTCGAGGCGTTGGAGTTCGATACCGACCTGGGCCACTGGCGCGTGACGTATGGCGCGACGGCCACATTGAACAACCAGCAGGAACTCGAACTGGCCGCCGCGCCCGTGTTCGGCACGTTGCCCGCCTCGGCCGATCCGGTGTTCTTCCGCCTCTGGAACGGGCTGCTCGACGTGAGCGCCTTCACGAACGCCGTCACGCCCGTCGAGCTGCGCGACGGCATCCGGCTCGTGTTCGATGCGCCGGCCGGCAAGACTTATCGGCCGGGCGACTATTGGGTGTTTCCGGTCCGCGCCGGCGAGATCAAGAACCCACAGGTGCTGATCAACGCCGAGACGCCGCAGGGGATCCGGTATCATCGCGTGCCGTTGGCCGAGCTGAATTGGAACGCCGCCCGCAACATCACCGCGCCGACAGAGATCGAAGACTGCCGCCGCCGCTTCCGCCCGCTCACCAAACAGGACACCTGCTGCACCTGGCGCGTCGGCGACGGCCTGGTGAGCTTCGGCGATTTCGATTCGATCCAGGCGGCCATTGATGCCCTGCCGCCGGAAGGCGGGCACGTCTGCGTGTTGCCGGGCGTCTTCGTCGAGAACATCGTCATCACGAGTCGCGAGAATATCACGCTCACCGGCTGCGGCCCGCGCAGCCGAATCGTCAGCACGGCGCCCGCGGGAGAATTCGCCGAAGCCGGACCGGTCATCCAGGTGCGCGGCGGGCGAAATATTGCGATCGATTCACTGGCGGTCGAAGCCCACGAGACCGGCCCCGGCCTCGTGCTCGAAGGTGCCGATCCGAACTTCGGCACCGATCAAGTCGCGGCGCCTCTGATCGGTGTTACGCTGGCGCAACTCCACGTCAGCGCCGCCGCCAAAAGCGCCATCCGGGTGGATCAAGCGCGAGACGTCACCATCCGCGAATGCCGCGTGCAGATGAAAGACACCACCTGCCTCGATCACGCCATCTTCGCGCTGGCGGATGACCTGCTGATCGAGCGCAACGTGGTCGAGGTGCCGGCCCGCCAGATCGAGACGCCGACGTTGAGCGTCGCCGCGCCGCCGGCCGCTGCCGCCGGCTTTCTGCCCGGCTCGTTGAGCCGCGGCGGCATCCAGATCGGCGGCACGTCCGACCGGGTCCGGATCATCAACAACCTCATTCGCGGCGGCGCCGGCAACGGCATCACCCTCGGCAGCCTGATCTTCATCGACGACAACCAGGAACCTCTGCCGCCCATCCGCTGGCCCAAGCCGCGCCCGGTCGATCCCTGCGACCCACAGAAACCGGCCACCGGCATTATCGTGGTCGTCGCCGTTCCGCTCGACGACGGGAACGCGCGCCCGGCCTCCGCCGGCACGCTGACGGAGGTCGTCATCGAGCGAAACCGCATATATCAAATGGGCATGAACGGTATCGGCGTGGTGGGTTTCTTCGACCTGAGCGGCGCGGACGAATTCATCACCATGGAAGGGCTGTCAATCCTGGGCAACGACATCCGCCATTGCCTGCGCCGTTCGCTCGAAGAAATTCCCGCGGCCATGATCAACAGCGCTGGTTACGGCGGCATCTCGCTGGCCGACGTCGAGCGCCTCGTCATTCACGACAACCAGATCGCGGACAACGGCCCGAGCCATCTGGAACCGGTCTGCGGCGTGTTCAGCCTGCACGCCGAAGGGATGGCGATCGCGCGCAACCGTGTCCTCAACAATGGCGCGAAGACGGAGGCCCCGGCCGCCCAGGCGAAGATCGGCCGGCGCGGCGGGATCAACGTCGTTTATGCCGTCTCGCCTGTGACACCGGTGCGTTTCGGGACACAGACGATTCCCGGACAGAACGGGGAGCCGGCGCTCAAAGTTCACGAGAACGTGGTCAGCGTTCCGTTGGGGCAGGCGCTCACCGTAACCGCGCTCGGGCCATTGGCGGTCACGGACAATCAATTCACCAGTCGCGGCGTGGTGCAGCGCGGCGCCGGCGCCACGTTCATCGCCGCGACGGTCGCCATTCTGGACCTCGGTTTGTCGAACGAGCTTTATCTCCAGTTCCTCGCCTTCTCCGCGGTCGCCAAAGGTTCGCTCTCCACCGCGGCCCTGGCGGCGCCCGCGGCGCGACCCGGGCTGGACGACCAGCGCCTCGGCGCGTACCTTGCCAACGGCAATGTCCTCTTCGCGGATAATCAATGCGTGCTGGACGTCTTTGAAACCGGCGTCACGCTCTCGGCCTCGTCGATCACGATCTTCAGCCTCGACGACATCAGCTTTCACGGCAATCAATGCGACTGCAACCTGGCCGATGACCTCGTGCTCGCGCACGTGGTGTTGTTCGGATTTTCGCTGCGCGCGAGCGACAATCGGCTCAAGGAATCGCTGTTGCGCGCGCTGTTCTCGGCGATGACCCTGGGTTTTCTGAACATGACAACAAACAACCAGACCACGCACTGCCTGTTGGCGCGCGCCTTCGTGCCCGCCTACCTGGTCAACGCCGCCAACACGGTGTTGATCGACCCCGCCGGCACGGGGTACTGCGAGCGGTTCTCGGTGGTCCAAAACACTTTTGGCAAAGCAACCGGAGGATAAACCCATGGCCGAATCAACTTGTGGATGTCAACCCGGCGATGTCTCGACGGAATCCGTATCGAAGACGGTCGAAAACCAAATCGCGAGCCTCGACCCGCAGCGGGCCGAAGCCTTGAGCGGCCTGCAAACCGTCCGGGCCGCCCGCGCGACCGGTTATGCGCGCGAACAAAAGCGGCTCGCGCGCAAATACGGCGCCGACAGCCCGCGGGTCTCGGCGTTGGCCGACAAGGTCCGCTTCAACAACGGCCTGCGCCGCGATCTCGATTTCGAGGTCGCCCGCGCCAAAACCGAGACGCCTGTGGCGGACAACAACGGCTACGTCTTTCACGGGTTCGTGCGCGACCGCCAGGGCAAGGGTCTGCCGCGCCTGACGGTGGCGCTCTACGACGCGAACGGGAACTGGATTCGCGCCCTCGGACAGGGCTGCAGCGACGAACGTGGTTATTTCATCCTGCGCTTCGACGGCGCCGAAGCCCGGACTCCGACCGACTCGACGGAGCGCGCTCCGACATTTAACCTCGCCGCGGCGGACACTGCCGCGGCGACGCAGAACCGGATCAGCGCGCGCATCTACGTGCTCGACGCGAAAGGCACGGCGCTGCACATTGAGAAGGAACCGCTCCAACCGCAGCTCGGCAACGTTGATTTTCGCATCATCATCCTCGGCAACGAAGACGCGCCCTGCCCAACGCCGCCCGAGACCCAGCCGAGCGGCCCGCCGCCAACTACCTCAACCCCGCCGGCCACCGATCCGGGGCGCTCGCCGCCAACCGTCTCAACGCCGCCGTTCACTCATCTGGCCGGCTCGCCGCCGGCCACCTCAACGCCACTGGAGAAAATCCGCGGCATCGGCCCCGTCCACGCGCGCCAGCTCCGGGCCGCCGGGATCGCCGATGTCGAATCGCTGCTGCGCACCGACACCGCGAAGCTGGTTGAAATTGCCGGTTTCGATGGCGATGCCGTCAAGCGCGAAGCCGCCCAGACGCTGAGGAAGAAACGGGCGCAGAAGTAATCTCTTGCCATGAGCATTGCCGCCACCCGCCAGCGCTGTCCCAAAGCCCTGTCCGCGGTTCAGCGAGCGCGCCCCGGCGGAACACCGGCGGCAATGGTGTCGCATCAATCATACCCCGCGTTGACGGTCGCGCGCTGCGCGTGCGGCGGCAGTTGTCCGCGGTGCCGGGCTGCCGGTAACGAGGCGCCGTCGATTGTGCACGAGGTCCTGCGCGCGCCGGGCCAATCGCTCGATCCGGCGACGCGCGCGTTCATGGAGTCGCGCTTCGGTCAGGACTTCCGTCACGTGCGCGTGCATGCCGATGCTCAAGCGGCGGAGTCGGCGCAGGCGGTGAACGCGCTGGCGTACACCGTTGGGAACAAGGTGGTATTCGGCACCGGGGGATACGCGACAGGAACAGACGAAGGCCGGCGGTTGCTGGCGCACGAATTGGCGCATGTTGTCCAGACCGGCGCTGCTGCTCCCGGATCCGGCCCGCTTCGAGTCAGTGAACCGGGTGAACCCGCCGAACGGGAAGCGGAACGCCTCGCCGCGGCGGCGGTGAGAGATTTCCCCGACAAAGGGTCGCGCTTTGAATCCCTGAACGGGCGCACGGAATTTCCTCCCTCTCTTCCGCGAAGTGGAGGAGAGGGCCGGGGAGAGGAGGTGCCTTTTTGCGGACCACCCCTCTCTCCGGCTCTCTCCCGGCTCCTTCGTCGCGGGGAGAGAGTGACAAAGCGAACGTGTTCATGGGCAGGAGAAAGGCATCCCGACACGCCACTGCGGGTCGCTGAGGCTGTGCCTTCCACCGTTTTCCGCAGGGTCGCCGCCGCCAACGTGGGATGTCCCGGTGGCAGAAACCAGGCGCCGGCAGATCCGGTCGCGCATTTGACGAGAGTGGAAGCGCACGCCCAAGGATTGGCGCAGGCGTCCGCGATCCTTGTGGCGGCCCAGGCAGCGGCTTCCATCATCGGAGTCACAGGCCCTCCGTCGGCTGTGCGCCTGGCCTACGAGGCCCGGTTTGGCCTGCCCCCGCGCGCCCGGGGAGGTTTTCGCGCCCGGCTCACAGGCACGGTATTCCCCAATCGCGAGGATGCCGTCAACGACGAGATGGACGGGCTGAGCGATCGGCTGCAGGCCATTGCCGATCAATTTGATCGTTCCATTCACTATCAATGCATCACCGGGACGACGACGTTCATGGATTGCGAGGGGCACTGTCGTGGTCGGAGTGCCACCGCCTGCGCCGGTATTCGAGCCATTCTTTTGTGTCCGAGCTTTTGGGGATTAAGCGAAGACAATCAGGCGACGCTGTTGATCCACGAAACGGCGCACATGCGCTGGGCGAGCGTGCTTCATGCGGCCAACTTCCGCCACGCGTCGTGCTACGCCAACTTCGTGGCGGATATTTTCAACCTGCCGTTGACGACGCCCGCCTGTCCTGCTCCGGCGACCCCCTGACGCTGCCATGCCCGGAAACGTTCGCACGCTGATCCAGTCCAGCCGGGAGAAGGCGCGCCCCGCTGGCGGAGTCGGTTCAGCCGGCGCCGCGGCGCGGTCCGTCAGCATCCCGGCGTCTCTCCGTCGCCACTCGCACACCTGTGCCTGCGGCGGCGGTTGTCCGCGGTGCGACCACCTGCCGGGTGTTCGAGCGGAGTCGCTGGTCACGTCGCGGCGCCATTCGCTCGAGCAAATAGCCGCGCGCGCGGCCGAGGCGGTGCTCGCCGGCAAACGCCCGGCGCAGACTGCCGGTTCTTCTTCCCGGTCTCGAGGGCCCGAATCTGCCAGCGGCTCACCGCTGCCGGAGGCCACCCGCGCGTTTTTCGAATCCCGCTTCGGCGAGGACTTTCACAACGTTCGCGTTCACGCCGACGAGCGTGCTGCTGCCGCCGCGTCTGCGCTCGATGCCCACGCGTATACCGCCGGTGAAACGATCGTCTTCGGCGCCGGGCGTTACGCGCCGGACTCGGAGGCTGGCCGGCGCCTGCTCGCGCACGAACTGGCCCACGTTGTCCAGCAACGTCGCCTGGGCGGCCAACGTCTCGTCCAGTGCGCGGCTGTGGAATACGTCGAGCAGGTGCCCGATACCGACCAGACCGCCGCGCAAATTCTCGGCAAGTTCGACCAGGCCGTCACGTCGATCGAACAGAGCCTCGCGTCGGCGTCCGGACCACAGATGCCCGATCTCAACGATGCCCTCGCGCGTCTTAAGGCGCTGCGCAAAGACGGTAAGGTCGCCGTATGGCGGATGGTGACCAGTCCGCCGGTCTATGCCACCTATCACAATACTTCCGGGCAAATCCGGCTCAACTTCAGTTATCCCGACGCGAGCATCTCCACTAACACGCTGGTGCACGAAGCGATTCACGCAGTTCACGCCGCCCGTTTCCCGGGCATCGCCGAAGCGTACGGGAAGGGCACGACCTCCGGCGTGCCGGAGTCGAACAAGGCGTTGCTGCTGCTCGTTTACAAGTGGAAGGCGTGGACGGAATATTGGGCCTACCGGCGCGCGGCCGAGTTCAGCGGTCCGCAACAGCTCACCAACGATCCCCTGGCCGGACACCGGGTCGCGATCGGAAACAAGGAGGTCCAGATCGCCGTGGCAAACGTCCGGGCAAATGGCGACCCGAATTTCGACCCGCAAACCTGGCAGCCGACAGAGGCTGACAAACAGACGGCGCTTCGCTTCATCGGCAAACCGACCCCCGCGCCCGCCAAACCATGAACGTCGCGCCTGATC
>DASPXS010000416.1:0-7130 GCA_035637175.1 Haliangiales bacterium | reverse complement strand
CTCCTGGCAAACAACGACCAACCTGCTGGGACAACTGAGCGCGATCACGAACGTCGCCTCCCTGAACTGGCAGGCCGACACGGCAGCGCTGCAGGGAGAAATCCGGGAGCAACAAGGGCAGACCGAATCAGCCATTCAGGCTTATGAACGAAACCTGAGCACCAATACGCCGTCGGCGCGGCGCCAACAGGCCTTGCAGCAGATCGTCAGATTGACGCTGGCGCAAAACCGGATCGGCGAAGCGGGCAAACGTCTGGAGTCGTACGTGACGCAGTATCCCAAAGACGGCAGGCTCGATTTGTTGCGGTTGACCTTGGGTGAATTACGGCTCAAGGAGTATTACGAACTGCCGGAAGAAGCGCGCAAAAGTTCGACCAACCTGGTGCCGCAAATCAAAGCGCACTTCGAGCAAATCATTGCCAACACGAACTCACAACTGACGGCGAAGGCGCATCTGGACCGCGGCTGGTGCCTTTGGGAACAGGGCAGGGGCGGTGCGGATACCAACAGGATTTCGGAAAGTTTGCTCGCCTTCCGGGCCGCCGCCGGCCAACTGCCTCGCTCGCCGGAGCAGGCCGTCGCCCGATTCAAGCTGGCTGACTGCCAGTTCGCCCTCGCGGACTACGCCGGTTCGGTGACAAATTACTGGCTCGTGGTGAGCAACTACGCGGACCTGCCTCGGGTCCAAAGCGATCTGGTCGGTCAGGCGCTCTATCAGATTGTCCGCGCCGGCATTCAACTGGGCAACCTGGCAAGCGCGGATCAGGCCGTGCAAAGAATCCTGGCGGACTATCCGCCGGATGAATTGAACGATCGCAGCCTGCTGTTATACGGCCAGGCGAAAAGCCGCTTGAATAACCCGGCCCGCGCGCGGGATTTTTTCGCCGACTTCATCCGGAAACTGCCGGAATCGCCGGTGCTGCCGGAAGTCGAATTGGCCGTCGCCCGGACGTACGAACAGGAAGAGGACTGGCCGAAGGCGGTGGACCTTTACGACCGATGGGTGAGCGAACATACCGACCACGCATCCCTGCCCGACGCGGAATTTGATCGCGCCTGGGCCGATTACCGCGCAGGGAACGAGACCAACGCGTTCCGGCTCTTCACCGGTTATGTCGAGCGGTTTCCGACAAACGCACTGGCGCTGCAAGCGCAATACTGGGTGGCGGACTGCTACTTTCGGCTCGGGGGCACCAATTATGTGAAAGCCGAGGAAAGTTACGAGAAGGTGTTTCTCAACACCAACTGGGCTCCATCGGAACTTTCTTATCAGGCGGAAATGATGGCCGGCCGCGCCGCCTACGCGCGGCAGGGTTACAATGATGCCGCAATTTACTTCACGCGGTTGATCAACAAGTTGACCAGGCTGAATCCGCCTCCCGCCCTTCTGCCCGAAGCGTATTACGCTCTGGCGGACACTTACATTGCCGGCGTCCCCGGGTCAACCAATGCTTTGAACAGCTATAAGGACGCGAATGGTGTGCTGGAAAAAATCACCCGGGAATATCCGACCAATGCTCTGGCGCCGCTCGCCTGGGGGCGAATGGGAAACTGCTATTTCCAACTCGGCGCGGCGGATACCAACAATTATCCCCTGGCGGTTTCCGCTTACAAGAACGCTATGACCAATGATCGGGCGGACGTGACCTGTCGTAGCATTGCCGAAGTCGGTCTGGCCAAGGTTCTGGAAAAACAAGCCGAGCAGGCGTCGCCGACCGAGCGAACCAACCTGCTGAGTGAGGCGCTGCGCCATTATTTGTATGTCGCCAATGGCAGGAACTTGCGCGAACAGGAGGTCGCCGACCCGTTTTGGGTAAAGAAGGCCGCCGAAGAAGCGGCGCTCCTCGCCGAAGCCCAACAACAGTGGGAAGTGGCCGCGAATCTGTATCGGCGCCTGATCACCAATGCGCCGTCATTGCGCAAGATCTGGGAGCTCAAACTCGAAAAGCTGGATCGATTGCGCTCCCAGTAAAGTTCCCGCGACTGGAAACTAATTTGACCGGCGCGTTTGACACAGCTTCTTCGCTCTGCTAGTTTTCTAACCGTCAACCGACGTATGGACACCATTGCTGAGAACAGCGCTGTGGTCAGTCTGACCGACAGCGCCGCCAACCACCTCAAGACTCTCCTGGCCAACGAAAAGGAAAACGCGGGCAAGGCGTTGCGCGTATTCGTGGAAGGCGGCGGCTGCTCGGGAATGCAATACGGAATGGTGTTCGACGACAAGCGGGAGGATGATATTTCCGCCGAATTCCACGGGGTCAGCGTCCTGGTGGACCCTTTCAGCGCCGATTACCTTCGCGGCGCGGTGATCGATTTCAAGGACGAGTTGAATGGCGGCGGATTCAAAATATCCAATCCGAATGCGCGCCAAAGCTGCGGTTGTGGGAAGTCTTTTGAGGCCTGAGCAGGATACGTCCTGCGCTCGCTAACCAATGCCGTTCCGTGTGATGCGGAACGGCTTTTCTTTGTCCCACAGCAACTGCGTTCGCCTGCGCAAATTGTTGACAGCAAACACCGGATTACAATGTTTCTGCGCCGTTGTACTGGCCATTTGGTATTGTCCGGCTGTAGCGTCGCGACAGTAGCAACGAAAGCAACAATCAACTGATACGAATTATGGAGAATCCCGCAAACCCACAGAGTCAAGACAGCGAACCACAGCCTGGAAGACCCGTTTTTGATGCCCTCCACGACGCCCTACGTAGAGGCGCGGAAGACGCAAGAACAGCGGCGGAGATGACCATTCCGAAAGTGAAGTCAGCAGCCGCAGATGCGGTTTACTGGACGGCCTATGGAGCCTCCTACGCGGCTGTCTTCCAATGGACATTCGTCAAGGGCCTCGCGCCAGAATCCTTGAAATCCGGCTGTCGCGACGGCGTCAAGGCCGCTGAAGAGGCTGCCCGGAGGTGGACCGACAAACTGAGGCAGCGCAAGGAGCAAGCGACCGACGCTGCGCCCGGCCCGACCAGTCCATCGACCGAGGCGGCTCAACCCGGCGCGGCATAGATTTCAGGCCCTGGGGCCACTCCGCATCCGCATATTGCCACTGCCTCCAATATCGCCCTGTGCCGTGGCTGGTTTAATCCTCAGCCGCCAGGAGTTCGACATTTCAACGGAAGCGGCGGCGACGCTTAAGCCGGGGACCAACGCTATCACCGAGAATTGCCACCGGACGACCGACCGGCGGGCAGGGCATTGACGCGGTTGCGGTTTCGTTGGTGCCGTTGGGCCGGAGTTCAAAGGCCCGCTCGATGATTAAACCAAAGGCATCAACAATCAATAGAAGCACCCCACATGAAACGACGTGAATTCATCAAACGTTCCGCTGGCCTGGCTGGCGGCGTGATTGCCGCAACTCAGATCAAGGCGCTGGCGCAAACTCAGGCGGAGGCAGCCGTCCGTTCCGGTGGCGCGGTGGTCGTTGATCCCAAGCCGCTCTTCGAAATTTCGCAGCATCTCCACATGCAGTTCATGGAGCCGCTCGGCGTGACGGATTCGTCGGTCGAAGCCGCGTGGGATTACAAGCGCGACGACTGGCGAAAAGATTTTGTCGAAACGACGGCGGACCTCGCGCCGGGCATGATGCGGTTCGGCGGGCTGTTCAGCCGTTATTACAAGTGGCGCGAAGGCGTCGGGCCGGCACAGAAACGGCCGTGGATGCGGAACCATGTGTGG
The DNA here is from genome assembly GCA_035637175.1 of Haliangiales bacterium. Taxonomy (GTDB): domain Bacteria; phylum Verrucomicrobiota; class Verrucomicrobiia; order Limisphaerales; family AV2; genus AV2. The sequence continues at coordinate 3,452 of DASPXS010000416.1, read as the reverse complement.
GGCGGCAAAGAGACCAATCGCGTGGGGACGCATGAGTTTGTGGACTTTTGCCGGCGCGTCAACGCAGAGCCGATGTATTGCGTGAACTTCCTCGGCGATGGCGAGAAGCGTTACGCGGTGACGCCGGAAGGCAACCGCACCGGCGATGCGCGCGAAGCCGCGGATTGGGTTTCATACGCGAACGACCCGGACAACGCTGAGCGCAAAGCCAACGGGCAGGCGGCGCCCGTCAATCTAAAGTTCTGGCAGCTCGGCAACGAGACCTCCTACGGCAACGCCTGCTTTAAAAAAGACGAGGCCATCGCGACCACGATCGAATTTGCGAAGGCGATGCGCGAACGCGACCGCTCGCTCAAATTGATTGGCTGGGGCGACAACGGTTGGGCAGGCGACCTCGTGGATCGCGCGGGCGAGCACATTGACTACGTCGCCGTTCACATGATGGGCCAGACACCCATCCGAAAGGACACCGTGCTGCGCGGCTTCAAATATCAAACTGAACCAGAGCAGGCGTGGGCAGAGTTGATGGAAATGATCGGACTGCGCATCGAGCAAAAGCTGCTCGCGCTGGAGGAATCTCTGACGAAGCGAAACTCTAAGACGCCGGTAGCAATTACCGAAGGCCACCTGAGCCTCGCCCCGCACAACTCGAATCCGATCCTCACCGAATGGCTTACGGGAGTTTATCACGCCCGCGCGATGAACCTGTATCAACGTCACGGTCAACGCGTGCAGATCGCGACCACGGCGGATTTCAACGGCACCCGTTGGACGACCAACGCGGTGATCCATCAAGTGCCCGGCGGAGTGAGCTATTTGCTGCCCGCGGGCGCGGTGGCCCGATTGTTCAAGCGACACAATGGCAACGAAGGCGTGTCCGTGAAGTCATCACCGCCCGGCCTCGACATCGCGGCGAGTCGCACGGGTGATAAAATTTTTCTGCATGTCGCCAATCTCAATTATGGCCGTTCGGTCGAAGCCACTTTCACCGTGAATGGTATGATCGCAACCGGCGGACGCGTTCTGGAAATTGCGCCAGAGAATCCCCGGCAGGAAATCAGCCCGCTCAATCCGGATGTTTTCCGGCCTGCGGAGCGCCCGCTCAATCGGGCCGAGTCCATCGGTTACCGCTTTCCTGCGCGGTCCGTGAGTGTGGTGGAATTGGATTGCCGAGCTGCGTAATTGCCCGCCCCTCAACCCTGGTAAGCGATGGCTTTGGTCCATTCCGCCGGTTGATTGGCGGCACGTGATTGCAGGTCGCTGCCGGTGCGCGACGAATCTGTGAACATCCCGCGCGTTGAACTTTGCTTCTTGGCATTAGTCGTCCGTCGCGATTTGATCTGAAGGAATGATCGGAAGTCTGCTTCAACCGGAACTGGTCGAATTGATCCGCCAGCGGAACTTCAATCAACTCCGCGAAATTCTTTGCGATTTTCCAGCCCCGGATATTGCCGAAATCCTGGGCGACCTGAGCGCGGATGACAAAGCGGTGTTGCTGCGCATCCTGCCGCACGCCCTGGCCACCGAAGTCTTCGAATACCTGAGTGTCGAAGAACAGGAGAAGCTGGTCCAGGCGCTGGGCAACGAGCAGGTGGCGCGGATCCTCAACGGAATGCCGCCCGACGATCGCACCGCGCTGCTGGAAGAATTGCCCTCGGCTGCCACACAGAAGCTGCTCAATCTGCTGTCGCCGGCCGAACGGAAGATTGCCGCGGACCTCCTGGGTTATCCCAAGGATTCCATCGGCCGGCGAATGACACCGGAGTATATCGCCATCCAGCACAATTGGACCGTCGCCGAGGTGCTGGCGCACCTGCGGAAGGTCGGGCGCGAACGCGAATCGCTCAATCAACTTTACGTCGTGGATGAAAGAGGCCGGCTGGTGGACTCGGTGCGGTTGCGCAACCTGGTGGTGGCCGAGTTGACCATGCCGATCGGTGAGCTGCTGGATCACCAGGTTTTTGCCCTGCGCGCGTCCGACGACCAGGAAACCGCCGTCGCGGCTTTCAAGAAATATGACCGCACCATTTTGCCGGTGCTCGATTCCAAGGACGTTCTGGTGGGAGTCGTGACGGTGGACGACGTGCTCGATGTCGCGGAGAAGGAGGCCACCGAAGACATCCAGAAAATGGGCGGTATGGAGGCCCTTGACGCGCCGTATTTGACGATTGCCTTGCACTCGATGATCCGGAAACGCGCCGGCTGGCTTTCCATATTGTTCATCAGTGAAATGTTCACGGCCACGGCGATGGGCTATTTCGAAAACGAACTGGAAAAAGCGGCTGTGCTCGGGCTTTTTTTGCCGCTGATCCTTTCGAGCGGCGGCAATTCCGGTTCCCAGGCCACGTCGCTGATCATCCGGGCCATGGCGGTTCGCGACGTGACATTGCGGGACTGGTGGCGGGTGTTGCGGCGCGAGTTGATGGCCGGACTCGCCCTCGGTGTCGTCCTGGCGGCGATCGTTCTGGTCCGGATTTTTGTCTGGCCCCACAAAGAGACGCTTTACACGACGCATTATCCCCTGGTCGCCGCCACCGTGGCATTCAGTCTGGTCGGCGTGGTGTTGTGGGGCAGCGTGGTGGGGTCCATGTTGCCCTTCCTGTTGCGCCGGCTCGGGTTCGATCCCGCGGCCTCGTCGGCGCCCTTTGTGGCCACGCTGGTGGATGTGACCGGCATCGTGATTTACTTCACCGTGGCCTATCACATCCTGCACGGCACGCTCCTGTAACCTTGGTGACGATTCCTTGACCTGCCGGGTCGTTGGTTCTACTTTTCTTCTATCCAGAGGGGAGCCAACCGGTCCCGCAGTCGCGGGGCGAAGGCTGAGAGTCCTGCGCGGGAGCGCAGGAGACCCGTTGAACCTGCTCCAGGTAATGCTGGCGAAGGGAACTTCCTCCAGCGTTCTCCTGTAGCCGCAAAAATGCGCATGAAATATGAATGAAGAACCCGCGTGCGAACGCCCGTTTCTGCTCTCAACGGTCAACTTTCGACTCTCAACCGAACTATGATTGCGACCAAAGAATCGTTCGAACCCGCAGGGGTAGCACAGGCGCCTCGCCTGTCAGGCGACCCGACTCGCGTGGCCGAGTCCTCTCCGCACAGCTCCGACCAGTTGCCCAAAAGCCGGCGCGTTTATGTGTCGGGTGCTCTCCACAAGGACATCCGCGTGCCCATGCGCGAGATCACGCTTTTGCACACCAGAACATTCAACGGCCAGATCGAAGTGAACGAGCCCGTGCGGATTTATGATTGCAGCGGACCCTGGGGCGACCCGGATTTCAAGGGCGGTGTCGAAGAAGGATTACCCGCGCTGCGCGCGAAGTGGATTCGCTCGCGGGGCGATGTCTTGGAATACGACGGCCGTGAAGTGAAACCGCGTGATGACGGTTACCTGTCCGAAACGCACTTGGAATACACGCAGCGCAAGTCCAATTCGTCATTCGTCATTCGTC
>DASPXS010000415.1:0-3962 GCA_035637175.1 Haliangiales bacterium | reverse complement strand
GTCGTCCATCAGACGGTTGAGCCGTTTGGCGAGTTGCCGGATCAGGCGCTTGCGTTCTTCCAGTTCGATGTTGTGCCGTTCGCCAAAGGTGGCGCCGCCCTTGGCCCCGGCCGAGCGGTAGCGTCCCGCCAGATCGCTCAGGTTATCGGCGATTTTGCGATGCGGCTCGGGCGGGATGAAATGCTCGATCAATTCCAGGCGCGGCGTGGTGTTCAAACGGGAATTATCCACGGTGTAGGCTTTGAAGGATCCAAGGTCGGTCACGATCAACAATTGCTTTTTCATGCTCTTCCATGGTTTGGCCGAGGAGGCCCTCGGCTGACATTGGGTTTTTGTCCGGCAAGAAATTAACATCGGACGCCGGCGTTGTCATGTTTCTGTTTGAGGGAAAAACATCCGGCCGCGTCGCGAAACCCGAGACTGGAAATCCGAAGGACGAATGACGAAATCCGAAGCACGAAACCCGCGGCCGCACAACTCAGAACATTTCGTCATTCGAGCTTCCTTCGTCCCTCGCCGAGGCCCCGCCAGGGCGGTGTGCGAAAAAAACACGCATATGCATGTTTTTTTCGCACAGCCTTTCTGTTTTCCGGCTCCGTTTTTCCCTGCCCGTCATTCGTATCTGGTCATTTATTCTCCCTCCGTTGACACTGTTCGACCGCACTGATACGGTGCGCCTTCCTTGAAATGGCGATGGATTATAAAGACACCTTGAACCTCCCGCGGACCGACTTCCCCATGCGGGCCGATCTCGTCATCCGCGAACCGCAACGCCTCAAAAAATGGCAGGAGGACGGGCTCTACAAAGAAATTCAAGCCGCGCGCGCCGGCGCCGAGAAATTTGTGCTGCACGACGGACCGCCCTTCGCCAACGGCGACGTCCATATCGGCAACGCGCTCAACAAAATTCTCAAGGACATCATCGTCAAATACAAATCGCTGCGCGGGTACAGCGCGCCCTACCTGCCCGGCTGGGACTGCCACGGTCTGCCAATCGAATTCAAGGTCACGCAGGACCTGCGCAAAGAAAGCGGGACAGGCGTCTCGCCCGCCGCCCTGGACGCCGTCACCATCCGCAAGGCCTGCGATGCTTACGCTCGCAAATACATCGACATTCAACGCGAACAGTTCAAGCGGCTCGGCGTGTTGGGCGATTGGGAGAATCCCTACCTCACGCTCAACAAGGAATACGAGGCTGACGAACTGCGCCTGTTCGCCGACATCGTCGAGAAAGTCGAGAAAGGTTTTGTTTATCGCGGCAAAAAGCCGGTTTACTGGAGCATCCCCTGCCGCACGGCGCTGGCCGAGGCCGAGGTGGAATACCGGGACCACGTCAGCCAGAGCATCTTCGTCAAATTCAAGGTCAGCCAGCCGCCGGACCTGCGCGACACCTTTGTGCTGATCTGGACAACGACACCGTGGACGCTGCCGGCCAACCTGGCGGTGGCTTACAACTCGACATTTCAGTACGTGCAGGTCCGGGTTGACGGGGAGAATTATATTCTGGCCCGGGCGCTGTTACCCGCAGTGGCGGAGAAATGCGGCTGGAAGAACTACCAGGAGAGCGCCCTGGCCGTTGCGCAACTTGCGCAACTCGAATATCAGCACCCCTTCTGCGCGCGCGTCGGAAAATTGTTCGCCGGCGACGCCTTTGTCACCGGCGACACCGGCACCGGCTTCGTCCACATCGCGCCCGGCCACGGTCTGGAGGATTACCAACTCGGATTGGCCAACGGCTTGCCGATTTATTCGCCGGTGGACGACGATGGCCGGTTCGCCTGGACGAACGATCTGCCGCGCGAACAGCAGATGCCCGCCGAAATGATCGGCAAATCCATCCTCGAAAAACACGGTAAGAGCGACGCCAACGAAGCGGTGCTGCACGAACTTCGGATTCGCCATGCGCTGTTGCACCAGGAAAATTATCACCACAGCTACCCGCACTGTTGGCGCAGCAAAACGCCCATCATCTTCCGCGCGATGGAGCAGTGGTTCATCGCACTTGAAGGAAAGCGTGATATTTCAAAATCGCTGGAGTTCAGCACGACCGACGTCGAAGTGTTGCAGGCCGCCGTTGCCAGGGAGCAACCCTTCAGCGGTCTTCGAAGAATGGCGATTCAGGCGATCGAAGCCATCGGCCGGCGGGGAGGATGGATTCCTGACTGGGGCAAGAACCGGATTCTCGGCGCGGTCATAAACCGTCCGGACTGGTGCATCTCGCGCCAGCGCGCCTGGGGCGTGCCCATCCCCGCGTTTTACGACGCGCAACGCAATCCGATTCTCGACGCGCAAATCGTCCGCAACGCCGCCGATCTCATCGAGAAATACGGCTCCAATGTCTGGTTTGAAAAATCGTGCGCCGAAATGTGGGCTCAATTGAAACCGAAAGACTGGAAGGGGCCGGACCCGGTTGCTAAATCGACCGACACGCTCGACGTCTGGATCGATTCCGGCTCGTCGTCGCGCGCCGTGCTCATGCGGCGTCCGGAACTTCGGCACGAGGTAGGACGCGCTGTCCCCAGTTCGCCGCGGCGCAGTGAGGGCACTGCGCCCTACCTGCCTTGGCAAGCCGATATGTATCTGGAAGGCAGCGATCAGCACCGCGGCTGGTTTCAGTCGTCCCTGTTGCTTTCGCTGGCCGGCAATGGCGCCGCGCCTTACAAAACCGTGCTGACGCACGGCTTCATGGTGGACGCCGACCGCGAAAAAATCTCCAAGAGCAAACAAAGCGGTTACGAGAAACCGCAGACCGCCGATGCCTACGTGAAGAAGTGGGGCGCGGACATCGTGCGTCTGTGGGTCGCCTCCCAGGATTTCCGCAATGACATCATCGTGAGCGAGGAGCGGATCAACAAGGTCGCCGAGACCTACCGGGGCATCCGCAACGCGTTGCGTTACCAACTCTCGAATCTCTACAATTTCGACCCGGCCGGACACACCGTGCCGGACGACAAGCTGACCGGCCTGGACCGCTGGATTCTTGCGGAGTTTTCCAAACTCGAAGCCGAAGTCATCCAGGCCTACGACGCCTACGAGTTTCACGTCGTCTATCAAAAGCTCAGCCAGTTCGCCGCGGTGGAACTGAGCGCCATTTACCACGACGTAGTGAAAGACCGGCTTTACACCGATCCGGCGAACTCGCCTCGCCGCCGCTCGACGCAAACGGCGTTGCACCGGATCGTGACCGGCCTGTGCCAGATGCTCGCGCCGATTCTTTCGTTCACGGCGGAGGAAGCGTGGGAGTTTATTCCCGGCCGGACAACGGAAAGCGTTCACGAGAGCGTTTGTGAGCCGTCGTCATTCGCGGTGCCTGAAGCGGAGGCTGCCGTCTGGACACAATTGTTTGCACAGCGGGAACGCCTGCTGCCCGCTCTCGAGCAACGACGCAAAGAAAAGGTTATTGGCAAATCCCTGGACGCCAAAGTCCGGCTTTTCGCGGACGGAACCCCTGCTGGCACGATGAACCAGGAAACCCTGGCTGCGTTCAAGGAAGTGCTGAACGTGTCACAGGTTGAAGTCACTTCCGACAAAGAGGCGCAAGGGGTGGCGCACGCCGACGGCCAGAAATGCGAGCGCTGCTGGCATTGGGAAACCGATGTCGGTTCGAATCCGGAACATCCCACGATCTGCGCTCGTTGCGTGGCGGCGGTGAAACAGTTCAGGGCGTAAGCCTGCGGATGCCGGGTTTCAACCTCGGAGAGGCAGAAGACAATAGCCCACGGCGTGAGCCGTGGGTTTCGCGTTCAAAGCCAACCAAGCCCCGTGAGAGGCGAAAGAAACCCCGGTGCCCTCTTCGTCTGGAATTCTCTGCCGCCACTCCGGGGCTTGCTCTTTTTCGTTTGTTGTCTGCGCGGGCGGGAAAAGGTTACTGGAAATTTGAAGAACGGGGAAATTTCTGAGGTCGGTTCGAATCGGCGATGCCATGTGGGCCCGGCGTCTCAGCCGGCGGGTTATTCGGGCGT
>DASPXS010000414.1:0-7922 GCA_035637175.1 Haliangiales bacterium | reverse complement strand
GTGCAACCGAGCGCCGCGAGTCCACAGAGCAGCGCGGTGGCGCTGAGCGCGTGTCGCATCGCCCGGGTGTCCTGGGTCAGCGCCGCGCTGCGCACCACCTTGGGAAACATCACCGACGACAGCGGACCGGCAAACGTGAAGAGGGCCAGGCCGACCATCGCCGCCGGCGCATAAAACGGCGTTTGGTCTTTTGAAAAGACACCCTGCACGTACACCACATCCGCGTTGCTCATGAACTGGACGCTGCCGAATCCCAGGGTCAACGGCACCGCCCGGCGCAACCAGGGTTTCCACTCCATACGCTCGCCGGGCAGCGCCATCAGGTGGCGGAGCAGCCACGCGCCGATCGTCAATGAAACGCCCTGGCCGATCAACGCGCCGCTCATCCCGCCCGCCGCCTGTCCGCCACACCACAGAATCACCAGAATCGCCAGAAACCGTCCCACCCCGTCCACAATCAAGACCCAACCCAACCCGAGAAAATTCTGTTGCCCTTGAAGCGCGCCCCTCACGATGGGCGACCAGAGCGAGGCGAGACCGATGAACACGGTGACCCAAAGCGCGGCCGGGTTGGCGATCTTGAGCAGCGCAATCCAGTGCCGTTGTCCGAGGAAGGCGACCAGCGCCATCATCAGCCAGATGAGAAATGTCGCCTGCACGGCAGCGCGCAGCGTGTGCGCGAGCTGCCGGTGGTGGGCATCGGTGACCGCCGCGGCGGTCTGTTGCGCGAAGATGATCTGCAGTCCCACCGAAGGAATGCTCATCAAAAGAAAAATGCGCAGCAGCGCGAACCAGATGCTGTATTCGGCCGGCTGCATCCAACTGTTGGCCGCGATCTGGGTGGCCATCATGAAGACTCCGCCGGAGGCCGTGGCGATCACCAGCCAGCCGCTCTGGCGGAAAAAGGTGGTCTTGGATTCCATGATGGTCAGAGGCCCTTCACTCTCTCCAGGAAGACACTGCCGGAGGCCGGACGCTCCGGACGCTCCAATTTCGTGAACAGGCCGCGCCAGAATCCAAGGCCGTAAAACAGATGACTCAGGACGACCAGCGGAAGCGCGCAGATTCTGAAAACCGCCGGGCCGTTTAAAACGGTCCCCTGCCCCATCAACGCCAGCCCGTAACCAAGCCAAGGCCACAAACACCACGCGGGAAGCAGCGGCGTCAGCACCAGGTAAAGGCAGAACAGTGGCGGGACAAAATTAAGCGCGGAACTCGGAGTGGGATGCAATCGGAACTGTTCCGCCCGGCCCCGGCCGTAAGTCATGAGCATGTTCACAAATGCACGCAAGCTGCGGCGTGGCCGCCGATGGACAATCATTTCCGGATCATACAAGAGCCGGCCGCCTTGCGACTGCACGGCGTCCATCAAGGCGTTTTCTTCATTGGGATAAAGGGCTTCATCGAAGCCGCCGGCGTGCTCGAGGGTGGAACGGCGGGCGACGAGATTGCAGAGAATCAGTTCCTTTTCACCCGTCCGACGGAGCGGGCCGACGGCCCGGTAACGGGCGCGGCTGGGGCCAAAGGCCAGCCAGCTTCCCATCACCATCGCAAAGATCCGCTCCAAGGCCGGCGATTCCGGCGGGCAAAGCGCCGGGCCGCCGACCATCTGCACTTCCGGTCCGCGGAAATGGGGCACCGCCCGATGCAAGTTGCCGGCCAGCGGCACCGAGTCGTCATCGAGAAAATAAATCAGTTCCCCGCGCGCTTCGCGCAGGGCGGCGTTGCGCTGGACGGAAGGTTGATTGCCACGCGCCACGATGATTTCCAGCCGGTCCGCCGGATAATCGAGTTGCCGGCTGGCGGCGACGGCTTTGACTTCGGTTTGACCCGGGCGAGCCGGAATGACGACGGACACCGGCGGAAACGTTTCGCTCATGGCAATGACTGAAAAAAACAAAGGAGCATCCGGGTGGCCGTGTCGAGGTCGCGCAGCGAAATCCATTCGTCGGCCGTGTGCGCCTGGGCGATGTCGCCCGGACCAAAGACAACGCTGGGAATGCCTCCGCGGGACAGCACGGCGGCATCGCAGAAATAATGCGCGCCGCCGGATCGCGTGCGGCCGGCGCTGGCGAGGAATTGCCGCACCAGCGGCAGCTTTGCATCGGTCTCCATCGGCGGACAAGGCGCGCTGCGAATATTCAACAACGTTGCCTTCAGCTTGTGCCGGCGCAGCAGCGATTTGATTTCGCGCCGCACGCCGGCTTCGGTTTCTCCCGGAATCGTGCGCCGGTCGATGCTGATGCGGCAGCGGTCCGGCACAATGTTGGGTTGCGAGCCGCCCGCTATCGCTCCGACGCTGACGGTCGGATTTCCGAGCAGCGCGTGTCGGCGCTTGCGCAGCCGGGCAGCGTAAATGGTCTCGAGCAAATCGACGATGCGCGCCATTTCATGGACGGCGTTGCGACCCAGGTCCGGCCGCGAGCCATGCGCCGCCTTGCCCCGCGTCTCCAATTGCAACCAGGCATCGCCCTTGTGCGCCGTCACCACTTGTAAGCGTGTTGGCTCGCCGACAATCGCCAGGTCGGCTTTGAATCCCCTGGCCACCAGCGCGCGCGAGCCGCCCTGGGCGTTTTCTTCGTCCACCAGGCCGGCGAAGACAATTTCCGTCTGTTGCGGGCGCGGCGACGACCGGGCCAGTTCCATCAGCGCGGCCAGCATCGCGGCCAGGCTGCCTTTGGTGTCGCACGCGCCGCGACCGTGCAGGCGGCCGTGCGTTTCCCGCGGGAGGAAGATTTCGGGGCCATCGCCGCCGACGGTGTCCAGGTGCGGCGCCAGCACGATTCGTTGTCGCGTCTTGCCGGAAGGCGTCAAGCGGGCCAGCAGGTTGGCGCGGTGGGGAAAGACCTCCTGAAATTCCACCTCCAGACCACGGCTTCCCGCGGTGGCCGCGAGAAAATCGGTCACTTGCCGTTCGCCTGCGTGGGGGTGGTTCGCGGGCAAAAAGGCCGGATTCACGCTGGGAAGCGCGATCAGTTGTCGCAGAAGCTTGGCTGCCTGGCTCATGTTGGCGCTGCTGAGAATCGCCGCGCAGCTTAATGACCGGGCGAATGGGTGTCGAGTGGAGAGGCAGTGATCCAAACTGGATCGTCCTAGCGACGCGGCTCGAAACCCGAATCAATGAACTCAGCGGGCCGACACCGGCGCAGGCAAGGATCGAGCGGTGGTCCGCCGGGCTGGAAGCCCGGCTCACTGGCAAGCAGGATGCGCAGGATGCCTGCCGCCACAAATCCTTGGCGCCTCTTTGTGGCTCACGGTTCCGGGTTCTCTCTTTCAGGCTGATGCATAAGCCGACTTCGCACAGCTCAAGGCAAGGCGTTTACCGGCGCTGGTTGTATTCGACCCGTGAATATTTTCGTTGAACCAATTCCTGCGCACGCCGTTGCAGGCCGATGTCGGGGACCAACGGCCGCCAACCCACGTTCCATCGTTGGTGGGCGGCATCGCACAATGCTTTTTGCCAGTCGGCCTTGACGAGCCTGACAGGCGGCGGCTGCACGGAGCCTTGGATCAGCAGGCCCTGGCGGTTCCGCCGTTGCGCCGCGCCGGCGATCTTCCGCCCGCGCCAAAGCACATCGGATCGCTCCGCGCCGACGAAGCATTGGCCTGGCAATTCCTTGCGGCAACAGGGTGACAGTTCGGTCGCGAGTCCGAGCTTGGCGAACGCATTCTGAATCCATTCGTGGACGCGTTGGTAGCTTTCGAGCGCGCGGGAAGCGTACCACCAGTGGCCCGGCGGGAAGACGAGGCTGTAAGTCCAGTCTGCGGCGTGCGGCACCAGGCCGCCGCCGGTCGGCCGACGGACCAACGGGCGCAGCAAAGTCAGCCGGGAGACCTCGGCAAAGGATTGCGAATAACCAAACGAGGCTGCGCGCCCGGTCCACCCGTAGAAACGCAGGACCGGTTTGCCCAACTGCGCCGCGAACTCCAACACCGTCTCGTCGAATGCCATGTTGAAGTCCGCCGCGCCGGCGCCGGAATCCAACAGGAGCCAGGTTTCATCGGTCGGTTTCAAAGGTCATCCCGAACCGGGTCGTTTCGTCAGGCGCTCCCCTTTGCCGGCCGACGGACACCACTTCGCGATTTCACAATTCGGACAATCCGGTTTGCGCGCGTCACAACGGCGCCGTCCATGCCAGATGAGCCAGTGACTGAACAGGGTCCGCTGTTCGCGCGGCACCAGCTTCATCAATTCCTGCTCGATTTTTTGCGGGTCCTTCTGATTCGTCAAGCCGAGTCGGTGCGACAGCCGGGCAACGTGCGTATCGACCACGACGCCTTCGTTGAGGCCGAACGCGTTTCCCAAAACCACGTTCGCCGTTTTGCGGCCGACCCCCCCGAGTTGAACGAGTTCTTCCATCGTGCGCGGCACCTCTCCGTTGTGGCGCTCGACAAGCTTGCGGCAGCAGGCCTGGATGCTCCGGGTCTTGTTCCGATAAAACCCCGTAGTTTTGATGTCGTGTTCCAGTTCGGCGGGTTTTGCGTTGGCGTAGTCCGCAGCCGAACGATATTTCCTGAACAAATCGGCCGTCACCAGGTTGACCCGTTTGTCCGTGCATTGCGCTGAAAGAATGGTGGCGATCAGCAGTTCGAGCGGATTGCTGTGATCGAGTTCACAATGTGCGTCGGGGTAGGCCTTCCGCAAGCCGGCGATGATTTTCTTCAACCGCGCACTTCTGGCTTCGATGGATTCACGAGGCATGAGACCCGCAGAGTACGGGCCGACTCCGCGAACGGCAAGTCAGCTCTCTGACTCATTTTGCCGGTGCGGGCGTCGCCGGAGCGTTGGTGGAGGGGGCTGGAGCGGTCGCGGCCGCGTCTTTTGCGGCTTTTTCCTTCGCTTCGGACCTGGCCTTATCGAGGTTTCGCAGATACGAGGACTTTGGCAGACCCGGCATCACTTTGTGCAGTGCGCCGAAGTACCAGAGGCCAAAAATGAGGCCGGCCAAAACGATCAACGCGATGATCCGGTCGCGTGCCGAATGGGACTCGGCAAACGGATCAAAGAGGTCGCGTTGCGTCCCCGGGGGCAGTTTGGCCACGCCGGTGAGCGAGGCGCCAAAGGGAATGTTGATCTTGGCCCGCGCGTTCACCGCCCAGCCGTTCGCATCGAGGATCGGCCCGAGATTGCGCTGGCGGAGTTTGAGCCACGCGATGACCATCGAAGGAAGCGAGATCGCCAGCATCGCGCCGATGACGATGAAAGGAACTTTCCAGGTCGGAATATCGGCAAATTTCGAAAACACGACCCCCAGGGCGGTAGCCAACGAACCGAGGCCGACACCCAGGGCGGCAACCGTGCCGGTGTCGAGCTTCTTCGGTTCCGCCGGTTTGATTTTGTCGGCGCCAGCCACGACGGAGGCAGTCACCGCGAGTTTTTCGGTGGCCGCCGCATCGGCTGCCGCGGCGCGTTTGGCGATTTGTTCCTCGATCAAGCGAACGAATCGTTTGTAGGGCGCCCAAAACGCCTGATGAACGCCGATCGGGTTTTCGATGATCTTCGTGATGGTGGCGTCCCAGTCACGGCCCTGACGGTCGTAGAAAATGCCGTTGCGCCCGACCATCAGATTGTCCGAATCACCGGCGGTGAAGGCGGCGGCGATGGTCATTTTCTCGCCGGTGCTCTTGCGCGTGAGGTCGCAATAAGCCAGGCAGGTCTTGGCCAGGCCGGCCAGCGCGGCGTGTTTGCCGGCGTCATCGACCCGCACGCAAAGTTCGCAACTCCGCTGGTCCAGGTAAAGCGTGCCGACCTGAAACAGCGCTTTGTCCTTGCGCCGATAAAAATCGCGGAACGAAACGAAGTTGTTCAACAATTGGCAGAGGTCGCGATGATAACGGACCAGTTTGTCCACGGCGGCAATGGCGCTGGCCTCCGGTTCGAGTGCTTTGTCCTTTGCGACCAGCGCGGCAATGGCTTCCCGGCTGTGGCTCGCCAGAATCTCGCGCACCCGTTTGAGGCCGAGCCGCTCCACGGCGGCGCCCGCTTTGCCGCCCAGCCAGCCCTCGAAGGCGGCGAAGCGGGCGGTGATTTTCGTCCAATCCGCCTCCGTCAGCGCCGGCTTCTCACCGATCAACGGCGTCACCACTTCGGCCTGAAACCGGGCGACGGCCTCGGCCCAGGCAGGGTTCACGCCCTCCTTGAGCGGCAGGGGTTTGTTGACCTCGACACGCGCCACCGGGAAACCGGCGATTTCCGCAGACGTGATCGTCAGGTCTTTGGCCGCCAGCGCCAGGTATTCGGCTTCCTGCCGGTTCACGGCGGCCAGGGCGCGCGAGTCAAATGCGGCCAGGCGACAGCGCGCGAAATAATCGTCAATCTTGGCTTTGACCGTTTTCATCGCGGCGTAACCACCGGCGGTGGCCTCGCCGAGGGGGAAAACGTTCGCGTCGTTTTCCCCTTTCTTCCACCAATCGGAGAAGGCCTGGGCCTCGGCGAAAAACTGATCCGCCCGCGCCTGGCTGACACCGGGCTTGCCGCTGCGGTCCGTGTCCGGGCCCAGACAGGCGATGATGTCGTTGATGACCGATTTCACCATTTCGTCGCCCGCCGAGTCGGCGGGAATGATGCCGTCGCCGTTGAAGACGGTGCGGGCAAAAATTTTGGTGGTGTCGGTGGTATCGTCGATCGTGATGGCCGGGGCATCCTTCTTTCCCAGGTTGGCAAGAATCTGTCTGGCCGACGAGAAAAGTTGTTTGCCTTCGGGCGTGGCCTCGTTGATGGCGCTCAACGGCAGCGATGGCGAGGATTTCAGGAGGTCGTCCGGATTCTTGAGACAGCTTCCCGCCCACCGGGTCGCCGCGATGATGTCGGGAGCGCGGATTCGCCCGTCCTTGTCGGTGTCAATCAAATCGAGCGTTTTGGTGTCGAACTCGAGACCGCGCGTGGGACACGCCAGCGCCACCCAGAGTTTCTGGTCGAGTTGATCCAGCGCCATCAGGTCGGCGCCGGTGTCCAGTCGGACCTGGTCGAAACCGCCGGCCCGAAAGAATTTCCAGGTGTGAGCGGCGTTGCTTTTGGTGGCAGACATCGATTGGACAGGCCGAGAATACAGCCAACCTGCTCGAACTGGCGAGGACAGTCTAGCGGCGCGTCACAAAAATGCGTTTCCAATCAGAGTGTCTGAACCGCCCCTCACCCGTCCTTTGGACACCCTCTCCCCATCGGATGGGGAGAGGGACGGGGTGAGGGGCATTCCGTTTCGCCTTTAGTCGCATTATTATAAACAAGCGTCAGGGACACCACACTAGCGGCGCGGCGGCGTTTGAGCGCGAATGGGTGCCGGCACAAACTCCGCCCCGGCGAACACCTCCGCGAGGGAGACATTGATTTCCAGCGACGGCAATACCAGCGTGGACTCTAAACCGGCTGCTTCGCGCAAAAGCCATTGGCCGCTCGGCTCCCGGATAAATTGTTCGATGCGCGGTTCCTTTTGGCTGACCAGCAGATATTCCCGCAACGACGGCACCTGGCGGTAGTTCTCAAACTTCTTGCCGCGATCGTAAGCCTCGGTCGAGTCGGAGAGGACCTCGACGATGACTGTAGGATTGACCAGCGTGTCATCGGTCCCTGCAGCACATTGAAGCGGCCCGCACACCACCGACAAATCCGGGTAGGTCAAAAGCCCGGTGGCTTCCACCTTCAGACGTAAATCGGAATTGAATGGGACACAGGACCGGCCTTTGAGCTTGATTCCGAATTCCCGCGCGAGATTCGTGGCGATCAGGCTGTGCAAAGGCGTGCCGCCCGACATGGCGTACACTTCGCCGTCGAAAAACTCATTCTTGGATTCGATGCTGCGTTCGAAATCCAGGTATTCGGCTTCGGTTAGCCGATGAATGGGCTTGGCCACTGTCATAACTGCGTCCGATCTTAAACATTCGACGGACGAAAGCAAGCGGCCTGGATGCCTGGGAACGTGCCG
>DASPXS010000413.1:0-8015 GCA_035637175.1 Haliangiales bacterium | reverse complement strand
CCACGCGACTTTAGTTATTGCCACGCAATGCTGGGGTCGATCCCTCCCGCAATTTCAGGTTTTTACCCAACTACGAAAAGCGACGAGCGAGGCTAGGCTAAAAAAGAAATGAACTCGAGAAAAAACGGCCGGCGTAATCCGGCGTTTGCGATGGCACCGGCCGGGGTGTTGGGCGGGACATTGAACCCTCGATCCGCTTATGCCGGCGGGGCAGATGCGGAATTCAGGGGACGGGCTGTCGTGGTCGCCGAAGCGGGTCCGGGAAGTCCATGCACGATTTGCGACACCGGTTCATTGCCTGGGGCCGGGCGGCGGCACAATATCCGGCTCGACATATTCAATCAGCGGGGTGCCGCACCGAGTTTGGGCCGGTCTGACTGAAACACCTCCTGTCCTCCGACAGTCAACCGCCCTCCTCCCGGAGTTGTCCGATTTGGCGCTCCGGGAGGGTCCCCCTGTTGGAGAAGGACGCTAAAATCTTCGCAGTCCACGCAAAATTATTCGTCCTCGCAATTGAAGAAACGGCCAAACGGGCACGAGGACGGAAGGAGGACGATTCAGGGAGAATTTCGTTCCGCGCGACTCTCGTGAAACTTTATCGCTCAACCCGCGGCCTGTCGGAGGCCGAGCGAATGGGGTAACGCGCGATGGGGGCCCGCATTCTTGTGACGCAGGAAATTTGAACGAGGGCAACGCACTGCGTTCTAACTTTGTGACGATGAAAACAGAACGCAACTCCTGAGTTTTGCCGGGAACGCGCACAGCGCGTTCAATCAACGGATTCAGAAGGCGATGGACGGGTGAGGGGCATTCTCGCAGTGGCAAACTCGCCCATTGTTTGGCCAACGCTGAAAGCTGATTTGCGCCTTTCTCTATCTCGATCTTCCGCATTTCCGCCTTGACAACACGGCGCGCGGAAGGGAAAGTCCTGATCGTTCTGTCTGCAATGCAAAGAGGTCAACGGTATTCGGTAATTGAGGTGGCGGCCTATGAAAACAGAATTACGCATCGTGATTATTGAGGACGTGATCGCTGACGTGGTGTTGATTAGACGCGAATTGCGGAAGGGAGGACTAAGTTTTCGCATCAAGCGCGTGGAAAAAAAACCGGATTTTCTGCGCGAAATGGAAAGTGACCCGCCCGATCTGGTGGTGTCCGACCACGGGGTTCCCTCGTTCGACGGATTCTCGGCTTTGGCTTTGACGCGGGAGAAATGGGCCGACATGCCGTTCATTTTCGTGTCGGGTTCCCAGAACGAAACGCTCACGGCGCGCGCTTACAAGAGCGGCGCGACCGATTATGTGCTGAAGTCGCGCCTGTTCAACCTGGTTCCCGCGATCCAGCGCGCCCTGCGCGAGGCGGAGGAACGCGCCCGGCGGCGACAGGTTGAGTCGGTGCGGGATCGTCTGCTGAAAGAGCTCGACAGCGCGCTCAGCCGGATCAAAAAGTTGAACGGCCTGTTGCCCGTTTGCGTCGCCTGCAGACAGACGCGCATCGACGAAAATTACTGGAAAGCCGTCTATGAGTATGTGCGCGAATATCCGGACGCGGCCCTCGGCGCGGGCCTTTGCTCCGAGTGCTCGCAGAAACTGGTCGGGAATCTCGAGGGCGGCCATACCGTTTCGATCAGGAACAACGGCGAGTGATTGATGGGCTTCCGGAGGCTTTAAGCGGATGAGGAGGAACCTGCCATGGCTTCGCCTTTTTTTCTGCGTCGGTCGAGCCGGTTGAGCGCGTTTAACCGGTCGGTGGCCCGGCGGGCTTGATTACTCGGTGGTCCGGAAGATGGACCTCTGTTCCCCTCACCCCGGCCCTCTCCCTTGGGGCACCCCTACCCATGAACCGCACAAAGCGCTCGGACAGATTCGTGTCGCATATGCGACATGAAATTGTCCAATCGGGTTCGTGGTCCCAATGCGCGACGAAAAAGTCGTGAGGGCTTTCCATGAACCGTCCTTTCTTCCTCGTCGTCCTCCTCGTCCTTGATCGGAAGACTTGGCTTCGAGGACGAGGACGAGGACGAGGTCGAACGGGTTCAAAAGGGAAAAGGGTCGCTTCCATGACTGCATCAGTCCCAAACTCCGATGCATCAACCCGTCGGCTTGGGGTTTTCGCCCCATGTGATTTACCGAAATTGACCCCACTATCAAAAATGCGCCGGGTGATTTAGAGAATATCTGTTTTTCGGCAGTGAGACACTGAAGAAGGCATGAACGGCGCGACAGAAGAGAAAGCGGATTTGCACCCGATTGTACGTGGCGCGATGACCGAAGACCGGGATCAATCCGGTTCGGCGAGCGATGAAGAGTCGACGACGCGATCGCGAGCGGGAGCGCGTTCGGAAGGGCCCCGGTCGCGGAACGTTTTTGAGCGTCTCCCGTTCGACCCCTGGCGATTGGTGGAGGCCGTGCGCCGGCGCTGGTGGTGGCTGGTGCTGGGCGGGGGCGGACTGGCGCTGCTTTGCCTCCGTTTCGGCCTGGCCAATTCACAAACCGTGTTTACCGCCACGGTGCAGTTGATTCGCAACGAAGGGCCCAATGCGTTTCAGACCTCGGAATTCGGCGAAGCATTCCGGGCGCGGCCGTTCTCGGAGCCGGCGTTTCGCGGCTTGCTGCGTTCGCAGGAGCTGTTGCACCGGGTCAGTTTGAAGGCGCAACCGCCGGTGTCCGTGAAGGCATTGTCCGACCGGTTGCGGCTCTCGCCGGATCGCAACGTTGACTTCATCAGTCTGACGCTCGCGGGAACCGACCCGCAGGCGACGGTCGAGCTGGCCAACTTGTTCGCGCGCGAGGCGGGGCGTTTCACTCAGGAGATGCAGGCCGGTGAAGCCCGGGAAATCGTCAACTACCTTCAGGGACGGCTGCAGGAGAACGAACAGTCGGTGGCCGCGGCTGAAGAGCAGTTGAAGACGTTGTCGCGCGAGTTGCAACAGGCCGAACCCGCCGGCAACGAGCTCCGCGAAGAGTTGCGCGCCGCCAGGCGCGAATTGATCGGTCTGCTCGGTCAATTCACCGATGCCCATCCGCGCGTGCAGGAGCAACGCGACAAAATCGAGGCGATCGAAAGGCAGCTTGGCGAGTCGGTCCCCGGTCTGGCGTCGGACGCAGAGGCAAACGGGGATGCCGCGCGCACGAACGCCACGACGTCGGCTTCCATTGTCGGTCTGGCGCCGGGCAAGGCTGCGGATGACCTTGAGGCGTCGCTCAAACGCGCGCAAGGCCGACGGGACGAACTTGAAAAGGCCAGGGCGCTGTTGCAAAGCCGGCAGCGGGAAGCCCGCTCGTTTGCGGCGGACCCGCCGGGCTATTATCGGCTGCTGGCGCCGGCAAACGTGGAGGACGCCGCTCGCCACGGCGGGCGACTGAAGGTCGCAATCCTGACGTTGTTCGGCGGATTTTTTGGTTTCACGGTTGCCTTGTGCGCCGCCTTGCTGGCGGAAATCGCCGACCGGCGAATCAAAACCACCGGCGATCTTCGACGAGTCACCGGACTGCCGGTGCTCGCGACCCTGGGCGACCTGGACCGAATGAGTCCGGCGCAGCAGACCGATTGGGCGTTTCGCAGTTGGACCAAGCTCCAGGACAAACTCAATCACTCGCCCAATCAGGGCATTGTCTGCGGATTTACTTCCTCGGCCCCGGGCGAAGGCCGCTCCACCTGGATCAGACTGCTGGGGCAAGCGGCGAGCCAGCGCGGAGTGCGGGTGCTGAGCATCGCCACGCGCCCGTCGCCGGCGAATGGTCACGGCGCGCCGGAAAAGGTCGTCACTGCAACACCGGATTTCCGCGATGTTTCGCCGCAGGCTTTTGCCGCCGATGAAATTTCTCTTGCAATGATCGAAGCGCGGAACGCGGCGCTGACGCGCAGCATTTTATCCCATCCGGAGCAGATTGCGGCGCAACTGGGCGCGCCGGACGCGCCGCCGGTCGTGCACATACCGCTGCCGGGCTGGGTGTGGGACTACGAACGCCGCAAGCAATGGCACGCGGCTCTGGAGCAGTGGCGCAATATCGAGAACGCGGTAATTCTTGTCGAGTTGCCGCCCGCTTCGGTGCCGGAGGCGGTCCTGCTCGCCGAGCATGTTCCGCAGTTGATCTGGCTGAGCGGCGGCAAAGCCGATCGGGCGCAAACCCGCAGAGAGCTGGAAACCCTGCGCCACGCCCGCTGCAATCTGGTCGGCGCGGTGCTCAACCGCGAGACAGTTGCCGCGTTCAGAAACGGTCTGGTCCAGTGGATGGCGGGTGTCGCGGTGCTCTTTGCCCTCGGCGCATCCGCCACTCGCGCGGCGGAGCCGGTGACGGACCCGCCGGGGCGCGTTCAGCCCGCCGGGAAGGACGAAACCCGATTGGCAGACGCAAAGCCTTCATTCTCCGTCGCGAGTTCACACCGGCGCGCCCCGTGGCAGGAGCGATTGACGCTCGGTCCGGGCGACGTGTTGAACTTTTCGCTGTTCGGCCGTCCGGAACTGGCCCGCAACACCGTCAGCATCGGGCCGGACGGACGCGTCAGTTATTTGCAGGCGCAGGATGTCCTGGCGGCGGGGTTGACGATTGACGAGCTGCGTTTAGCAATGGACGAAACTCTGGCCGCCTACTATCGGGCGCCTCGCACCATTATCACGCCGGTGGCGTTTAACAGTAAGAAATATTTTCTGCTGGGCACGGTCGTGCAGAAGGGCGTCTATTCGTTGGACCGGCCCACCACCATCATCGAGGCGATTGCCCGCGCGCGCGGGCTGGAGACCGGATTGCAACGGCGAAACCTGATTGAAATCGCGGATTTGCAACGGACCTTTCTGGTGCGGCGCGGCCAGCGGATGCCGGTTGATTTCGAAAAACTTTTTCTGCGCGGCGACCTGTCGCAAAACGTCGCCCTCGAACCCGATGATTACCTGTATTTCCCTCCGGTTGACATGACGGAGGTCTATGTGGTTGGAGAGGTGCGAGCGCCGGGGGCGGTTTCCTACTCGCCCAACACTTCCGCCCTCGGGGCCATCGCTTCCCAAGGCGGTTTTACCGACCGCGCGTGGAAGAGGAAGATTCTGATTGTTCGCGGCTCGTTGGACCGGCCGCAGACGTTCGCGGTGGACGCTAACGACGTGCTGTCGGCGCGCACGATGGATTTCAAACTGGAGCCGCGGGACATCGTTTACGTCCATTACCGTCCGTGGATCAGAGCCGAGGAACTGCTGGATCTCGCGGCCACGGCGTTTGTGCAGGCGGCGGTCATCACGTGGACCGGCGGCAACATCGGGCCGTTGATTCGCAATCCGATAATCAAGTGAGGCGGAATCGACGAACTCTATACAATTATGCCGAGAAGTTTGTCATTGGTGGCGGCTTGCCGTGCTGCGCAGCGGGCGGGTTTCGGTTTCTGTTTGCTGGGCGGATTGGTGCTGACAACGTTGCTCGGTTGTCAAAGCGCGAAAGTCCCGCGGCTGGACGCGCGGGCGGCGAGCCGGGCGAAGCTGGCGGCCCTCACCAATCTTACCAGCGTGGCGGAGACGAATCTTTTGAACCTGGAATGGCTCAAACCGCCGACGAATTCCTTCACACTCGGGCCGGGCGACATTCTGGGAATTGAGATTCTGGGCGACGCCATGACGCGCGCGACCAATGCCGTCGGGCCGGACGGGAGAATCTATTATTACCTGCTGCCGGGGCTCGATGTCTGGGGGTTGACACTGGCGGAAACGAGGGCGCTCATCGAGCGCGAGTTGTTGAAATACCTGCGGGAACAACCGCAGGTCAGCGTGATGTTGCACGGCGTCGAGAGCCAGCGGGTCTGGTTGCTGGGGCGATTGAACAAGCCGGGGGTTTATCCCATGCCCGCGCCGATGACCCTGCTGGAGGCGCTCTCGGCGGCGGGCGGACCGGGCAGTCCCGCGGCCTTCGCGTCGCTGGGCGGAGGACCGGCGATCTCCGGGTCTTCCGACGAAGTCGCGGATTTACGCCGCAGCTTCGTGATGCGCGACGGCCAGATTTTGCCGGTGGACTTCTATCGGCTGCTGAAAGAAGGAGATCTGTCGCAAAACGTTTATTTGCGCCCGGATGACTTTGTCTATGTGCCTTCGGCCACGGCGCGGGAGGTGTTTGTGCTCGGCGCCGTCCTGCAACCCAGGTCGGTGGTTTATCGCGAGGCCATGTCGCTGGTGGCCGCCGTGGCCGCGGCGCAAGGCACGATCAAAGATGCCCGCCTGGCGCACGTGGCCATTGTGCGCGGCTCGCTGACGGAGCCGAAAATCGCGGTCGTTGATTACAAGGAGATCGTGAACGGCAAAGCGTCCGACGTGCTCCTGGAACCGGGTGACATTGTCTATATCCCGTTCACTCCGTATCGCACGCTGGTTCGGTACGCGGAGCTGATCGTGAAAACGTTCGTTCAGACCGTCGCCATCAATGAAGGCGCGCGGGCGGTGTCGCGCACCGTGAATCCGGTGGGAGTAAACATTGGAGTCGGGGGTTCGCCCGGCGTTGCCCCGCCGCCTTGATCCGTCATTTCACAATTCCGCTCAGGTATCCTGTCCGAAATATTTCACCACTTTTTCTTGATACGGACCGATCGAGGGTTAGGTTCAAAGCCGGCGCAAGAAGTGAAACTTCGTCCCTTGAAAAGAAAAGACGATGAAATCGAATCGGGTTTTTGCGGTGTTGCTTTTGAGTCTCTTGCTTTGTGGATGCAAGGCGCGGCGGCAGCCCGCGCTGGGCGAGCCCCTCGCAGGCCTGACGCCGGAGCAAAACGCGCAGTTCGAGGAAGGGAAGAAAGTATTCCAGCGCGTTTTCGAACCGAAAGACGGCCTGGGCCCGTTGTTCAACGGTAATTCCTGCGCGGAGTGTCATGAGAGCCCGGTTGTCGGAGGAGTGGGTGATGAAGTGGAAGTACACGCCACACGCTTCGTGGCGCCGGATTCCTGCGATCCGCTGTTCGAGCAGGGAGGGCCGGTGATCCAGCAGGATGCGACCCCGCTCTTGCGGGCGAAAGGGATCACGAAAGAGCCAATCCCGCCGCGCGCCACCGCGCAAGCGCGCCGCTCCTCGCCTCCGCTGTTTGGCTTCGGGCTGGTGGATGCCATTCCCGAAGCAACCCTCCTGTTGCGCGAGGATCCCCGCGACACGAACCATGACCGGATCACCGGCCATGCCAACCGGACGATCGACGGACGGGTTGGGCGGTTTGGTCGCAAGGCCGCCGTGGCCACTCTGTTTGATTTCAACGCGGGCGCGTTCCCACAGGAGATGGGAGTGACGACGCCGCTGTCGCCGGTGGAGGAAACCATCAATGGCGATCCTGTGCCGCCGGAAACCGATCCGGCGCCGGACCCGGAAATCCCGGCCGAGGATATCGAGAAGGTAACCGCGTTCGTCCGCTTTCTTGCGCCGCCCCCGCAGCAAATTCTGACCAACGCCAACGATCGCTACCTTGCCCGGCGCGGCCAGGAACTTTTTGTGGCCCTGAAATGCGCCCTGTGCCATGTGCCGGAAATGAAAACCGGGCCGAACGCCATCAAGGTCCTAGACCGGAAGACCGTGGCACTGTATTCGGACCTCCTGGTGCATGATATGGGACCGGCATTGGCCGATATTTGCCTGCAGGAGGCGCACCCGGCGGAATTTCGGACGGAAATGTTGATGGGGCTCCGTTTCCGCGAGCAATTCCTGCACGATGGGAGCGCGAAGACGGTGTCGGAAGCCATCGAACGCCATGGCGGCGAGGCCAGTGACTCGGTGGAGAAGTTCAAGGCCCTGGGCGCCCAGGATAAAGAAGCGCTGCTAAAGTTTTTGGAAACAATCTGAACGGAGCCAACAATGAAACGCAGAACTTTCTGGATGACCATGACGCTGATGGGCGTGCTGACGTTTTTCCTGTCGGCATCGGAGGTGGACCAGTTGAAATCCGACCTGGTTGGCCAGATCATGGGGGGCCGGGAGAAATGCTGGAAGTTTCAGTCCATTGACCAAATCAAAGAACTGGTGATCAAGAACAAAACCGAAGATGCGCAGAAGCGGGTGTACACC
>DASPXS010000412.1:0-3260 GCA_035637175.1 Haliangiales bacterium | reverse complement strand
AAACTTTACCAGTTCTTGGGAAGATTTTCGGGGAACGGGCGGCGGGCTGACCAGCCAGTAAATTGTGTCTCATTAGCATAAGGACACGCCGCCCTGATCCCCAAAAAGAACGAAACGACCTGAGATTAAGCACTGCCTGCGCTGATAAGACGAACAGGGCGCAACCGTAGGTCAGTTAAACCTAACAACTGCGTATCCGTGAGGATACAGGTGTACCTTAAGTCTTGGCCGACAGAGAGTCGAGCCAGAAGTGAGCGGTGCGGATGCGCTTGGGAAAATACCCAAGCCCCCTCCGCTGACCGACACTCCTGCGGACTGAAGTCCGCGCTCCTTCGGCATTTATGAGATGTGTTCTAGTGCTGTGGCGGTCAGTCCGGGCGTCCCCGGCCAAGCCTTGTCTTTCAGAACTGCCCGCACACAAGTCACCGCGCGCGAAAACATATCTCTCTTCATCCCTGATCCAGGTCAGTTACTTTTCCACTCGCTCATCCGATTAGGGGCCGGTTAATTTAGCCGGCGTATGATTCCACGTCTGCTCGCGTTGCTGGCGCTGTTTGCAATCACCACACTCGACAAGGCACGGGCCGACTCGAATGCCAATCGACTGAGTTATCTCGACGACGATAATCCTTTCCACGTGGGGCTTAACTTTCCCCGGCTGACCACGCCACAGTGGGTCGGTGAACCAGGCGTGGAAGCCGTTGTGATCCTGGCCATCGACGACCTGCGCGAGCCGCAGAAATACGAGACGTTTCTGCGCCCGATCCTGGGCCGACTCAAGCGAATCGACGGGCGCGCTCCGGTCAGCATCTTCTGCAATCAGCTCGACCCGCAAAATCCGCAACTGCAGGCATGGACCAAGGAAGGTCTGTCACTGGAGGTCCACACGCTCACGCATCCGTGCCCGTTGCTCGCCAACAGCAACTTTGTCGCGGCCGCCGCCAACTATCATGACTGCGTCGATCTGCTCAATCGCATTCCCGGTAATCGCCCGGTCGCTTTTCGCATGCCCTGCTGCGATTCCATGAACAGCCCCAGCCCGAGGTTTTACGCGGAAATCTTCGACCGCGTCAGCGCAACCGGACGATTTTTGACGATGGATTCCTCGATCATGAACCTCACGACTGCGAACGACCCATCGTTGCCCGGCGAGCTGGTGCGGGACGCGGACGGGCGCGAGAAGTTTCGCAAATATTTTCCCGCGGAAACCAACGCCGTCACCCGACTCAGCCTCAAAGAGTTCGGCACCACGATCGAGGATTATCCCTTTCCCTATGTCATCGGCAAGCTGTGCTGGGAATTTCCGCCCACGGTCCCCAGTGACTGGGAGGCGAACAATACCCACGGTCCAAACCAGCCGGCGACCGTCGCCGACTGGAAATCGGCGCTCGATGCGGCCGTGTTGAAGCAGGGGGTGTTCACTTTTATTTTCCATCCGCACGGCTGGATCCGGCCCGAACAACTGGTGGACTTCATCGATCACGCCGACAGGAAATACGGCAGGAAAATCAAATTCCTCAACTTCCGCAAAGCGCAGGAGCGGCTCGACAAAAACCTTTTGTTCTCTCGCCCGTTGCGCGCGGCCAACGGCCAGGATAACGGCGTGCGCTTGCTCGACCTGAACCACGACGGGTACCTGGACGTGATCTCCGCCGGCGAACAACCCGGCCAGACGCGCCTCTGGAATCCGCAGAAGAAGAAATGGGTCGCCGGCGGTTTTCCCACGCCGCTGATCACCCTCGACAGGCAGGGAAACCGCCACGACAGAGGCGCCAAATTCGGGATCGTTCACCCTGATGGCCGTGTCAGCGTGCTGCTCCAGGACGAAGCGGTCGCAAAAGCGTGGAGCTTCGACGGCGCGCAATGGGTGGAAGACAACTCCCTGCTCAACGGGTTGGAGATCGACGGGAAACGGGTTCTCACCGCCACCGGCGATTCCATCCGGGGAATACGCGACCGTGGCGTGCGTTTGCGCGATCTGGATAACGACGGCCGTTGCGAATTGATCGTCGCCAATGAATCCCAAAACGCCGCGTTTTCATGGTCGGAAGCGGAAAGATCGTGGAAACAATTGCCCTACGCTCTGCCGCCCGGGACCGCCATCGTCGATGCCCAGGGGCGCGACAACGGCCTGCGCTTCGCCGACATCAATGATGACGGCTACGACGACTTGATCTTCTCGAATGAAAACGAGTTCTCCCTGCACCTGTTTATCGCTACGCCGAAGAACTGGCTGGGCTGGGAACGTGGCTGGACGTTCAAGGTTGCCGGCGGCAAACGCGGCGAGCCGGGCGAGATTCCAATGATTGTGCGGGGCGGCACGAATCGGAACAACGGCGTTTGGTTTCATGCCCGTCAAATGTTCGTGCAAAACGAGGAGACGGCGCATCTCCCCGAGAAGGTCGAGCGCCACTCGTTCACCGACCTTTTGACCATCGCCGAGCCGCGCGCGAAATCGCCGGAAGAGTCCCTGGCCTGCATCCGCGTGCGGCCCGGCTTCAAAGTCGAGTTGGTGGCAAACGAACCGTTGGTGGTTGATCCGGTCGCGTTTGACTGGGGTCCGGACGGGAAATTCTGGGTCGTCGAGATGCGGGACTACCCGCTCGGCCTCGACGGCCACGGCAAACCGGGGGGCGTCATCAAGTATCTGGAGGACACCGATGGCGACGGTCGCTACGACAAAGCGACGGTTTTTCTCGAAGGCGTTAACTTCCCGAATGGCATCATGGTTTGGCGCAAAGGCGTGCTGGTCAGCGCCGCGCCGGAGATTTTCTACGCCGAAGACACCGATGGCGACGGCAAGGCGGATGTGCGCAAACCGATTCTCGTCGGCTTCAATCAAGGCAACCAGCAACATCGCGTCAACGGCTTTGAATACGGGCTCGATAACTGGGTCTATGCCGCCAACGGCGGCAGCGGCGGCGCCATTCGTTCCGCGTTGACCGGGCAGACGGCCGATTTGCGCGGCCACGATTTGCGCTTTAAACCTGACACCGGCGAATTCGAGCTTGTCGAGGGACAGACGCAGTTCGGACGCCACCGCGATGATTGGGGCAACTGGTTCGGCAATGAAAATCCCACCTGGCTGTGGCATTATTTTCTTCCGGAACATTATCTGCGCCGCAATCCCCAACTCGCGGTCACCACGACGAAACAGGTATTGGCAAATTATCCCGACGCAACGCGGGTTTTTCCCCTCAGCCGCCCGCAGCAGCGCTTCAACTGGCCCGACGCGGCCAATCGTTTGACTTCGGCCAACA
>DASPXS010000411.1:0-4532 GCA_035637175.1 Haliangiales bacterium | reverse complement strand
CAGCCGGACTCCGTGATGGCCTTGTCGAGGTCGCTGAACCGGAGGGCGATTTGATGTTTCTTCGCGAATGCTTCGGCGCGTTCAGGTTTGCGGGTGAAGACGGCGACGACTTCGACATCGGGCACGAAGCGATGATAGGATTCGATATGGATATCGGCGATGAATCCCGCGCCGAGCAGGGCGACTTTGGTTTTGCTCATAGTCACGACTCGGCTCCGCCGGTGCGCCAGCGTTTGGAATGCGGAGGCGTGACTATGAAGAAATGCCGACGGTTATTTTGCGCCCTGATCGATCCAGGCGCGGATCAAGCCAATCTGTTCTTTGGTCAACTGGGGATATTTGTCGCGTTTTTCCGTGGGTGGCATCTCCATCTCCTCGACGAGGTCCGACATGAAAGCGACCATCGGGCTCTTGGCGCTGTTGCCGGGGATAATGGCCGCATCACCGCTTTCACCGCCTTTGATGGCCGTGGCGAGACTGTCGATGCGGAATTTGCCCTTCGGCTTGTCGCCGCTGTGACATTTCACGCAGGACTTTTCGAAGATCGGCTTGATGTCCTTCTCGTAGGTCAGGCCTTGTTTATCGGCCGCGGGCGGCAGTTTGGCGGCGTCCCATTCCGCCTTTTTCTTCTCCTTTTCGGCGGCGCTCAGAGTGGCGGTCAACAGACAAAGCCCGGCCGCGGTGACGGTTTTAAGGTGGTTCGCGTATTGCCGGCAGCAGGAGTTCACGATTCGATTTTTCATGGCGGGCATTTCAGCCAAAGACGGCAACGACGTCAAAAAGATTCAGTGAAATTCCGGCCGCGGCGCGGGTCCGGTGGAGGGCTTTGAAGCCAGCCGCCTGCACCTGCCGAGGTTTCGTTCAGGGTTCAAGGTTCGATGTTCGATATTCGTTTTCAACGGATTCCGGCTCGGACGGCCTGGTTCACCGCGGGTCTAAACAATCCTCCGTTTACTGCTTCAGTGATCCTCTGGTTTCGGCGATGCACCAAAGCGCCCGTTGGGTGCGGATGAAAATGTCACCGTCGGAAACGGCCAGGGAGGCATTGTCGGGTTCACCGAGTGAATTGGTGGCGAGCAGCTCAAATTTCGGGCTCGCTCTGAGCACAAAGGCGTCGCCGGAATGGTTGATGACGTAGAGGTGGTCGCCCGTCAAGACCGGGGAAGACCAGGACGAATTGTCCGGGCCCTTGCCCGCGAGCCGTTCTTCCCAGAGCAATTGGCCGGTTTTCAGTTCGTAACATTCGGCCACGCCCGGATCATTCAAAATATAGATGTGACCGTCGTGAACGACGCCGGAACCGATGCGTTGTTTGGTTTTCGGATGATGCCAGAGCCGGTGGGTCCCCGTGACATCGCCGGCGCCGCCCGCTGTCACCGCGAGCGCGCTGCCCATAAATCCGCCCATCGCCACCACGATGCCCTCGGCGTAAAGGGGTGAGGTGTAAACCAGCGGGTTCAACCCGCCGCACGTCCAGAGTTCCCGGCCGGTTTTGGGGTCGTAGGCCGCCACCCGCCCGGGCCAGCTCATGATGAGTTCCTCCCGGCCGTTCACGCGGGCGATGATCGGCGTGCTCCACGAGCCGACCCAGTTTGGTTTTTCGCCCGGCTTCTCCTCGCCGGAATTGCCGCCCGGTTCGTTCGCTTGCCAAACCGTCTGGCCGGTCGCTTTGTTGGCGGCGATCAGAAAGGTGCGTTCCCCCGGTCCAAAATTCAGGAAGCAGAGGTCGCCGTGAACGACGGGTGAGGCGCCATTGCCCCAGATGTGCGCCTGCCGGCCGAGGTCGCGATGCCAAAGTTCGCGGCCGCTGAAATCGTAGCAATAAAGCCCGGCGGAAGCGAACGAGGCGATCACGCGCCCGCCATCCGTCGCCGGCGAAGCGGAGCAAAGCGGATTGGTTTCGTGACGCGCTTCCTTTCCGGCCCAGGTCACGCCGGTTTGCCAGAGTAATTGGCCGTCGGCGCGGTTGAAGCACATGACCGTACGCCGATTCTCCTTCTCGATGGCCTGGGTGATAAAGACCCGGTTGCTCCAGACGATGGGAGTCGAGTTGCCTCGGTCGGGCAACGCCGAGCGCCAGCGAACGTTTTCGTTCGTGCTCCAATGGAGCGGCAGATTTCTATCCGCGGAGACGCCGGTTCCTTCAGGTCCGCGCCATTGCGGCCAGTTGTCCGCAAGCGCCGCGGGTGAAACCAACGGCGCGATGGGCAACCAGCAGAACCAGCAGCGCGCGAAGAGGGGAGCTTTTGGGGAAGACTTCATGACCTCAGCCTAACCGGTCGTGCCTGATCTTGAAGCGAATTATTTCAGACTTGCACGCGCGACGGAACTCCCGGGCCGGGCAACTCGCGCCGGCGGCGACGAGTGAGTCGTCCGGACTCATTCCGCCGGCAGATTTATTTGGTCTGATAACCAAACAATTGCCGCTCCTTGATGATATGCGCGACTTGCGGCGGCACCATGATTTCCCACGCGGAATCGCCCGCCTGGATATTCGCCAGCACCTCGCTCGAGTAGATCGGCAGAAAGGCGTCGTTATAGTCCTGGATGCTTTGGATGAGGTGATTTTCCAGCAGGTGGGAGTAGAGGTGGCGGAGATGCGGCGCGACGCGCAGGTTGCCCGCGGTGATGATCGAGCCGGTCGCCGGGTCCTGATACGGATAAATGTAGAGCCGCAAATCGTTTTTGAACAAACGGCCGAAGGACTCGAGAATGCCGCCTTCGAGGTCGGTGTAATACTTTTCCTCGAACAGTTCCCGCAGACTCGGTACGCCCATGGCGATGCCGATCATTTTCTTGGTGGAACGGGAAAGATAGGAGGCCAGCCGGAAATAGCGCGCATAATTGGAAATAAGCACCGTTTTGCCGAGCGACCCGAGGAGATCGACCCGGTCCAGAAAATCCTTGTGGTCGATCACGCCGCCGTCACCGGTGAGGTTGCGCAATGTCATTTCCATGAGCACGACGATTTCTTCGCCCTGTGCCTGAGGTTCCTGGACGAACTGAGCCTGGGCGCAATTGAGCATGTCGATCGTGACTTTGGTGACGGGCCGAAACCTGCCGCGCTCGACGAGGATCGGCTTTTTGTAAAGCACTTCGGCGGCCTGCACCACTTCGCCGTCGGCCGTGAACATCGCCGAATCGGTCAGGCCCTGCGTGACCAGTTGCAGGCTCATCAACCGATTGTCCAGGTCCTTGAACGACGGCCCGGTGAGCTTGATCATGTCCACTTCGATCCGGTCGCGCGAGAGGTTGTCCATCAAACTGCCGATGACGGTTTCCGGGTCGGAGTGGTAGCAACAGGCCGCATAAATCAGGTTGACGCCAATGACGCCCAGCGCTTCCTGCTCCTGAACGTTTTCTTTGTCCAGCATCCGCACGTGAATGATGATTTCCGACGGCCCGGCTTTCGGCGCGGTTTGGAACCGCACACCCATCCAGCCGTGCGCTTCGTCCTGCCGGGAATAACTGCGGGCCGCCACCGTGTTGGCGAAAACAAAGAACCTCGTGCTGTCGCCGCGCCGGGCGCCAAGCCGCTCCAGCAGCAGGGTGTATTCGTGTTCGAGCATCGACTGCAAACGCTGCCGGCTGACGTAACGTTCGCACGGGCCGTAGATGGCGTCGCTGACGGCCATGTCATAGGCGGAAATCGTCTTGGCAATGGTCCCCGACGCGCCGCCGACGCGGAAAAACCAGCGCGCCACTTCCTGGCCCGCGCCGATTTCCGCGAAGGCGCCGTATTTGCCCGGGTCCAGATTGATCTGGAGCGCTTTTTGGTCGGTGCCCGGAGACTCGCGTTTCATATCAGCCGAATTATTCACGGAGTTCGGATTCAGACGAGGCCGAAAAATTTCGCGAGCCCCGACCGGCTCTCGCGGTTCATCGCCGCCCAAGTCATGAGACGGACTTCCCGACGCCGCTTACGCAGCGCAACGCAGAGAAGAAATCGCCGTGAATCTTTGCGTTCTCTGCGTTGGAAAAGTTTGGGCGGCCTGCGGAGATTTTATCAGAGAGCAGGGAGTTGCAGGTCAACGTCCGGCGCCATTCAGTTTCCAAATTATTACAGTGCAGGCCCCAACCAGGCTCTGATCGTCGGAATTCTTTACAATTGCGGCCTTAGGATACCATCTCCTTCCAATATTGTGAGTTAAGGAGAACGTTAGCCCCGAAAATCACCTCCAGGCGTCGGCGTACTTTACGGGAATGGTCATGACTTCATCATGACTTCATTTGGGTCGCAATCGATGTTGTCATATAACATGTTTAAGCGCAGTAGCTTGAATATTCGGTATTGCAGAGTCGGTTTCGCGGCACATGAGCTGCTAGCTCGTAATTGCCCATTCTTCCGGGTGGGCGATGTAGATCAAACAAGGGCTCCGGAAGGAAGGGGGTAATCACAACAAAACAAGGACATAAGAGTATGGCTAATGGTGTAGTTCAAATCACAGACCCGTCAATCCAGGTACGAGATGTCTCCACAAGAAAAATCGGCAGATTTATCAGCCGGGTTGCCTTTGTGGCGACATTGTCCG
>DASPXS010000410.1:0-16118 GCA_035637175.1 Haliangiales bacterium | reverse complement strand
TTGGATCGCACCCCCTCACTACTGCCCGGTTGCTCTTGCTCTTCCCAGTCCGAACTGATCTCCGGTGGCCACCGGTTGGCCGTCCTTGAAATCGATCTCCAGCATCTTTTCGCTCTGCACGTCGGTCCCGGTCTCGTCCTTCAACCCGGCGACGATTTTCCGCGTCGCAACTTCAATCACATCGCCGGTGGACGGGTAGGCATAACCGCCATCGAGGCTGAACGTGACCCAGCCGGGTTGATCGCGCAGCGTGATGCTGGCGACTTGCAGGGGAGGCGTCGCCGTCGCGTTCGTCCCGAAGTTCAGCAGGCCAACATCAAAGATGTGCAGGCGGCTGTTATGCGCGTCCGTCAACCAGAGCTCCTTCTCGTCCGGCGTCAGCCCGACCCCGTGACTCGGGCACCCGTGCCGTTTGGTCGGGCCTTTCTCATATCCCCGCACTTCCACACGATGCAGCATCCTGCCGGTCGTCAGGTCTCCGACCTCAAACCCGAGCAATTCGTTGACGTTCACGAAACAGAGCGTGCCACGGCCGTTGACGGTGAACGGCCGGATGAAGTTGCCGAAGGGCCCGACCTCGCGGACCACCTGGTGCGTCCTGGTGTCGCTGACCCGCAACAGTGGCGAGGCCAGGCCGGCCAGGTAGGCGTGCCGGCCGTCGAGACCGAGGATCGTGTTGTGCGCGCCGGAGTTGGTGATGATCTTGCGGATCACCTCGCCGCTCAGCGCGTCCAACACGTGCCAGTGCGCCTTCTCCAACGATGGCAGGTAGATCACCTTTCCGTCCGGCGAAATCGCCAGGCGATCGCAACCGCCTTCGTAGGCCTTTTCCCAGAGAATCTTTTCGGTCGCGATGTCAAAGCAGGTGACTGTTTTCGTCGTGCTGACATAAAGACGCTTCGTGGCGGCATTGGCGCAGATGCCCTTGACGTTCAGCGGCCGGCCCTTTTCATCCAGCCCGGCCGCCGGGATGCGTTTGACGAAACGGTGACCCTGGTCGATGTCGAACACCAGCACACCGTGCCCGCCGTACTCCAGGTAATCGCGGATCCCGGGCTCGGCCACATAAAGAAGTTTCCGTTCAGCCGGCCTGCTGTCCGTTGCGGCCGGCAGGCTGCCGTTGGCAATCGACAACAGCAGCGAGCAGACCAGCACAGTGGAGCGAGCCAAATCGCGACGGCAAAGGAGCATTTTCATTTTCATTGCAGAAGCAGGTCTGAACATAGCCGACCGCTGCCGGCTGTCAGGCAGATTTTTGGAAGAGGACAATCCGGTTGGTGTTGGTTCCCTTGAAGTTGTTGTCCACGCCCCAGCAATTGGCGGTCTTGGTAAACTTCTGGTCGTTGATGACGACCAGCACGGGTTGCAAACCGGCTTCGACACCGCAAGGCAATACCGCTTCTTCCAACTTGATCTCGCCGCCGCGCACTTCACCCACTTCAAAAGCGACATGGCCTCCCGGCCGCAACACGCGCAACAACTCGCGAAAGACGTCGGTCATCACCCGTTGCCAATCTTCCAGCTTGCGCGCGACCGTGATCTTGACCGAGCGGGGGTCGGTCCCGATAAACCAGCAGCGCAGCCAGTTGTCACCGGCATAATCGACCACATCCAGAAACGGCGGCGAAGTCACGACCAGAGCAACGCGGTCGCTCGGAATCTCCGGCGTCGCCGCCGCCCTTTGGGTCAGCAGACGCGCTCTGTCGCTCGCTCGCGCCAGGATTTCCCGGACGTTCCGATTGCAGTCCGCAAGCAACTGTCGGGTCTTCCGGTAGATGAGCTCGGGCACCTTCCTGCGCGGAGGCGTCTGTCCCCGGCGCTGGTTGATCTTCCTTTGAGACTTTACGGAAACGGCCTGATTGGGCGGCAGCGTGTACGCCGAGAAAAAGCCGGGCGAATGACCGGTCAACCGGTTCAACGCGACCATCCAAATCCATTCATCAACCGCATCCAATCTGGCCTCGGCTTTTCGCTTCAAGAGGTATTTCTTGAGCGAGCAAATCTCCCGCAACGTCTCCGGATGATAGAAAACGAGCAGGTCTTCCGGGAATTCGTCGGCCTCCGCAAAGTCGATCGTTTTCAAGCGTTCCGCGACCTGCGGTACGCCGGGCGGATTCAAACGCGGTCGGGTGAGAAACCGGCTCAACGGATTGATGTCGCACCCGTAAGGCACGCGCCCCAGCAAGGCGGCTTCAACCAACGTGGTGCCCCGGCCCATGAACGGGTCATGGACAAGCTCGCCCGGTTCCGTGAGGCGCTGAATGAAAAAACGCGGCAATTGCGGTTTGAAACAGGCTCGGTAAGAAATCTCCTGAAGACTGCTCGTCTGCCTCTGCCGTGCCGTCCAGAATTCATTGACGTACGCCGGCGCTTCAATGCGGTCGCCGCACAATGTCTGCGCTTGGGTCCGGAGGCAACGGGTCGCTTGCCCGAATTCGCGAAAGGAAAGCAATTGTTCCGTGAAGGAACCTTGCAGCCGGGCCTCATCGCCGGACTCGACCGCAAAGTCGAATTCCATGTTTTCTTCCAACAGCATCGCTGACAGGATTGAATAAGAGAGAATGATTTTGGGCGAGAAATTTTTGCGACTTTCTCGTTCCGAGGGAGACAACCGCGGTGAGGGCCAGCCGATCTCACTTCATCGTGCGAACGGTGTAACCGCCGGACTTTTCGTCGGCTTCCAATTTCAAGAGGCCGCGTTTCTGCGCTTCCAGAAGCAGGTCGTTGAAGGAACCGAATCCGTGAGCGCGTTCGTTGAAACCGGGATGTCGCCGTTTGATGGCCTGCTTGATCATGGAACCCCAGATGGGCTCGTCTTCCTCCCGCTCCTCGGTGAGGGCTTCCAGAGTCTCTTCCAGGAGATCAAACGCCTTTTCCAAAGAAGGTCCCGGGTGCTCGCCCTCGACCACCCGGGCGGCGGAAACAGTGGTGTCGCCGCGCCGGCGCGCTTTCGACGGCCCCGCCCGCACCAGATCGTCGTAATAAAGGAATTCGTCGCAATTATTGATGAACAGGTCCGAAGTGGAATTCTTCACACCAAAACCGATGACGGTCTTGGCGTTCTCGCGCAGCTTGCTCACGAGCGGCGAGAAATCGGAGTCGCCGCTGATGATGACGAAGGTGTCCACGTGACCCTTGGTGTAACAGAGATCCAATGCGTCCACCACCATGCGGATGTCGGCCGAGTTCTTGCCGGACTGGCGCACGTGGGGGATTTCGATGAGTTCAAAGGCGGCCTCGTGCAGGCCCCGCTTGAAGTCCTTGTAACGATCGAAGTCGCAGTACGCCTTCTTGACCACGATGTGTCCTTTGAGCAGAAGGCGTTCGAGCACCTTCCGGATATCGAAGCTGGGGTAATGGGCATCGCGCGCGCCGAGGGCAATGTTCTCCAAATCGAGGAACACTGCCATGGTCGCATTGGCATCCTGGGCGTTCATTTTGACGTCACCCTGTCTGTCGAGGACGCGCCCGGCCATCACCCGGAGTCTGGCGCGAACGAATTCACCGGTTCGCCGCCGATAATCCTGCCGCGGGCCGTGTCACCGGTTCGGTCATCCAGCCGAGGCCAATTCCCGCGAAGCTTCGGCTTCCTGTTGAATGCGGAGACGCTCCGCCTGCGATTCCCGCAGAATGTGCTCCAGCGTGTCGTCGGACACCTGGGTCATTTGCGCGGCGGCATCCTTCACGGCGCCATGCTCGACCGCGCGCGACAACACCTCCGCTTTCGTGGCGCCCTTTTTCCTGCCCAGGAACGGCTTGACGATGAGATAAACCACGTCGCGGACCGGCATATAACGCACAAAGCGGCGCAACAGCCGGAAGGTCTGCATCGGATAGTGCAGCAGTTTGTAAATGAACAGCCGGCGAAGGCCCGCGCTGCGTGTCGCGTGGATCACTTCGCCGGGCAGACACGTCGGGTCGATCGTCGAACACTTGAAATACTTGTACCAATCCGTGGCATCATTGACCAGGCCGCGTTTCACGTATTCGTGCCACAACGGCGTGCCGCGATAGACGCACAGCCGATTAAAGCCGAACGTGTCCACCGGCAGCCTCGCGGCAAAGTCGAAGGTCGCCTTCATTTCCTCAACCGTCTCATCCGGAGAGCCGACCACAAAAAAGCCGTGTACGATCTCGATGCCCGCCCGCTTGGCATTGGTCACCGCGGTCTCCACCTCGGCCAGCGTCTGCTCCTTTCGCAACCGGTCGAGCATCTTCTGGCTGCCGCTCTCGATCCCGAACATGAGCGTGCGGCAGCGCGCTTTCGCCATCGCCGGAAACAGGTGTTGGGCGACCGAGTCCACCCGCCCTTCACAGCCCCATTGGATCGTGTTGCCCTGGTCGCACAGGCCTTTGCAAATGGCTTCGATCCGTTTTGGCTGAAGCAGGAAATGGTCGTCCACAAAATAAACCGCGCCGTACCCCAACTCCTGCAGATACTTGAATTCGGCCACGACGTGCTGCGGAGTCCGCGAGCGCCATTTCCCCTCGTTGAAGACCGGAATGTCGCAGAAGACGCAGGACCAGGGACAGCCGCGCGACGTTTGCATCGTCGTGAAACGCTCCATGGAGAGCACGGCCGGCACATCCAGCGGCATGGATTCGACGAAGTCCAGCGGCAGACTCTCGCGATCCGGGTACGGCCACTGATCCAGGTTGCGCTCCGTCGGTCGATTGGGATTGTTAATGACCTGGCCCTGCTTCGCCCACGTCACACTCGCCACGCCGGACGGATCCTCCAGATGCGCCAGCAGGTCCAGGATGAGCTGTTCGCCGTCGCCACGGCAGACGAAGTCCACCTCCGGGCATTGCTGTTTCACCAGGGGGGCGTTGAGACTGGCAAACACGCCGCCGAACGCCAGCTTCACCTTGCGGTTGACGGCCCGGATTTCCCGGGCAAGGATTTTGGCATACGGATAACTGGTCGTGCTGAGGAAACTCAAGCCCACCAGCGCCGGCTGCTTCCGCTGGATCTCCTCGATGATGACCGGGTTGGGCGTTTCAGGATTGGCCTGGTCAAACATCACGCACTCATGGCCGGCGCGCTTGAGCACCGACGAGAGCGACATGATGCCGATCGGAGGGAATCCCATCACGCGGATGTTGCCGTTTTTGGCCCGGGTTTTGGCGGGGAGAGCGTAGAATTGCGGGTCACGAACGTGGATCAGGAAGACCATCATGGGCACCTCCAATGGTTTGTTGTTAGACGATTCCCTCGACCACCGCCGACTCCGTTGGAGCGGAGGCCGTTCCCGTGTTGTCGCACTGCATGGGCGTTGTTGCTCGTGCTCAGATCAGTAAGCGGCCGGCTTCCTCGTGGTCAACGACCCCGCCGGAAGCCTTCAGTGAACCCGTGCCTTATGTATCTCATCAGCTTATTGAGTTTTGCCCACAAGAAACAAGCGAAAGAATTGAAAAAATTCCGCCTCCCTTTGTATTCTCGCGGGCATGCAAAACCTCATGGTCCCGGCGCTCCTGGTTTGCGAAATTCTCGCCGCCCGCGCGCCGGCCGTCGCCCAAACTCTCGGCGACAAAGCGTCCCTTTCGAACCTGAAGTTTCTGCGGGACCATGCCGAAACCCGGGGATTTTCTCTCGGCCGCCCTACCAAAACGCTGCCTACACCCGATGGCAAGGCCGTGCTCTTCCTCCGCGCCAAAGCCCGGACACCGAAACTCGAACTCTACGAATTCGATGTCGCCTCCGGCAACACACGACTGCTGCTGACGCCCGAAGACATTCTCAAAGGCGCAGAAGAAAAACTGTCTGCTGAAGAAAAGGCGCTGCGCGAACGGATGCGGGTGAGCCTCGGCGGATTCACGGATTTCCAGCTTTCCAGGGATGGGACGCGCATCCTGCTCAGCCTTTCGGGAAAACTCTACGTCGTCGATCGGGCCTCGCGCGCCGTGCAGGAGTTGCAGACCGGCCCCGGTACGCTTGTCGATCCGAAGTTCTCACCGGATGGCAAGCGTGTCTCTTACGTGCTCGATCACGACGTCTATGCCTTTGACCTCGCGGCCGCCAAAGAGAATCCGATCACCGCCGCTGGCACGGAGCCGGTTTCGCACGGGCTGGCTGAATTTGTGGCGCGCGAGGAAATGAACCGTTTTTCCGGTTACTGGTGGTCGCCGGACTCACACTTCATTGCTTACCAGGAAACCGACCACACCGACGTCGAGGTCTGGTATGTGTCCGACCCCGCAAAGCCGGGTGACCCTCCCTACCCTTCCCGTTATCCTCGCCCCGGCAAAGCCAACGCGAAAGTGCGCCTCGGTGTCGTGCCGGTGACCGGTGGCGACACGGTCTGGATGCAATGGGACCGCAAGCGCTATCCCTATCTGACCAGCGTGCAGTGGGAAGAAAATGGTCCGCTCACTTTCGCGGTTCAAACACGCGATCAAAAAGAGTTGGTGCTGCTGGAAGCCGACCCGGCGACGGGCCGGACCACGCCGCTCCTCACCGAACGGGACCCCGCCTGGCTAAGCGTGCGCCAGGATGTTCCCCGCTGGCTGGCCGGGGACCAGGGTTTCCTCTGGGCGAGCGAGCGCGGCGGTGATTGGCGTCTCGAATGGCGCGACCGTCACGGCAACCTGAAGCAGGTCCTGGTGCCGCCGGAATTTGGCTTCGGAGAACTCGTCGATGTCAATCCCGATTCCGGCGAAATCGCGTTCATCGGGCGGCCGGACCCGACGCAACGAAAACTCTTTCGAACCTCGCTCAAAGGCGGCAGCCCGGTGGAGATGACTCCGGACCCGGGCTGGCACAGCGCCAGTTTCAATCCGAACCACTCGATGTATGTGGACATCAGTTCAAGCCTCGGCTCGATGCGAAGAGCCACCGTGCATCGCGCCGACGGCACGCGTGTCGGCGACTTGCCGCCCGTGGCGGAAGAACCGCCGTTCGTTCCGAACGTCGCATTGGTCAGGATCGGCCAGGGCGCGGGCTTCTACGCCGCACTGGTTCGGCCCCGCGCCTTTAATCCTCGCAAACGTTACCCGGTGATCGTGCACGTCTATGGCGGTCCACTTCCACCGGACAGTTCCGGCGTGGTGATCGCCTCCATGGGATCATGGCTCCTGCCGCAGTGGATCGCCGATCAGGGTTTCGTGGTCGTGAGCCTGGATGGCCGCGGCACGCCCGGCCGGGGCCACGACTGGGAGCGGGCCATCTACAAACATCTCGGTTCCGTTCCGCTGGCCGACCAGGTGACGGGCCTCAGAGCCCTGGGGCGAAAATATCGCGAGTTGGACCTCGACCGCGTCGGGATTTTTGGTTGGTCCTTTGGCGGCTATCTGTCGGCCCTGGCGGTGATGAAACAACCCGATGTGTTCAAGGCCGCCGTCGCCGGCGCGCCCCCGACCGATTGGCTCGATTACGACACGCATTACACGGAACGCTACCTGGGCATGCCCGACACCGACGCGGCAGCGTATCGCGACGGCTCGCTTCTCGCCCGTGCCGCAGACCTGAAACGTCCGCTGTTGCTCATCCACGGCACCGGGGACGACAACGTCTATTTTCGCCACTCGCTGAAGCTGGTGGACGCGCTGTTCCGCGCCGGCAAACAAATCGAACTCTTGCCGCTTTCCGGTTTGACCCACATGGTGCCCGATCCCGTGGTCAACGAGCAGCTTTACTCGCGCATCGTGTTCCACTTCGAAAAATGCCTGGGCAAACCCTCGGGCTGACGAACTCCCTGGCCGGGTCAGGCGCAATTCGCACATTCAGAAACTTTTGGTGGCGCATGCCGCGGACATTCTGGAAGGGCAGATTTCTGACTTCGCCCTTGTAAGCCGCCTGACGATCGGATAGAGAGGTCGCTCACAGCCATCCGACTCACTCATGAAAAGTCCCCGGCACTATCTCAAGTACCGATCGATTACCGCGGTGTGCGTTCACTTCCTGTGTGCATCCGCCTTTTCTCAGAATGCGCCGATCTCCCTGAACGTCGATGCTACCGACGCGCCGCGCAAAATCCTGCACGCCAGGCTCCAGATTCCCGCCCCGCCCGGCCCGTTGACACTGCTCTATCCGAAGTGGCTGCCGGGCGAGCATGCACCC
The DNA here is from genome assembly GCA_035637175.1 of Haliangiales bacterium. GTDB lineage: Bacteria > Verrucomicrobiota > Verrucomicrobiia > Limisphaerales > AV2 > AV2. The sequence goes on along the minus strand of DASPXS010000410.1, from coordinate 8,059 downwards.
AACGGCCCCATCACCGATCTCGTCGGCCTGAAGATGAGCGCCGCAGGCATACCGGTGGAGTGGCGGCGCGATTCCGAGGACATGTATGCGTTCCATCTGGACGTGCCCGCCGGCGCCGACGCCGTAGAGGTCGCCCTCGATTTCCTCCTGCCGCCCAGCTCGGGTGACTTTTCCTCGGGCGCCTCCGCCACCGCGCAATTGCTGGACCTGAGTTGGAACCAGGTACTGCTCTATCCCCAGGGAGCCAGAGCCCGCGAGATCCAATACGCCGCCACGCTGCGGCTGCCCGCAGGATGGAAGTTCGGCACCGCCCTCGTGCCGACCGTGGAATCCTTCGCGGGTCTCGAGTTCCCGCCCGTATCACTGGAGGCGTTGGTCGATTATCTGGGCGTTGTGCTGGCAGCCCGCAGCGGGTTGTGGACCAACGAGAATTTTCGCGAAAATCTCGCCCTGGATGCGGCCGGCCTCGATTATCGCTCCGGCCGCATCTGGCGGCCGCTGGCAGACACCGCCGTCGCCGCCCAGTTGCTTTACCGGGCCCGGCCCGAAGGCGCCGCTCGGCGGCGAAGTGTGGATTTCTACGCCGAAGGCGACTTGATCTGGCTCGAAGCGGACGTGCTGATTCGGCAAAAAACGAATGGCCGCCGTTCGCTCGACGACTTCTGCCGGAAGTTTCATGGCGGCAACAGCGGTCCGCCCGGAGTCGTTGCCTACACTTTCGATGATGTCGTCGCGACGCTGAACGAAATTGTCCCGTACGACTGGCGCGAGTTTTTCCAATCCCGCGTCTATGCGGCCAATCCGCGCGCGCCGCTCGGCGGCATCGAAGCTTCCGGCTGGCGGCTGGTTTATCGTGACACGCTGCCGGACATGCTCAAATCCCGTGAAAGCGCGGGCAAATTCACCGACTTGAGCTTCTCGCTCGGCCTGACAATCAAGGAAGAAGGCGCCATCACCGATGTCATCGCCGGTTCACCGGCGGACAAGGCCGGCATCGGCCCGGCCATGAAACTGGTGGCCGTGAACGGTCGCCGCTGGACGCCCGCGATCCTGCGCGCCGCAGTAAAGTCCGCGAAGACGGGCCAGGCGCCCATCGAATTGCTGGTCGAGAACGAAGAATATTTCAAGACCTGCAAACTGCAGTATCACGACGGCGAGAGATATCCGTATCTCGAACGCGACGAGGCGCGCCCTGATCTTCTCTCGGAAATCCTGAAGCCGCTCACACAGCCACCCGCCGCCAGCACGGAGAAAAAGTAGGCATTCACAGTGCAACCGGGCGGCCGCCCAGGTTTCTCCCACCCATAACCCTCAACGTGCTGCCGGCATCTCGCCGGCAAAGAGACCGGACAGGCGCTCTGCGATGGGACACAGATTTCCCTCGATGAATGATCCACACTTTGCAAACTGTGGAACTTGACAGCAGAACCTATATTCCAGCTCGCCCTCGGGTCGGCAGCACGTTGGCGTCGCCGTCTCTTTGATCCGCTCGGGACACAACGTACAATTTTTGTTATACCTATAACAATAATTGTACCCATCTTCCCTGAACCGTTTTCGGGGTCGTTCGTTGGCGGGAATTCTTTACAGCCGAACTTTCACCGCTGATACTCGCCGCCGGTATGAAGGTGTTGCGATTTGCCTTGTTGCTCGCCTTTGGCATCGGTGTCGTCGCCCGCGCGGCGGCGTCCCCGAGCATCGCGCGCGTTTGGGACGAAGAAATTCTCTCAGCCATCCGGATTGATACGCCTCATCCGCCGGTTCAGGCGCGCAACCTGTTTCATCTCTCGGTCGCCATGTATGACGCCTGGGCGGCCTACGACAATTCGGCAGTGGGCTATCTCTACCGCGGCAAACACACCGCCGCAGATGTGCCCGCGGCCCGGCGCGAAGCGATCAGCTACGCGGCCTACCGTCTTCTGAAGGAACGCTACGCGCTCTCCCGCAGCGCCAGCATCACGCTCGCCGCGCTCGACGCGCGAATGGCCATCCTGGGATATGACCAAAACAATTTCACCCTCGACACCACGACGCCTGCGGGAGTCGGCAATTCCGTGGCTGGCGCCGTTTCTTCTTATTTTCTCAACGACGGCGCCCGCCAAACGCAGGCCTACCAGGACTTGCCCGTCAACGAGGGCGGCTACGCGCCCGTCAATCCGCCGTTGGACACGAGTACCAACGGCACCTCGGCCGTGGACGCCAACCGCTGGCAACCGCTGTCGATCACCAACGGGGTCGATCAACATGGTTTTCCCATCGCGCAGGTCCAGAAGTTCCTGGGTGCACAATGGAATGCGGTGCGTCCGTTTGCGTTAAGCCGCGACGATTCCATGCTGCCGTGGATCGATCCGGGCCCGCCTCCGCATTTGGATGGCGTGGGTGATGCGCAATACCGCAGCGAGGTGGTGGACGTGATCCGCCGCAGCAGTCAATTGACTCCGGATGACGGCGTCATCATGGACATCTCCCCCGGCGTATTTGGAAACAACAGCCTCGGCGCAAACGACGGCACCGGGCACCCGCTCAACCCGGTCACCGCTCAGCCGTATGCGGCCAATCCCGTCAAACGGGGCGATTTTGCAAGGGTGCTGGCCGAATTCTGGGCTGACGGTCCCAGCTCTGAAACTCCGCCCGGCCATTGGAACGTGATTGCCAATGCGGTGAGCGACAATCCCTCCCTCGTCAAACGCCTCACGGGCGGCGGAACCGTGTTGGACGATCTCGAGTGGGAGGTGAAGTTGTATTTCGTTTTGAATGCCGCCGTCCACGATGCCGCCTGCGCCGCGTGGTCTCTCAAACGCCTGTACGATGGCTGGCGTCCCATCGAGGCCGTTCGTTACCTGGGCCAGCGCGGTCAGTCCAGCGATCCGGCCGGTCCATCGTATCATCCCGATGGTCTTCCGCTGGTGCAGGGCCTGATCGAAGTGGTCACATCGCAAACGGCGCAACCCGGCGGACGCCACCAGGGATTGCCGGTCGGCGCCATCGTCATTTTCGCCTGGCCCGGCCAGCCGGCCGATCCGGCGACGCAATACAGCGGCGTGCGATGGATGCTCGCGGCGAACTGGTTTCCGTATCAGAAAAAGACCTTCGTGACCCCGGCATTTCCCGGTTACATTTCGGGCCACAGCACCTTCAGCCGCGCGGCTGCGGAAGTCCTCGTCGCCTTTACGGGATCGCCGTTTTTTCCGGGAGGCCTGGGCAGTTATACCAACTCTTCGCTCTCTTTCGAAAGGGGTCCCACGCAACCGGTGCAATTGCAGTGGGCCACTTATTTCGACGCATCGGACCAGGCCGGACTCTCACGGCTGTGGGGCGGCATCCACGTTTCGGCGGATGATCTGGCCGGCCGCAGAGTGGGCGCATGGTGCGGGCAAGCTGCCTGGAACCTTGCCCGACAATATTTTGACGGCGCCGTCACCAATACCCCGGTTGCTCTGGCCATGCACAGTGTGAATTCCAGTCAATGCGAACTGCGCTACAATACGCTTCGTGGATTTTTCTACAAAGTGCAATCCACTTCAGACCTTCAGCAGCCTTTCATGGACGATCCCGCGGGATTTGCCCAGGCCATCGACTCATCGACGGTCCGCATCGACACTGCCGCCGGCCCGGGGAAATTTTATCGTGTCATCGGCGCCTTTGCCCCGTGAAGTGTCGAATGGAAGTTGAACGCGGAAAAATTCCCCGTGTCTCAGTCACTATGCATTTGGAAGAAAATGGTTGCGGGGACGATTTGCGGGAGTCCTCCATGCTTTTGGTGGAAGATGGTGAGGCGGATATTCTGCTGTTGAAGCAGGCGTTTCGCAATGCGCGCATAGCTAATCCGCTCAACGTGGTGAAAGACGGAGAGGAAGCCATCCGTTACCTTTCCGGGGACGGCGCCTATGCCGATCGCGCCCGCTATCCCTTTCCCTTCCTGATGATGCTCGACCTCAGATTGCCGAAACTTTCCGGCTTTGAAGTGCTCGCCTGGGTCCGCGACCGGCCGGAGTTGGCTGGATTGATTATCGTCGTATTGACGGCCTCCGATCATGTCCCCGACGTGACCAAAGCGCGCGAATTGGGCGCCAACTCGTATCTGGTGAAGCCGGGAACGCTGGCGGAATTGGTGGAAATGGTCAGACGTATCAACGGCCGCTGGCTGTTGCTGGACAGTTTACCCCCGGAACCGGTTTCACCGGAGGCTCATGGCGCGACGACCTAGCGCCCGACACATTTTTTCGCTCGCACACGCACAGTCAAGGGGGCATGATAACTCTTCGTGAAACCAACAAATTCCAAAATTTCCCGTCGCCGTTTTATCGCCACAACCGCAGCCGCCGTTGCCGCGCCGACCATCATACCGGCCAGCGCCCTCGGGGCGGAAGGCCGACCGGCGCCCTCGGAACGCATCACGATGGGCGTCGTTGGCTGGGGCATGCAGGGCCCCGGAAATACCGGGAACTTCATGAGGGAACCGGATTGCCAGGTGGTCGCCACCTGCAATGTGGACAAGAAACACCTGGAAGCGTCCGTCAACGCCATTAACACTCACTACAAAAACCAGGGCTGCAAAACCTATCACGATTACCGGGAGTTGATGGCCCGCCCCGACATTGACACCGTGATGATCGCCGTTCCGGACCATTGGCACGAACTCATCGCCACCGAGGCGGCAAAGAACAAAAAGGACATTTACGGAGAAAAGCCGCTTGCCCGGACAATCGCCGAACAGCAGGCCATTGTGAAAGCCGTCCAGGCCAACAAACGCATCTGGCAGACGGGCTCCTGGCAGCGTTCGGAAAGAAACTTCCATTACGCGGCGGAAATCGTTCGCTGCGGCCTGATCGGCAAAGTGACGCGCGTGGAAGTCGGACTTCCCCCCGGGCACTCCGATTTTGCGAGGACGCGCGACAAGATAACGGTGACCGATCCGCCTCCCGAACTTGATTACGATTTCTGGATCGGCCCCTCGAAGATGATGCCGTACATCGAAGGCCGCGTGCACATGAATTGGCGCTGGAATTACAACACCGGCGGTGGCCAGTTGCTGGACTGGATCGGTCATCACTGCGACATCGCGCACTGGGGACTGGGCTCCGACGACAAGATCGGTCCATTGGAAGTCGAAGGCATTGGCGAGTTCCCGCCTGTTGATGCCGTCTGGAACACCTGCACCAAATACCGCATCACGGCGAAATACCCCGGCGACATCACCACGATCATCGCCGGCGGGCATTCGGATATTCGTGACGGCACCAAATGGATTGGCACCGACGGCTGGGTCTGGGTGGCCCGCGGCAACGCCTTCGAATCTTCCCACAAGGAATGGGAGGACACCCGCAGCCTCCCGGAGGATCAGCGCAAGGTGAAATTGCCGTTCACCAAGGGGGGTCACTATCGCAACTTCCTCGATTCCGTCAAATCACGGCAACCCACGGTCACCCCGGTTGAAGTGGCGCATCACTCCACTATTCCGGGACACCTGGGCCTCATCGCCATGCTGGCGGGCAGGAAAATCAAGTGGGACGCGAAGGAAGAACGTATCCTCGGTGACGACGAAGCCAGCAAGCTGCTTACCCGCTCCTTCCGCGAACCGTGGAAGCTGAGTTGACCCGGGAAGGGGTCGGGAAGGGGTCGGTCAATAGTATTGACAACTTTCACTCTTTGCACAGAGGTTCGGAAATAGTGGAGTTTCCGGGCGGCAGGAAAAAGCACGATACTATTGACTGACCCCAATTCCACCACTGCTATGAATTCGTCATGCTTGCGGTCGGCCCTCACGTTTGCCGCGACACTCGTCCTCTCGGCCATCGCCTTGCTCGCCTCGTCCACCGACCGCACGCAATCCACGCCGCGCACCGCGCTGGACCGCTATGTTGCCAGGCCGGACCCGCACTACACCTGGCACCTCGTCAATGCCACCAAAAGCGAGGGCTACACCACCTATATCCTCGAGATGATCTCGCAGTCGTGGCTCACCACCAACGAAGTCAACCGCCCGCTCTGGCAACACTGGCTCACTCTCGTGAAACCGGACAAAGTCAACAGCGCCACCGGGCTGCTCTTCATCGGCGGCGGCAGCAACAAGAGCGAACCACCGGCCAAAGCCGACGCCAATTTCGTTACCATCGCCACCGCCTCGGGCACCGTCATCACCGAATTACGCAATGTTCCCAACGAACCCCTCCTCTTCGCCGGTGAAACTCAGGAGCGCACCGAAGACGGCATCATCGCCTACACCTGGAACAAATTCCTACGCACCGGCGACGAAAAATGGCCGGCTCGCCTCCCCATGACCAAGGCCGCTGTGCGCGCGCTGGACACCATCAGCGCCTTTTGTGCCAGCGACGCCGGCGGCAACGTGACCGTCGATAAGTTCTTCGTCGCCGGCGGTTCCAAGCGCGGCTGGACCACCTGGACCACCGCGGCCGTGGATCACCGCGTCATCGCGATCGCCCCGCTGGTAATCGACCTGTTGAACATCGAGCCCTCGTTTGTTCACCATTGGGAGGCCTATGGATTCTGGGCGCCCGCCGTGGGTGATTACGTGGCCATGAAAATCATGGATTGGAACGGCACACCGGAATATCGCGCGTTAATGAAGATCGAGGAGCCCTACCAATACCGCTCGCGTCTCACGATTCCGAAGTTCATCATCAACGCCGGCGGCGACCAGTTCTTTCTGCCCGACTCGTCGCAGTTTTATTTCAAGGACCTGCCCGGCGTGAAGTACCTTCGTTACGTGCCCAATGCCGATCACGGTCTCAAAGGGAGCGACGCCTGGCTGTCGCTCATGGCCTGCTACCAGGCCGTCGTGAAGGGACACAAATTGCCGCAATACTCCTGGGCCGCCGAAAAGGACGGCGCGATTCGCGTAAAATCCGCCGACCCACCGGCCGAAGTGAAACTCTGGCAGGCCACGAACGAAGAAGCACGCGACTTCCGGCTCATGACCATCGGTCCGGCGTACCACAGCACCGACCTCAAAGACGGGGGTGGCGGCGTCTATGCGGCCAAAGTGGACAAACCCGCCAAAGGCTGGACCGCTTACTTCGTCGAGTTGACCTACACCAACGGCACAGACGCCCCGTTTAAATTTACCACCGACGTTCACGTCGTGCCCGACGTGCTCCCTTACAAATACACCCGGCCCGCGCCGCCAAAGTGAAGGCGACACCGATATTTCATGCGCTTCCGTGTCGCCGACGATGACGCTCCGGCGGGAGGAAGGGCGATCCTTGTCCGGCGCCGTGCGAGTTGACCGTTCCTGCTTGCCCTGGTTCGGACCGGGCTGTGTTCCACCGGACCGCCTTTATCTCGGTTGCCTGCGAAAAGCTCTGAGGCGGCTGTAGCCTACCAGCTTGCAACGTTGTTCGTCCCAGAGCCGGAAGGTGAGGGATTTCAAGCTCGAAAACAGCGTGACCGGCGGCACGCTCTGAAAGACCGGCTCCGCTTTGTGGCATTTCTCAAGGTGATAATTGGGAATCCGCGGACTCAGATGATGGATGTGATGAAACCCGATGTTGCCGGAGAACCATTGCAACACCACGGGCAGTTTGTAGAAGGAACTGCCTCGCAACGCCGCCGTGGTATAATCCCATTCCTCGCCGCGTTCCCAGTAAACTCCTTCGAACTGGTGTTGCACATAAAACAACCACATTCCGGCCGCGCCAGCCACCAGGAACACCGTTAATTGAATGACCAGATACGCCTTGATTCCGAAAACCGAACTCAAAACGGCTGCCATTCCCACCACCGCCAGGTTGGTCCAATACACCGAGTGCCGCTCCCGGGGCCTCGCCTTCGCCGAAGGAAAGCGATGCTTTATCAGAAACAGAAACAGCGGCGCCACCACGAAGAGAACCAACGGGTTGCGCGCCAACCGATACGCGAACCGTTTCCCGCGGGACGACTCGAGGTATTCCTGCACCGTCAGTGTCCACACATCGCCCGTGCCGCGGCGGTCCAGGTCACCCGCGCTCCCGTGGTGGAGGGCGTGTTCCCATCGCCATTGATAGTACGGCGCGAAGGTCAGCACGCCGGTGATGAAGCCCAAAACGTCATTGGCTGCCGG
>DASPXS010000409.1:0-3266 GCA_035637175.1 Haliangiales bacterium | reverse complement strand
GCCGCCGGCGACATGGTGCCGCTCGGCACGCTCGTGGACGTTCATGAAACGACCGGCCCGGACAAAGTGATTCGCTACAATATGTATCCCGCCGCCGACATCAATGGCGTCGCCCTGCCGGGTGTAAGTTCCGGCCAGGCTATCGCCCTCGCGCAGCAACTGGCGGCCAAGGAACTGCCACCGGGCATGGGCTACGAATGGACCGAACTGAGCTTCCAGGAAATTCTCGCTGGCAACACCATCGTGTTCATCTTCCCGCTCTGCGTGTTGCTCGTGTTCCTCACCCTCGCCGCCCAATACGAAAGCTGGAGTCTGCCGCTGGCGATCATCCTGATCGTGCCGATGTGTTTGCTGAGCGCGATTGCCGGGATTTGGCTGCGGCGCATGGACAACAACATCTTCACACAAATCGGTCTGATTGTGTTGGTCGGACTGGCATGTAAGAACGCGATTCTGATTGTTGAGTTCGCGAAACAGCTTGAGGACACCGGCAAGAGCATCACCGACGCGGCGATTGAAGCGGCCCGGCTGCGCTTGCGACCGATCCTGATGACGAGTTTCGCATTCATCCTTGGCGTCGTTCCGCTGGTGCTGGCGAGCGGCGCGGGCGCCGAGATGCGCCAGGCGCTCGGCACAACGGTGTTCTTTGGGATGTTGGGTGTCACTTTCTTCGGCCTCATCCTTACGCCCGTGTTCTATGTCGTCATCCGCAAATTGACGGCGAGGAGGACGCTTGAAAGCAAACCCGCGGCCGAGATTGTGTTGAACCCCACTGCCCATGAAGCGCATTGAACACCCCTGTAGCGCAGGCTTTCCAGCCTGCGGGTTCCGAGGACTTTCCAGTCCCCAGTTTCTTTCGTCACGCAACCACACGGAACTGAAAAGTTCCGTGAACCCGCAGACAGGAATGTCTGCGCTACGTCGCTGGGCGATAGGCGCTGCTCCACTTCCAGTGTTCGGGACGGTCGCAGAGGCCTGCGTTGACCGGATTCATCGTCGTGTACTGACAACAACGATTCATGTCCTCATCATCGCGAACGAGATGGTCAAACGACTCGATTTGCCAAAACTCTTTGCCAGTCCGCTTCAATATCTTGTTCGCCTCGCGTGCTGTGTAGCCTTTCCAGCCCTTCAGAATCTCGCTCAAGGCCCAGCCAGGCAGCGGTCGCAATACCGCGTGAACATGATTCGGCATGACCACCCAGGTTCGCAACTCGTAACGCACGCCAGCAAAGAACTTCAGCGCGTCCGCAACCAGATCCGCGATGTCGGGCCGACGCAGCCAACACTCTCCGTGTCCGGCATCGAGGTACGCATCCACCCGCGACGAATACCAGCGGAACAACTCCTCCTGTTCGTGCCATGTCAGCGGACGCTTAGCGGCGAGCGCCTGTCGAAGAATGGCTTCACGCTCTGCCTTCAATTGAAGCAGGACTTCCCGCGGCAGCGTGCCAGCCAGACGAAACACCACGAAATAGGCCGCTCCTTCGCGCTTGAGATGGGGGAGAACATTGCGCGAATGAAATCCGGAGACAAGTCGATCGGGCGGTGTCGGTTCGAAGGGATCACTCACGAAAACGTGTGTAATACCCGCCGTCAAATTTGGCAAGTTCTGGCGTCGCATCGTAGCGCAGGCTTTCAAGCCTGCGGGTTCCGGGGACTTTCCAGTCCTCGGTTTCAAACAATCACGCGAAACACGGAACTGGAAAGTTCCGTGGACCCGCAGACAGGAATGTCTGCGCTACGCATTCAGCCGATTCGCACGCGCTGCGCCTCACAGAGGCGCGCTCCGGAGCGCGGGTCTGCGACCCGCAGCAGCTCGTACTTCGCGTCGTTCTCCATCTCGTGCGCCGTCGTCTCGGTTCTCTTCTCCGGTTGCGCCGTCGGCCCAAACTACAAAGCGCCGCATACGTCCGTCGCTGCCTCGTTCGCGAACGCACCAACCAACGTCGCCGCCACGGATGAGGCTACCCTCGCCATCTGGTGGAAGGGTTTCAACGATGCAAGGCTCGACGGCCTCGTTGACCGCGCCATCGCTCACAATCACGACCTCCGCATCGCCACTGCGAACCTCAAGGAAGCTCGTGCCCTTCGGCGGCTCACGACTTTCGACCTCGCGCCTACGGTTCAGGGCAACGCTGGTTATCAGAATGGCCTGCTCAGCAAATCGGCCGCGCTACCTGGTGCGTCGCGTGGAGCTCGCGAGTTTGAACTTTACGACGCCAGTTTTGACGCGACCTGGGAACTTGATTTCTTCGGTCGCGTCCGTCGGTCTGTGCAAGCCGCCAATGCCCAATTCGCGGCCACGGAAGCCACACGTCTGGACGTGCTCGTCAGTGTCACCGCTGAAGTCGCGCGCAATTATCTCGAACTGCGCGGACTGCAAAACCAGCTCGCCGTTGCGCGCAAGAATGCCGACGTGCAAGCGGAAACCCTCAAGATCACCCAATCACGGCTTGAAGGCGGCCGTGGCACGGAGTTCGATGTCTCACGCAGCCGCTCGTTGCTCAACTTGACTCTCTCGACGATTCCGCCGCTCGAAGCCGCCATCCAGAAAACGATTTATCGTATCGCGGTGCTGACCGGACAGCAACCGACCGCGCTCACAACGGATCTCTTCGCGCCTGCTCCGTTACCTTCGGTGATTCCTCCGCTCGCGTTGAGCAACCCGGAGTTTCTTCTGCGCCGCCGCCCGGACATTCGCGCCGCCGAACGATCACTCGCCGCTGCCACCGCCCGCATCGGCATAGCCACCGCGGACTTGTTCCCACGCGTGACATTCATTGGAAGCGTGGGTCTCCAAGCTGAGACGCTTGCGGGCCTTGGCAAAAACGGCGCTGACACGTGGAATTTCGGCCCGCGCATCACTTGGGCGGCGCTCGACCTCGGCCGTGTGCAAGCGCGCATCAAAGCCGCCGATGCACGCACCGAAGCCTCATTAGCCTTCTATGAACGCACTGTGCTCGGCGCGTTGGAGGAAACCGAAGATGCGCTGGTGGACTACGGCCACGAACAGACACGGCAGCATTTCCTGGAAGCATACGCCCAAGCCAGCAAGCAAGCCGCCGATCTTGCGCATCAACGCTACGAAAGTGGCGCGGCGGATTTTCTCAGCGTGCTCGACGCGGAGCGCACGCTGCTCGAAGCACAAGATCGTCTCGCGGCCAGCCAGACGCGAACCGCCACAGCGTTCGTGGCGGTTTACAAAGCGCTGGGCGGAGGGTGGCAAGACGAAATGAAACCGAATCAGCATCCTTAAATGCCTG
>DASPXS010000408.1:0-5128 GCA_035637175.1 Haliangiales bacterium | reverse complement strand
TTGACCGGCCCGTCGATGGCACGGTGGATCGCGTTTCGAGGATCACCTACAGTTACGATCGCCGGGGAAATTTGGTTCGGCTGGTGACCGAATCGGCTTCGGACGTGAATGGACCCTGGAACATTGTCGCCACCGAGACCCGGACTTACGACGCTCGCGGCAATCTGATCGCCCTATTGCGCGCATTGGGTTTAAGAGGAGATGGGACCGCCGACTACGTCGTGAAGTCGAGCTACACTCTCGATGCGCGCGGTCATGTTGTCCTCGCGGTAACCCAGACGGAATACGGGATTGAAGGTGTTCCGGATGGAATCGAGCGACGCAGCTACACCTACAACCGGCGTGGCGATGTGGTCTCCTCGACTGACGAATTCGACGAAGGCGATGGATTAGTCGATGCGATCATGAGAACAAGCTACGAGTACGACGCACACGGAAATTTGGTTCGAACGGTGGATGAATATGACTCGAACGCTGACGGACTCGTCGATGCAATCCGAACCACGACCCGAACGTGGACCCACGTGTCGGCGGCGCGTTGAGGACGCCACGCGCTTTTCCGTCGGCGAGGATGCCCAAGATGCGCACGACAAGCGATGGGTCTCTTTCCCGAATAGCTCCAGGCACCGGGCCGGAAGCATTGTGCATTTTTGTGAGTCACAGCGACGAAGGTTTATCTGTAGCCCGGAGATGGCGGCGACAGCGAAGTATGACCGCCTTTTTGAAGGTTCTCAAATCAGGTTTGGGAGTCGGCAGCGTGTCGTAGAGCCTTGCCGCTTCCTGTTCGAATAGTGCTTCGGCCTGGTCGCGCTCCGGTGCGAAAGGATCAAGAGCGTTGGCGAATCGATCGTAGAGAGCAGCCAACTGAGGGATGCACTCGGCTGGAACTCCGCCTAGGTGTGCATCTTCTGGAGGCGAAGGCATTTGCTGCGCAGTTCAAGAACGCGGTCGTAGTAGTGCTCCGCTCCGCAGGCCGGGTGAGCGTCCACCAGTCGGCCCAATCGTACCGCAAACTCGTCACAGACCCGGACCATTGTTTCCCACCACTTACTGATGCGCTCCAGGTCCTCCTCGCGTTTCGTGCACAGAACCACGACGCGGTAAACGGTGAGCAATTCCGCCTCAAGCTGACGCGCCGCCTCATGGAAAGGCGCACAGAGCTCGCCAGGAATCGACGTCAGCCGTTGCTCAAACGCGGCCAGCGATCCGCGCGAAAGCTCCAACAGGTCCGATTCCCTCAAGCATTCATTCATGGCCGCGAAGGTACGTCATTTTACAAAATAAACCAAGGGGGAAATCGAAACCGCTCGCGCCTGCGGAATGAAGTTGTGTGTCACAATGAATTCGATTTCTCCGATTTCTTTGTTGTCTCACATTTCGCCTCACGGGTGTTCGGACGCCGTGGATTCGACGCGATAGAGGTCCGTCTTCGTTCTGAGATAAAAGGCCTTGCCTGACACCGCGGGCGAAGCCATGAAGCCGTTCGCCAGCGTGTTCGTCGCCAGAACCTCGAAGGTGCGACCCGGTTTCAGGACGGTGGTTGTGCCGTCCTGACTGAAAAAATAGAGCCGCCCATCCGCATAAATGGGCGAGGCCGCGTATTGGCCGCCGATCCGTTCCGTCCAGACCACCTGTCCGGTGGCCGCTTCGACGCAGCTAATGAAACTCTCCTCGGCCGCCGTGTAGATCAGGCCATCCACCAGAATCGGCGAGGCGTATTTGCCCACGTGCGTCTTGAGTTTCCAGGCCACGTGCGTGTCGGTCACGTCGCCTTGTCCGTCAGGCTTGACCGCCCACAGTTCCTTTTTCATCAGGCCGGTGACAAAGAAAGCCAGGCCCCGATCGTAAATCGGCCGGGGAGCGACGGACCAGTCGGCGTATTGAACTTTCCAGAGTTCCTTCCCGGTCCGCGGGTCGTAACCATACGCCGCCTTGGCGCCGGCGCTGAGCATTTGCGGTTTTCCCCCGACCGTCGCGATCAAGGGCGTGCTGTGGGCCTTGCGCAAATCCCCGTCCTTCGCCATCGGCCCGGGCACATTCTCATCATTCCACGCGACCGAGCGATTTGTTTTCCAGATGGTCTCGCCGGTCTTCTTGTCGAGAGCGGCAAGGTACTGGAGATCGGCGCCATCGAATGTCAGGATCACCAGATTTTCAAAGGAGACCAGGGACGAAGAGGCGCCGCGATAATGCCGGCAAGGGAGGTCGTTCCGCTGCCAGAGAACCTTGCCCGTGCCGGTAGCCAGGCAGGCTGTCCCGGCGCTGCCGAAATGGACATAAACCCGGCCAGGCTCGATGAATGACGAAGGCGTCGCATAACAATTCATTGAAGCGCCGTTGCCGAGCGGTTCCGGGTTGTCGGTGTGAAACACTCTTTCGTTGAACCGAACTTTGCCAGTCTCGGCGTCCACACAGATGGCGAAGTAATCGTGACCTTCCAACGTTGCCGTGGTCAACCAGACCTGGCCGTCCAACACCACGGGCGTGGACCAGCCGCGATGCGGAACCTCGGTTTTCCATTTGATGTTGTTGGTCTCGCTCCAGCGAAGGGGAAGGCCGATGGGATGGGCATCACCCGGCGCGGAGACATTGCCGTCACCGCGCGGCCCGCGGAACTCCGGCCAGTCCGCTCGCGCGGCCAGCCGACTGAAGGCCATTAGAACCAGCGCCAAAACGACCATCAAGCCTGGGTGATGGCTGCGCACTGACGCCTTGTCGGGAGCGATGAACGGGCTCTGTAGGTGATTCATCGCAGCAGGGTGACAAGGCCGGTCGGACAAGGCAAGTCAACGGTGCGGGTCTCTCGTCCTGATGACGACCAACAGCTCGATCAACGTCAAGTCTCGGCGGTTGCTTGAAACCATCCCGGAGATGGGCCGTTTTGCTGGGATTAGCCAAGCCCCCCACTCAGCCGGTTGACAAGGGCAACGTCGCACGCGAACAGCCTGGACCGTTATGGTTGAACGGTCCGGTAGTATCGTCGCTCGAAGTTTGCGGCGGCAGAATCGAGGAATTGCACGGAGCCGAGCGTCGGCGTGTTGGTGAAAATGGGGTTCCAATTTACGAGATTTGTCGAGGCGTAGATGGCGACGGGATTCGTGCCGCGTGCGCCGTCCACCTGCAATCGCAGTCCTTCGGTCGTGAATTGAAGGCCGGCAGTATTGAACTGGAGCGTGGGCGGCAGCACGGCCACGGTCACAAGGCCCGTGGCGCTGTTGCCGGCGTCGTTGACAGCAGTGAAGGTGAAGGTGTCCGTGCCGATGAAATTCGTGGGCGGCGTGTAACGAAGGTTGTTGGCGTACTTGACCGTGGCAAAGTCCAAGGCGCCGAAGCCGCTCCCGGAACCGGAAGAAGCGCCGGTGACATAAACGGCGCCGTTGAGATCCGTCGCGATGTCTCGGGGGTTGTCGCTGGCGTTGGCCGGACCGTTGTAGCGGTTCGTCCAGACCGCCGTGCCATTGGCCGAGCATTTGAAGGTGGCATAGTCATAGTTGGCTCCGCCCAATGGGGTGGCATCACACGCGAGGTAAAAATTCCCGGCGCTGTCCACGGCGGTTCCATCCAGGAACGGCCCGACAGCGCTCGGGTAGATAAAGCGATTCGTCCAAAGAACCGCCCCGCCGCTGGAGAATTTTACGGTGGTAAAGTCGGCAGCCGAGCCGTTGCCGTTCACTGAGCCGCCGGTGAAGAACACGTTGTCCGACGCATCCAACACGATGGTGGGAACCCCGCCGCCGACGTATCCCGGTCCGGCCATGACGTTGGTCCAGAGCGCCACGCCGTCGTTTGAATATTTTAGCGTGATGTATTTCTGGTCCGGGGTGCCGCCTTGCGAACTTCCTATCACAATCAGGTTTCCCTGGCGGTCAACCGTAATGCCGTCAGCGCTTTCGAGGTTGACGAGGCTATAATGGTTCGTCCACAGGCTCGTTCCGTCAGCGGCGTACTTCAAGGTCACGAAGTTACCGCCTGGATCGGACGAACCGCCGGTGACGAACACATTGCCGGTGCCGTCCACGGCGATCCCGGAAGGATTGTCCATACTGCTTGCTGACGCATGGAAATAGTTTATCCAGGCCTGATTGCCGGCGGTGTCGTATTTGACGGTGATGTAAGCCGGGTTGTCGAAGTCGAAGGGAGAGAGGTAGGCATTGCCCGCCGCGTCAACAACGAGGTCGACCGGGAATATAAAGCCGCCGCCCGAACCGGTGAAGCGATTGGTCCAGACCGGATCGCCATCGGTTGAGTATTTGACGGTGGCGAGTTCCATGCCGCCCGCTGAGTTGATGGATTCGCCGGATACATAAATGTTGTTTGCCCCGTCGAGTGCGATCAACCAAATCCGGTCCCGCCCATGGTCGGGGCCGTCGTAACGATTGGTCCAGGTTGCCGTGCCGTCGGGCCGGTACTTGATCGTGATGAAATCGGCACCCGTTCCAAGGCCCAAAGAATAGCCGGCGACGACGATATTGCCGTCGCTGTCCGCAACCACTCGAGTGCCCTGGTCTTCGCTGCTGGCCAATCCGTTGAAACGTTTCACCCAGGCTTGAGTGACGACCAAAGAGACACGTCCGCCTTGCGCGGAGTTGGTTGCCACGCTGGAGACCATCAGCTTCGTGGGAGGTCCCGTGAGGTCGGGCAAGCCGTTCGTCAACAACGTGGTGGCGGCGAAAACGAGGTTGCTGTTGCGAAGGGTCGTGAAGGGGCCGGATTGCGCGAGCGTGATTGTGGTGCCGGCGGCGGCGACGAGCAAACAAACGAAGACCCTGGATACGCGGCACATAGGTGAGCCTTGATAATCACCAGCTTTTCCCCGCGCGTCCACTAAAAACGGGCGTGCAATCGGCGGCTGAAATCTGTTCGCACGCAGGCGTGTCTCGTTGTTAAGGTCTCGTGACGATGAAACCTTTCTTTCGCGCGGGATGGTTTCTGGCTGCGGTTGTCTCGGCCTGCGCAGGCGCAGCGGAGCAGGTTCAGCAGCAGGACATTTTTGGCGCCGGCACGGATGGCTATCACACGTATCGCATTCCTTCGTTGATCGTCACCAGGAAAGGAACGGTGCTGGCGTTTTGTGAAGGGCGAAAGAGAAGCGCATCGGACACGGGCGACATCGATCTGTTGCTCAAGC
>DASPXS010000407.1:0-3721 GCA_035637175.1 Haliangiales bacterium | reverse complement strand
ATGAGCTTCTCGATGCGGGTGTGCTGCGTATCAATGTAGGTGCCCTGAAATATCCCGGGCAGAAAACCGGACTGCCAGTTCTGGGACTCCTGAATCGGATAGCCGCCCGGACACATCACAATGAACCCCGGCAGGTTCTGGTTCTCCGTGCCCAGACCATAGCTGATCCACGAACCCATGCTGGGCCGGATCAGCCGCGCTTCGCCGCAATTCATCAACAACAGGGACGGTTCGTGGTTGGGCACGTCGGCGTGCATCGAGCGAATGACCGCAATGTCGTCGATGCACTCGCCGACATGGGAGAAAATCTCGCTGACCTCGATGCCGCTTTGGCCGTATTTCCTGAATTGGTAGGGAGAAGGAAATGCCGCGCCGGTCTTGCGTTCGGTCTTCAAATTCTCCGTCGGCAACGGTTTGCCCGCGTATTTATCCAGAGCGGGTTTGGGATCGAAGGTATCGACATGCGAAGGTCCGCCGTTGGCGAAGATGTGAATGACGTGCCTGGCTTTGGCGGGAAAATGAGGTTGCCTGGGAGCCAACGGAGAGGCGTAACCCTCGGCCCGGGCCGTGTCGCTCAGCGCTTCGGCGCCGCTGAAAAACGTGGCCAGGCTCAGCGCACCCATGCCCATGCCGCACCGGCACAGAAACTCGCGCCGGGTCAAAAAAACGTCGTCCAAGGTCGGTTTATGGTGCTGCATGTCAAATTTGGCCTCGCTGTCGTCCGATTCCAGACTGGCAGAAGACGCCGCGCCGGCACACTGAATTCAAAGTTTTTGGAACGAATTCACCCGCATTCTATCACAATCCCCGCTTCGGGCAACACGTTCGTTCCATCTGCAGCCGGTTCGGGTGCATACTGAAAGCACCATCGAAACCGGCGGCTGGAAGCCCCACGTTCCACCTGCAGCCGGCCCGAGGAATCCTCAACACAGTTGCCCTTGGCCGGAGCTTTGTGTATTTTGCCGCCTCTTTGAACACCCATTTGTGATGAGTGCGAAGGAAAACGAGAAACCTGAGGCCTTTGAAGCCGCGCCGTCCGAGGGCGCGCCAACGGCCGGACCCGCCTCCGCCGGGGATAAATTGCCAGGGGCAACACCCGGCGACAGCGGGGCCCTCGCCGCGCCCCCGTTGAGCCGCGAACAAATTGAGGCATTGAAAGCCAGGGCGGCCAAGGCCGACGAGCATTGGGACCGGCTGCTGCGGACGACGGCAGACCTGGAAAACTTCAAGAAGCGGGCCGCCCGCGAGCGCCAGGACGCGATCCGGTTCGCCAACGCCTCGCTGCTTGAAAAATTGATCCCGGCTTTGGACAATTTCGACATGGCACTGGCGGCGGCCCACAACGTGGAAGGCAACTCGCTGGAGTCGCTCAAGACGGGCATTGCGATGGTCCATAACCAATTGAAAAGTGTGCTGACCGAAGCGGGCCTGGAGGAGATCGACGCCACCAACCAGCCGTTCGACCCGAACTTGCACGAAGCCGTTTCACAGCGGGAATCGGCCGACGCGCCCGAAGGCCAGGTGCTCCAACAGTTGCGCAAAGGTTACCGGTTGCGCGACCGCCTGCTTCGCCCCGCCAGCGTCGTTGTCGCCCGAAAACCGTCCGCTTGACCGCCATGGCCAAACGCGATTATTACGAGGTTCTCGGCGTGGACCGCAACGCCGGCGAGGAGGAGATCAAAAAAGCCTACCGCAAACTGGCCATCAAATATCATCCGGACAAAAACCCGGGCGACAAGGCGGCCGAGGAAAAATTCAAGGAACTGGGCGAGGCTTACGAGGCGCTGAGCGAGCCGCAGAAACGCGCCGCCTACGACCAATACGGCCACGCCGCATTCGATCCGCGCGCACGGGCCGGAGGTTTTCGCGGCGGCGGGTTTCACGATCCCTTCGAGATTTTCCGCGAAGTCTTCGGCGGCGGCGGCACGGGCAGCATCTTCGACGAACTCTTCGGCGGCGAACGGCGCGATCCGACCGGCCCGCAGCGCGGCGCCGACCTGCGGTACGACATGGAGATTTCGTTCCAGGAGGCGGTGCTGGGTTGCGAAAAGGAAATCGCGGTCACCAAGCTCGACGCGTGCGAGTCGTGTCGCGGCTCCGGCGCGGAGCCGGGCTCGACGGTCAAGACCTGTTCGACCTGCGGCGGACGCGGTCAGGTGATCAGCTCGCGCGGAATTTTCAGCATTGCGCAAACCTGTCCCCGGTGCGAAGGCGCCGGGCGCGTGAACGAAAAGCCCTGCCGCGCCTGTCACGGCGCCGGACGACGCGAGCGCACCTCGAAAATCAATATCAAGATTCCGCCGGGGGTGGACACGGGCGCGCGACTGCGCTCGGCGGGCAATGGCGAAGGCGGCATTCGCGGCGGTCCTGCGGGAAACCTCTACGTGGTCTTGCACGTCAAACCGCACGAAATCTTTCAGCGCGACGGAGACGACTTGATTTGCAATGTGCCGCTCAGTTTCGTCCAGGCCGCCCTGGGCGCCGAGATCGAGGTGCCCACCCTGGCGGGCAAGGCGCACATTAAAATCCCCCCCGGAACGCAGGCCGGCACGATCTTCCGGCTCAAGGGCAAGGGAGTGAAGAATGTCCAGGGCTATGGCGTGGGCGATTTGCACGTGCGCGTGCACGTCGAAGTGCCGGCCCATTTGAACGCCGTCCAGCGGGCCAAGCTGCAGGAATTTGCCGATCTGTGCGACCCGAACGTCAACCCGCAAACCAAAAGCTTCTTCGAAAAGGCGAAGGACCTGTTTCGCTGAAACGAAGACGGAACGGAGCGATGGATTGCGGGAGCAATGGAGTGGAGTGACGAGAGATCAGACGGCCGACCCGTTGCTCCGGCGCTCCGCGGGTCCGTCACTCCAACCGGATTTCCATGCACCGTTTCTATCTTCCCCCGGCTGAATGCCGGAAAGACCCGCTCACGCTCAGCGAGCGAGAGTCGCATCATGCGCTGAACGTTCTGCGGCTTCGGCCGCGCGAGCGGGTGGTCGTGCTCGACGGCGCGGGAGATGAATTGCTGTGCGAAGTGTGGGAAACGGGCGGGCGCAAAGTTACCCTGAAACTGGTGCGCAAACAGGCCCTTCCGCCGCTGCCCTGTCAGGTGACGCTCGCGCAGGCAGTCACCAAGGGTAAAGCCATGGAGTGGATCGTGCAAAAGGCGACGGAACTGGGCGCGCACTGCATCGTGCCGATTTTGTCGGGGCGCACGGTGGCGCAGGTGCAGACGGAAGCCGCCCCGAACAAAGTTGAAAAATGGAAGGCCACCGCGGTGGAGGCCATCAAACAATGCGGTTCCGCCTGGCTCCCGCGTGTGGAGATACCGCTGACCCCGCAGGCATTTCTCGCTCGCGGCGAGAAATTTGACCTGTCACTGATCGCTTCCCTGCAACCGGACGCACGGCACCCGCGCGAACACTTCGACGCGTTCCTGCGTGAGAAGCAGCACCCGCCGAAATCCGTTTGCGTCTGGGTCGGGCCGGAAGGCGACTTCACTCCGGCCGAAACCCATGCCGCGCGGGCCGCCGGCGCGTTCCCGATCACGCTCGGTCAACGGATCCTCCGCAGCGAGACGGCCGCGATCTATTGTCTGTCGGTCATCCATTACGAACTGCAAGGACGACCGTGAGCCGGCCGGAATCTTCGCGGGCTACGCGAAGATTCCCTGGCCTGCGGCTGCGCCGTTCCAGGTCCATGCGCGGCTGCCTGCAACCGGCGCCGCGCG
>DASPXS010000406.1:0-4039 GCA_035637175.1 Haliangiales bacterium | reverse complement strand
CTCGCAGAAATTCGAGTAGGCCGTTCGCACTTCCAGCTCGATGCGCCGGGCTGAGTCCTCGACTTCATACTGGGCCCGTTTGTAACGGGCCTTTGCTTCCTCCACTTTGCCCCGGGTGAGAAAGCCGGATTTTTGTTGCTGGCAGTTGTCGGGCCGCCGGTTACATTGAGAGCCACCAATGAAAACAGCGTTTGATTCGATCGAGACGGTGATCGAGGACCTGCGGAAAGGCAGGATAGTCATCGTCGTCGATGACGCCGATCGCGAGAACGAGGGGGACCTGATCATGGCCGCCGAGCACGCCACGCCGGAAGCCGTCAATTTTATGGCCAAACACGGGCGTGGACTGATTTGCGTGCCGACGACGGCCGAGCGACTGCAGCAATTGGGCGTCGAGCGGATGGTGATGCAGAATCGCGAGACGTTCAAAACCGATTTTCAGGTGAGCGTCGATGCCGCGGGCGGAATCACCACCGGCATCAGCGCCGCCGATCGCGCCAGGACGATTCAAGTCATGGCCGATCCGACGGCCGTGCCGGACGATCTGGTCCAGCCGGGGCATGTCTTTCCGCTGCGGGCCAAGCCGGGCGGCGTGCTCCAGCGCGCCGGCCATACCGAAGCGGCGGTTGACCTGGTTAAACTGACCGGCTGCCGGCCCATCGGTGTGATCTGCGAAATCATGAGCGACGACGGTTCGATGGCGCGCCTGCCGGAGCTGGTGGATTTTGCGAAGAAACACGGCCTCAAGATTTGCACGATTGAAGCGCTGATCAAATATCGGCGCACCCGGGAAAAACTGGTCGAGCGGATGGAGGTGGTGAAGATGCCGACCGATTATGGCGATTTCGATCTGTATCTTTACCGCTCGAAGGTGGACGGCCAGCATCACCTGGCGCTGGTCAAAGGAGATGTGGCCGGCAAAAAAGGTGTCCTGGTGCGCGTTCACAGCGAGTGCCTGACCGGCGACGTGTTCGGGTCGAAGCGTTGTGACTGCGGCCCGCAACTGCACCAGGCGATGCGGCAGGTCGCGGAGGCGGGACAGGGTGTCGTGGTGTATATGCGACAGGAAGGGCGGGGGATCGGTCTGGCGCCGAAGATCAAGGCCTACAAATTGCAGGAGCAGGGTTATGACACGGTCGAGGCAAACCGCAAACTCGGCTACCCGATGGACCTGCGCGAATACGGTTTGGGCGCCCAGATTCTTTGCGATCTCGGGTTGAAGACCATCCGCCTGCTGACCAACAATCCGAAAAAAGTCGTCGGTTTGGAAGGGTACGGCCTCGAGATTGTCGAACAGGTTCCCATACGTGTGAAACCGAATCCGCACAATGAAAAATACCTGCGGGTGAAACGGGAAAAACTGGGGCATTTGATCTGAACGCCCGCGATTTTCCGAGGGGGCGCGGCGAAGCCACAACCAAAACGGGATCCACTGCAATTTGATGAGATAAAGATGGCCGCAAAAAGGCGCAAAAGGCACAAAATTTTTTGGAGCGCGCGTCTTCTTCCTCTCCCCGCGACGCGGGAGTGGGGAGATACTGTGTTCTATTCTGCGGGCAGATTAGCATGTTGAAACGAGTCGAAAGAACGAAGCTCGGAGCAACCGGTGGACGCTTTGCAATCGTTGCGGCCAAATACAACCGGCGATACGTCGATGCCATGTTGCGCGCAGCGACGAAGGAACTGACCAGGGCGCGGGCAAACGAGATCAAAGTAGTCCGCGTGCCGGGCGCCTTTGAGATTCCAGCAGTTGCAGCGAAGCTCGCATATGGACAGTCGCCGCCGTTCTCTGCCATCATCTGCCTGGGAGTTATTTTCCATGGCGAGACCAGTCACGCCCAGCATGTGGGTTGGGGGGTGACCCACGCGCTCGCGCAGATTCAGTTGCAGCACAGAATTCCGGTCATTCACGGTGTGTTTGTATTCGAAAAAAAAGAACAGGCGCGGGTGCGTTGCCTGGGGAACAAGCACAACCGCGGCACTGAAGCGGCAAGGACCGCACTGGAAATGGCGCGTGTGATCGAGGGGCTGGGTCGCCAAATAAACCAATGAATGCAGGGCGATTTTCGGCGTCCAATTGGCGCCAGCGCGGCTTGTGAAATGTTTCACAAATCGCTTGCGGCCCCGTTTGACGGGTGATAGTTTCGCAAAAATTTAGAACAAGAGACACGCATCACTATGAAGATTGCATTCCTGACGGTTGCGGTTTTGGCGGGTTCCCTGCAGTTTGTCTCGGGGGCCGATATCACCGGCAAGGTTACTCTCAAAGGCGCAGCGAAACCGGAAATCCCGATTGACATGGGGGCCGACCCCAAATGCGGCGCGCTGCACAGCACCCCGATTACGACCCGCCATTATCTCGCGGACAAGGACGGTGGACTGGCCAATGTATTCGTTTATCTCAAGAGCGGTGTCACGCAGAAAAGCGCGCCGGCGGCGGCCAATGAGCCGGTGCTCGACCAGGTCGGTTGCTTGTATGAACCGTACGTCATGGGCGTGATGGTGAATCAGAAATTCAAGATCAGGAACTCGGATCCCACTTTGCATAACGTCCATCCGCAACCCCGGCAGGGAGAAAACAAAGAATTCAATCTTGCCCAGCCGCCTGTCCAGCCGCCTCAGCCGCCTCCGGTGATGGAAAAGAGTTTCCCCAGCCCGGAAATCATGGTGCGGTTCAAGTGCGATGTGCATCAATGGATGTTCGCCTACGTGGGCGTCCTGGACCATCCCTACTATGCGGTGACCGGTAAGGACGGCACCTTCAAGATTTCCGGTGTGCCCAACGGGAAATACACGATTGAAGCCTATCATCCGAAATCGCACGGCGCGAACCCGGGTGTCACGCAGGAAATCACGGTGAGCGGTGACGCCAAAGTTGACTTCACGATCGAGTTGAAGTAGCCGATCCGGCAGGCAAACGAGAAAAATCTTCTCAAAAGGCGCCGCTGTGGACAAAATTCACAGCGGTTTCCTTTTTGGGCATCGGGTGTCGGGAATGCCAAAAAAGATTTCCGGCCCAGCGTCGCGGCGGCGCGTTGGAGCGGCGTGAACGCCGCGTTCCGGAGCGCGGGCTTCAGGCCGCTTCGATTGCCGGATCGAAACCGATGAGTGGCAGCCGGTATGGGCGTTTTGAATCGATGACCCGAATGACTGACAATTTGTGGTTGAGCCGTTACGCGTTGCTGACGGCCGCGGCCACGCTGGTGCTGATCTGTTTCGGCGGGCTGGTCACCAGCCATGGCGCGGGCATGGCCGTGCCCGACTGGCCAACCACGTTCGGTTACAATCTGTTTTTTTTCCCGATTCCCAAATGGGTCGGCGGCGTTTTCTACGAACACACGCATCGGTTGGTGGCGTCAGGTGTCGGGCTTTTGACGACCATCCTGGCGGTCTGGCTCTGGTTGAAGGAATCGCGGCGCTGGCTGCGTTGGGCCGGGGTCATCGCTTTTTTGGCGGTTGTATTGCAGGGTGTGTTGGGCGGATTGCGGGTGGTGCTGTTCAAGGATGAAATCGGAATCTTTCACGCGGCGTTGGGCCAGTTGTTCTTCGTCTTGACCTGTGCGATCGCTTTATTCACCAGCCGCTGGTGGTTCAATGCGCCGGCGCTCAAATCGGCACTGCCGGACAGCGGCAGGTTTCGCCCGTTGTTCCTGTTCACGACGCTCCTGGTTTTTGCTCAGTTGATCCTGGGCGCGACCATGCGGCACCAACACGCGGGCCTGGCCATCCCGGATTTTCCGGGGGCTTACGGCCGCCTCTGGCCGGCGTTGGACGCGGACTCCATCGCCCGGTACAACCAGCAGCGCCTGGACGTGAACGCGGTCAATCCCATCACCGCGTTTCAGGTTGTTTTACAAATGGCGCATCGGATCATGGCGGTCGCCCTGCTGCTCCTGGTGGCCTATTCCGCGTGGCTGGCCCGTCGGCGCCTCGGCCAACAGCATCCCCTGTCCAAAGTCGCCGCGGCGTGGCTGGGGCTGGTTGCGGTACAAATTATTCTGGGCGCGGCGACGATCTGGACCGGCAAATCGGCGGACCT
>DASPXS010000405.1:0-12896 GCA_035637175.1 Haliangiales bacterium | reverse complement strand
GCGTTCGCATCGGTGCCAAAGCTAAACAGCTTGACCCGCAGGCATCATTCGTGCTTTAAGCACAGACTACAGAAAGTGAAAAATCAGTTTATCAGGGTGACCCCAGGTTTCGGCCCGGTTCAGACACCTCGGAAAGACATTATGCCCAAAGTTAAGTCATTTGCCCTCATGGCGCTCAGTCTCTGCGCCGCGATGTTGCCGGTCCGCGCCGCGGATGAGCCGAATGCTGGCGCGCCGGATTCGCCGATGGACCGTCTGCATTGGATCAAAGGTCCGGCGAAGGCCGAATTGAAGAGTATCGCGGAAATTCAGGTGCCCGAGGACTTCATGTTCATCGGCGCCAAGGAGACGCAGCAGATCCTTGAAGCGAGCGGCAATCCCACTTCCGGCAACGAACTCGGGCTTCTCGCCCCCACGTCGCGGAGTTGGTTTGTTGTTTTTGAGTTTTCCAACGTCGGTTATGTCAAGGACGACGACAAAGACAAGCTCAATGCCGACAAATTACTGAAGGCGATCAAGGAGGGTACCGAAGAAGGGAACAAGTATCGCGAGAAAATGGGAGCGCCGGCGTTGCATGTCACCGGATGGGAATTCCCGCCGCGGTACAACGAACAAACGCACAATCTCGAGTGGGCCATCCGCGCGGAAAGCGAAGGACGCCCGGTCATCAACTACAACACCCGCCTGCTCGGTCGCAAAGGCGTGATGGAAGTGAATCTGGTCATCAAACCGGACCGGCTCACGGACGCGTCGCCTGCCTATCAGGCGATATTGAAGGATTATTCCTACAAACCCGGCGAGCGTTACGCCGAATATCGCCAGGGTGACAAGCTCGCGAAATACGGCCTGGCCGCGTTGATCACCGGCGGCGCGGCCGCAGTCGCGGTGAAGACCGGACTCTTCGCCAGTCTCGTGTTGCTGTTGAAGAAGGCGTGGAAAGTGGTCGTGCTCGGCGTGGCCGCTGTGGCCGCCTGGTTGAAACGCCTGATCAACGGCGGTCGCAAAAGCCACCCAACGCAGTAATCCCGCCCGCCGCCCGGCATGGGTGAACTGGAAAGCCTGCTGCTGGTCCTCGCGCTCATTTATCTGAGCGAATGTCTTGTCTGGGTGCGACGCGGCGCGCTGGCTTTGGGAACCTGGTGGGGAAAGAGCTTTCGCATCCTGTATCCCGGCGCGCTGCTGGGCAATCAACGCGGCGGGTTGCTTCTGGCCAACCCGCTGCCGCCGCTGGGTACCCTCTTCCTCAGCCCGCTGGTTCCCTTTTCCTTGTCGCCCCAGGGTGCTCTCGCCTATTCATCCGCCTGCCTCAATCCCGCCGGCCGGCCGGCACAAACGGCCCGATACTTTCGCTTTGCGGAGATTCGCGAGGTTGCCAGGGACGGCAGAAAGGTGCGGGTGAACGGCCGGATTTTTCTGCGGGCGATCTCGACCTTTTCCGCGCGACATTGGGTTGACGCGCTGAGGCGTCTCCGCAAGCTGGGGGAAGCCGAGCGCGCCAAAGCCATCAAGGGTTGGATCCACGAGAGTCTCGATGCCGGAGAAATTTCCCGGCGGCTGAAGGAGTGCCGGTCGCGCGCCCGGCCGTTGCGCCTTCTGTCCAATGCGCTGTTCGCTTACCTGTTTCTTTTCGTCGTGCCGCTGGTCTGGCGATTCGGCCTTGGACCGTACGGACTGTGGCTGCTGGCCGGCATGCTCGCGCAAACCATCACCATCGCCCTTCTGTTTCGCCGCGCCCACCAAACGCTTCATTCCGAAGCCGACGAAGAACGACTCAAACCGTTTCTCACGATGCTGCTCGCGCCGCCCACAGCCATCCGCGCGCCCGACCTGCTCGCCCGTCACCTGCTGGAGCGCTTCCACCCGCTGGCGATCGCAAAGGTTTTGTGTTCGCCGGAGAACTTCGAAAGTTTTGCGCGGCAGGTGTTGCTGGATTTGCGCCACCCGCTTTTCCCGGTTTGCCCGACGAACGATCCCGATGCCCTCGCCGCCGAGCACTGGTTCCGGGCCGCCCAGGAGGAAGCGATCACGAAGTTCCTGCTGCGCGTGGATCTCAAGCCTGACGACTTGGTGGCGCCGCCCAAACCCGCCGAACCGGCCAATCAGTCCTACTGCCCCCGCTGCCGCGCGCAGTTCGTCCTGCGCGAGGGACATTGCGCCGATTGTGGCGGAAGGCCGCTGGAACCTTTCGGAAACGTTGAAGGGTTGAAGCGTTGAATCAACCCTCCGAACACACTTCCTTCGCCTTTACTTTGGTAAAATCTTCTACCAGCCAATCGGGGTGATGCGCCTTTAATTCGTCAAACCTCGCGCCCCCGGTCGCCACGGCCAAAATTTTAGCGTCGATCGCGCGGGCGCACTCGATGTCGCGCGGCGTGTCGCCGATCACAAGGATTTCCTCGCCGCGCAACGGGCTGTCCAGCAACCGGCTCCCCCGTTGTCGGGCGAGGGCGGCGATTTGATTGCGGTCTTCGTGATCGTCGGCAAACGCCCCGGTCTGGAAAACCTCCCAGAGTTCGAAGTGGCGAAGTTTGATTTCCGCCCCGAGCCGGATATTGCCGGTCAACAGGCCGATCGCCGGTGGACCAGGCAATGCGTGCAACTCGTGAATGAACTGCCAGACGCCCGGGAAGACGCCGCCGCGCGTTTGCGTGAGCAGGTGGTCGAGCCAGAACACGTAGCTGTCAAAGAAGCGGCGAAAATTTTCCGGCGACGGCTCGAGCCGGTTTTGGAGGAAAAACTCGCGGGCCAGCCCGGTGTCGGTCCGCCCGGAAAATTTCAGGCGCTCCGTGCCGTTGGGGATGTTGAATTCGGCGGCAAACGCGCACCCGAACGCTTTGACTCCCGCGCCGCCGGTGTAAATCAGCGTGCCGTCAATATCGAACAAGACCAGTCGAACCACGCGCCAGTCTAAACGTTCAACCGACGGAAGGCAACGCTGACCCGCCCTGTCGCGCGGCACAACGCCGGGAATCCCGGCGAAGGACGAAGCACGAAGGACGAAGGAATGACAGATGACCGAATCTGAAGCGGGCGACAATTGTTTCGTCATTCGGGCTTGGGAATTCTTTCGGATATCGGCATTCGGATTTTGTCATTTTATGGAGTTGCCGCTGCCGCCGGATTTCGCTATTCCAGCCGCCATGGAGTCGAAAGAAGCGCTCGTCGCCTTGAACATGATCGAGCATGTCGGGCCGATTCGTGTGCGGCAATTGCTCGAACACTTCGGCGATGCGCCATCCGTCCTGCGCGCTTCCAAACAGCAACTGGTCCGGGTCCAGGGCATTGGCGATGAAACCGCCGAAGCCATTGCCCACTGGGAGAAGTCCGTTGATTTGAGCGGCGAGCTGAGACGCATCCAGGAATTCGACTGTCACATTCTCACGCAGCCCGACGACGTTTACCCCGAACTGCTGCGCCAGATTTACGATCCGCCGATCGTGCTTTACGTCAAAGGACGACTGACCGCCAGGGACAAGAATTCCACTGCGATGGTCGGTTCGCGTTTGACGACGCACTACGGTTTGGAAACGGCCCGGAAGCTGGCGTATCAACTCGCTTATGTCGGCGTGACCGTGGTCAGCGGTGGCGCACGGGGCATCGACACGGCGGCGCATCAGGGCGCGTTGAGCGCAAAAGGCCGCACGATATCCGTCCTCGGCACCGGTATTAACATCGTTTTTCCGCCGGAAAACGCCGAGCTGTTCCAGCGCATCGCGGCCAACGGCGCGGTGATCACGCAGTTCCCGTTCAATCGCAAGGCGGACAAGCAGTCATTTCCCATTCGCAACCGCATCGTGGCCGGAATGACGCTAGGCACGGTGGTCGTGGAAGCCAACCTCACCAGCGGGGCGCTCATCACGGCCGGCATGGCCATCGACAACGGCCGTCAACTGTTCGCCGTGCCGGGCCGGATTGATTCACCGCAGAGCAAAGGCTGCCATGACTTGATCAAGAAAGGGGCTAAACTTTGCGAAGGGGCGGAGGACATTTTGAGCGAATTTGAATATCTCTTCCCGGCGACAAACCGTCCGGCGTCGCCGGCGGAGAGCGGCACGCTGCCCGCGCTCAGCTTGTCCGAGAACGAACAGAAGGTTTACGACGTGTTGCGCCACGAAGAAATCACGACGGACGAGGTGATTCGTCACAGCGGGTTGCCCGCCTCGGCCGTTTCGGTAGCGCTGCTCGGCCTGGAGATGAAACGGTTGATCCGGCAGTTGCCGGGCAAACTTTTCGTGCGGAACAATTGAGTCCGCGCCGGGAGAATTTACCGGGAAATCTGTTTCCTGAGCACGCCGGCGAGAGTGGCTTCGCCGCTGCGTTCGATGTCCTGCCGGCTGATGATGATGACCGGTGAACTGGTCACCGGAATGCGGTTGGGCTTGACCTTTTGCGGTATCAGAGAGCCGGTGATCACGGTTGCTTCAGACCCGCCGTTCTTTTTCTGTTCCAGTTTGACTTCCTTCTTGGTCTCCTTTTTCACCTCTCCCTGGTCTCCCGCGGGCATGGTTCCAACGGTCAGACACAGCGCCGCCAACGATAATGCCAGGAAACCAGGTGAATTCGCGGTGGTACGACGGCCGGAAATGCGGTTGGGTGTCTTCATGTCTTAAAGGTATCGCGTATGGTTTCTTCTGCAACCCGTTTTCCTGCCGGAAATCCCAGGGCCGGCGCCGGCCCGTCAACCGCACCCGCCAGGACAGGACGATCCCGGAGACAGACGTTGTGCTGTCCAGGCATCGCGCGGCGCCTTCACTGCATCCCGGCGGGCCCGGGACGTCAAACGCGCAGGAAGATTTTCCGGCGATACATCCAGAACAGGATCAGCCAGAAGACGAGCAGGACAGCCGCGCCGTGCAGGAACGGTTCGTAAGCGTCGCCGGAAGTCTTGAAGGCATTCTGACCGAGATGGGTCTTGAGATTTTTTAAGATGAAACCTTCAAACAGGTGGGCAATGCAATACGCCGCGATCGAATTCATGCCGATGACCGCCAGCGGAAACGCCCAACCCTTGAAACCAATGATCTCGATGACCAGGTAAAAACCGGCCAACCACAGGAAACACCATCCGCCGCTGTAGAGCGTCCAACTCGGCGTCCAGATGCGTTTCACGACGGGGCAAATGCCCAGCCAGCCGATGAGCGCGCCCGACACGAGGCCGATGATGCCGGCCAGCAAAAGCCATTGCAGCTTCGCCCCCGGCGCGCGCTCGCTGCGAATGACGCCGCCCGCGATCAGGCCGAGAATCATCGTGCCCAGCGTCGGAATGAAACTCAGCGTCGCGTAGCCGCCCCCATTGAACTCGAAAGGCTTCTGGCGCGGAAACAGGTTGAGGAACCAGGTGTCGAACGCCCAGGCGAGATTACTGTTCTTGTTCCAGTGCGCGGCGAAGCCGGTCATCAAATGCGGCCAGTCCTTCGGCACCCCAACCTTCGCGCAGTCGAAATCCGGCGGAACCGAATGCAGCGCAAAAGCGGCCCAGTAACCGACGAGGATCACCGCCAGCGCGACCCAGTGGTCGCGCACCGGACGAAAACCGAGCAGGAACAGCGCGCCGTAGCCAAGACCGATCTGCGTCAGTGTGTCTTCAAAAGTCCAGTGCGTCTGCGGGCTGCCGGTCGAGCGGAGGAAGACGCCCAGCAGAACAAGCACCAGCGCGCGCCAGAAGGCGTGCCAGGTCATTCGCGCGGGCGACTGGCCCTTGGCGCCGCGGCTGGCGATGGAGAACGGCAGCGCCACGCCAACCATGAATGAAAACGACGGCTGGATCAGGTCGTGCAGCGAGCAGCCGATCCACTCGACGTGCGACTGATGGTGGCAAAGGAATTTCCACAGGCCGCTCGCCGGGAGGGCCGCCGCCACCCGGCAGCAGCGCAACACTTCGGCCATCATCAGGAACATGACGAAGCCGCGATAGGCGTCGAGCGAGGTGAGTCGGCCCGGCGAACTCCTGGGCGGCGGTTCGTTCGTGGTCACAGGGAAAGAACGAACGAATACACGCGCCCGCCATCGTTTGAAAGCGAAAATTCCAAGGGTGAAAGGAGCGAAAATGTCCCGCGGCGATTCTCGAACAAACGTTTTGACGCCTTGTCGATGTTGGAGTAACTACGACATCCGGTAATAGAAACTAACCACAAACACCCCTATGAGCACACCTGGAAATGCGTCGAAAAACGTGTTGAACTCGGACGTTGAAATCAAAGGCAATATCAAATTCTCCGGCGAACTGACCTTTGACGGGAAACTGGACGGCGAAATCCATACCGACGGCACGTTGAACCTGGGCGACGGCGCGATCATCAACGGCAATGTCAACGCCACCAACGTCGTCGTGCGCGGCAAAGTCAATGGCAATATCACCGCCAAGGACAAAATCGACATCAAAGCCAAGACGGAATTGTTCGGTGACATCCGCGCGACCAAACTGGCCATCGAAGAAGGCGTGACGTTTGTCGGCAAGACCGAGGTCAACCCCAACAAAGTCTCTCCCACCGCTCCGCCGCCGCGGAGCAGCGAGGCGCCGAAAATCCCCGAACTGGTCAAATCAGGCGGACGCTGACCCGCCGCCGGCCCCGCGGGGGTGAGCATTGAATGCCAGCGAAAAAACAGGCGAAGGTCCTGGTGACCTGCCCGCGCTGCGGGCGCCAGCAATCGGAACCCCGCGCCGCCATCTCCACGGTCTGCAAGCAGTGCGGCCAATACATTAAGGTCCAGGAAGTCCTCAAACCCGCCGCCCGCTCGCCGGAGCGTCCGAGGGAACTGAGAAAACTCGCCTGCTTCGAGTGCGGCACCGAACTGGAAGTGGCGGTCAGCGCACAATCCACCATGTGCAAACGATGCAGCAGCCACATCGACCTGCGCGACTACCACATCACCAATGCCGTTTCGAAGAATTTCAAAACCAAAGGGGAGTTCGTCATCGAGCCCAAAGGTTATGTCTTCAACACCGAGGTCCTCGTCGGCGATGCCATTATCAAGGGCAAATTCCTCGGCAAGCTCACCGCGGAACGGTCGTTGACGATCTACTCGACGGCCGACATCAAAGGAAATTTCAAGGCGGGCCGGCTCATTATTCCCGCGGAAAACCATTTTCGCTGGAAAGAGGCCATCACCGTGGGAGGAGCCGAGATTGCGGGTGAACTCGCGGCCGATCTGCGCGCCAGCGGCGTTGTGGTGCTCCGCGCCACCGGCAGGATGTTCGGCGATATCGAGGCGAAAAACCTGGTCGTCGAGGAAGGGGCCGTCCTGGTCGGAAAAACAAAGATTGGCGCGCCAAAAACCCGCAGTGACTCGACCCCGGCACGTTCTAAAAAACAATGAGCCGCGAAGACGGGCGGGCAAACCAAACGGCCTGCGGTTTACAGTGTCGCCACGATCTTCGCTCGTTCGTGATGGTATTCGTAGGGCGTGATCCGGTCCGCCTTGTAGAGATCGGTCAATTCGCTCAGACGGGCCAGACCGGTCTTGTTCGATGACTGAAGGGCGATCGGAGCAGCGCCGATTGCCGGGGTTGCCCGCGGCGCGGACGCGGGTGACCCAGCGGTCGGCGCGGTCGCAACCCGCGTGGCTGCTCCCGGACTCGGAGCGGCCGGAGCGGCCAGCGTAGCCGGAGCCGCCGACGCGGTCGCCGCATTGGAAGCTTCTTCGGGCGAGATGATCCCCTTTGACTCGGCAATCTTCAATCGCAGCAGGCGGGTCTGTTCCGGTGTGTCGGAGGTGATACCCGCTTTCGCCTCGGTTTCGGCGCCAGGAAGAACTGCCAACGCCTTGGCCTGTGCCTCGGAGCTGGGCTGCGTCGGAACCGGACTCTCTTTGTGGGCCGCGGCAATTTTCATCCGCATGAGTTCGCGCGCTTTGGCCTCCAATTCCGGTGTCAGCGTGGCGCTCGCGGTCGAGGGAACGTAATTGGTCTTCTCCGGCGTCCGAAACTCGGCGATCTTTTGCCGCAAAACCTCCTGGGGAACGGCGGCGGTTTCGGGCCGCGCCGCGGTTTCGGGCCGCGCCGACGTTCCAGTCCGCGTTTCCTGAAGCTTTTGCTGCAATGCCTGTTCGGCCTTGGCCTGGACCTCGGAACTGGCGGGCGCCGCGGCTTTCGGTCCCGCGTTCAACTCGGCGATTTTCTGCTCCAACGCGGCCTGCGCTTTCGCCCGGGCTTCCGGCGTCAGGGAGCCGCTGGGGGCTGGGTACTGTTCCTGGATGTTTTTCTTGAGCGTTTCGTACTGTTCATCGCTGATTTTCCCTTCTTTATGGAGGCGTTCCGCCTCCGCCAGTCGCTCTTCCCTGCTCTTCGAGGAATCAGTGCGGTTTAATTCAGCGATTTTTTGCCGCAAAACCGTTTGTGCCTTGGTCGGCGCGCTGTTGGTGCCCTGCTCGCTGTAAACCAGGGTCAGACCCAGTCCCGCGCTCGACAAAATCAATGCCGGCTTTGAAATATTCATGCGCGAAATTTAACTGAAAAAAGCCTGCGAATCAACTTTATTTCCGGGTTCGGGAAGGGCGACCAACCGTTCCCAGGCCGGCGCCCAGGGATAATAAAGAACGGTGCGAAGAAGGATACTGCGGACTTCGGACCGGTTGATTTTGATAGGGAGTTCGGGGGCGAGGACGTTGCCGGCGCGCAGCTTTTCCAGCGTTTTGAGGCCAATCAACAGCGGCCAGGCGCACGCCAGCCGCACCCGCGCCTGCGACCGGGGCAGGGCATTGGTGTAGTGCCAGCCCGCGCTCAAATGCTCCTCCGCCCGGGCCAGGTAAAGGTCATAAACCGGCCGGAGCTTCGCCACGTTCGTCGGCTCGAGCAAATCGAACGGGGCCAGGCCAATCGACCACAATCGCACGCTTGGCAGGTAGCACCGGCCCTGGCGCAAGTCCCGCGGGAGGTCGCGCAGAATGTTCACCAGTTGCAGCCCTTTGCCGAATCGCACGCCGCCGGCCCGGAGCCACTCGTCATCCAGCGGCGCATCGGGAAACAAATGCGCGCGGCACATTTTCGTCCAGAAATCGCCGACGCAACCGGCCACCCGATACGTGTAGTCGTCCAGTTCGTCGTCGCTGTTCAAGGAAACAATTCGCTCGCGTGACGCCTCGGCAAAACGCTTCAGGTCCAGTTGCTGCCCGCTGATGATGATCGCCAGCACTTCGCGGATGCGGAGCCGGTCCTCGGCGGCAAAACGTTCGAGCAGCGCCAGCGATTCTTCGATGCGTTGAAGCAGGCTCCATTCAGCCGGCGAATCCTGTTGCCGGGCCAACTCCCCAAAGTCCAGCGGCTCCGTGGAGTCGCCGAGAATCCGATCGCGCAGCGATTGGAGGGCTTGCAGCCGCCCGTCCGGCGCAACGATTGGCGTGTCGGCAATCGTGTCGCTCGTGCGCGCGAGCAGATAAGCCAGCCCGATCTGCGGGCGGATGGCGGCGGGCAACACGCGCAGCGTCAAATAAAACGAGCGCGAAACCTGCCTGAGCAAATCGGTCAGCAGTCCTGAGGAAAAATCCCCCATGTCAGTGTGCGGTCACAGAAACACATTCACTTTGCGAGGCCATGGTAAGGAAGCGTTGGGGACACGACGCTAACCCCCCAAAGTCTTTCGCCAACGTGCCAGTTGCTTGCGCACTTCTTTCGTTCCCGGAGCACCGGTGATCTCCCGCTGTGACATGGCGTGTTTCAGCTCGAAAACCTGGAGCGCGTCGGCGCCGAAATGTTTGTCCACGGACCGGAGGTCTTCCGGCAGGAGGCGGTTCAATGGTTTTCCCGACGCTTCAGCCAGCGCGACAACCGCGCCGACGATATGGTGCGCCTGCCGGAATGGCACCCCCTGACGCACGAGATAGTCCGCCAGGTCCGTGGCCAGCAGCGTCGGATCGCTCGCCGCGGCGTTGCAGACGGCGGCCTGGACCGTCGTGTTCTCCAGCAACGTCGTCATGAGCCGCGTGGCGGCCCGCGCGGTGTCCGCGGAATCGAACAACCGCTCCTTGTCCTCCTGCAGGTCGCGGTTGTAAGTCATCGGCAACCCTTTCAACAGAACCAGCAGTGATACCAGGTTGCCGATGACGCGGCCCGCCTTGCCGCGCGTCAACTCGGCAACGTCCGGGTTTCTCTTCTGCGGCATCAGCGACGAGCCGGTCGTGCAGGCGTCCGCGATTTTGACGAAATTGAACTCGGCGCTCGCCCACAAAATCATGTCCTCGGCCAGACGCGAAAGGTGGACGGCAAGCAGAGCCGCATGGCCGCAGAATTCGACGGCGAAATCGCGGTCACTCACAGCGTCCATTGAGTTCTGCGTGAGCAGCGGTTTGTCTTTGGAATCAATGAAGCCGAGCAACCGGGCCACCAGCTCGCGGTCGATCGGCAGGGTCGAGCCGGCAATGGCGCCGCTGCCGAGCGGACAAACGTTCACCCGCTTGAAGCAATCCTTCAATCGCTCGTGATCCCGCTCGAACATCTCCGCGTAGGCAAGGAAGTGATGCGCGAAATAGACCGGCTGCGCCCGTTGCAGGTGCGTGTAGCCGGGAATCAATACGTCGGCATTCTGTTCGCCCAGCCAGACCAGCGCGTTTTGAAGTGAGCGAATCTCCCGCGCCAGCTCAAAAATCTCGTCGCGCAGCCACATCCGCAGGTCGAGCGCCACCTGGTCATTGCGCGAGCGGGCGGTGTGGAGTTTGGCGCCCGCGGGCACGCGCCGCGTCAGTTCGGCTTCGATGTTCATGTGGACGTCCTCCAGTTCCGTCCGCCACTGAAATTTGCCGGCCACGATCTCCCGCCCGATGTCGTCGAGGCCTTTCACGATGGCTCCCTGCTCTTTTTTTGTCAGGATGCCTATTTTGTGAAGCATCGTGGCATGGGCAATGGAACCGAGGATGTCGTGTCGCCACAGCCGCCAATCGAATGAAATGGATTCGGTGAACCGGGCAACGTCTTCGCCCGGTCCGCCCGAAAACCTTCCGCTGCGAGAAACGGGGGGGGGTTTCATACCGCGTAATTGGCAGGAATCTGTGGTGAATGACGATGAAAGTCACGCGGGAAAAGGACAAGAGTTGCCGGCCACTCCGAACCAGAAGTCCCGGCGGCTCTGCGTCCGCACCCTTGCGTCATTCGGTGGCAGCAGGGGCAGGGGTAAAATGGGGAAATGCTGCGTCATTCCGCGGCTGTCGTACGGCTCAAAAGAAAAGGAGGATGGCGGTTTCCGGCCATCCTCCTCAGCCCAGTTCCCAACAACCTCCTCGGACGTTTGTAAAAAACAGCAATTCCATTGCCAAAATTGGGGACGAGCGTGATCGGTCGGCTCGTCCCTCGCCCCGTTCCCGCTACTCCACGAGCGTGACCCGATAAAACCGTTGGCCTGAGAAAGCCACCGTGCCGTCCACACAAATCGCCGTCGAACCGTCCACCGTTATGCCCGCAGGAACGACGCCCCAGGTCGCTTCGCTGAGATCGTTCTTGTGTTCCAGGTGATAGCTCCTGCCTGGAACCGCTTCCCATGTAATGGTGGTCTGATCGCCCCCGCGCAACACCGTCGCCGCCGCGCTCAATCTGGAAGCGGCATCCGTCGGATTCGTGCCGGTTTTGTATTCCGCCAGGTCGCTGACACCGTCTCCGTCGGTATCGCCCATGCCATCGTGCGACAAATCACCGAAACGTGCGCTCTCCCACGCATCATCCATGCCATCTCCGTCTGAATCCACAAATGTCACAATCGGAGTGGGGGAAATGAAAACGTCCTGTGTGTTGTTGAAATCCCCGGCGATCAGGTCGGAGGCCAGACTGCGGAATGCGATCCTGCTGCCATCGGCGCTGATCACCGGCGCAGAAGAAGAACCATTGCCGGACATGGTGCCGATCTGATTTACGCTGACCAGCGTGTTGACTCCGGTCAATCGATCGAACACGAACACGTCCGGCTGGTTATTGTTGTCCTCCGCGACCAGGTCGCTGGCGGAGCTGCGGTAAGTGACAAAACGGCCATCGGCGCTGATCGATGGCGAGTCGGATGGCCCGTTGCCGCCGCCAGTGCGATTTCGATTGAAACTCACCAGGGTGGTCGTCGAAGTCTGGAGATCGTACAGGAAGACATGGTTCGTTCCGGCGGACGTGTTCGGCGCATCCGCGGCGCTGACGAAGACCACAAATCGACCGTTGTCGCTGATCTGCGCCTTGGACCCGCCGGATGCCGCGCTGTAACCAATGACGGCGTTTGTGCCTGCCGCCAGATCATGGGCGATAACGGCATAATCCAGGCTGGCCGAGATTATTGGCGGAGCTGAGAAAGAGGACAAAACGGCCATCGGCGCTGATAACCGACCCCAGAGAATCGCTGTTCCCGCCCGCGGAAACAGGAGCGGATGGAATGGCCACAGAAACCGCTTGCACAGCCGCCGCCGCGCCAACGTCAGAGGCCAGGGACAGAATTACGCTGAACAACCCCAACAAGCGCATCAATGATTTGTCCATACGTTTCTCGCCATCGTTTGGCCTGCAAGCAGGGTCGGTTAAGGACGACCGGTGTTTGGCAATTTCTCGTCCGTTGGCGCAAAAAACATGCCACAGCAACTTCCGCTTCCAGGCTCCGGTTTCGACCGGGGATCCGATTACTATTTGGCAGAGTATTTTCGACGTACGGCTGGCGCTGGTCAGCCTGAGGCGAGAAACCTTGAATCTTCGTGCGTGAATCTCACGCACTTTGCGTGAAATTCACGCCTTGGCCGGATTATTCGGTGATCGGCGCCCACGTAAGATGCCCACGACCGATGGAGGTTCATTGGCTTCCGCACTCCAGGCAGCCGCGAGTCGGAGAGTTAACTAGCCGCGCTTTGTTCCCGGCCCACGAACCGCCTGAAACAGGCGCCCAAAATAATGTCGCATATGCAACACAATTTGGGACTGGTCAATTCGCGGCGGTCGGCGGACACGA